>JAPOVI010000270.1 GCA_026708265.1 Acidobacteriota bacterium
AGGTGAGCCGCGGCGCCGCGTTCGGCGACGTCGACAACGACGGCGACACCGACGTCGTCGTCGCCAACGACGCGGGACCGGTGCGCCTGCTGATCAACGGCATCGGCAACCGCAACTCGTGGCTGGGCCTGCGGCTCCTCGGGAGCGAGGCGCCCCGCGACATGCTCGGCGCGCGGGTGGCCATCGTCCTGGCGGACGGATCGACGCTCTGGCGCCGCGCGCGCTCCGACGGCAGCTACGCGTCGGCGAACGATCCCCGCGTGCTGGCCGGCCTCGGCCCGTCGGCCGAGTCGCCTCTGGTGCGCGTCACCTGGCCGAGCGGGCGGGTGGAGGAATGGGGCGACGTGCCCGTCGGCCGCTACACCACGCTCACGGAGGGCACGGGACGATGACGGTCTGCCCCGGGCCCCTCCTGCGGGCCGTGGCCGCGGCCGGTGCGCTCGCCCTCGCCGGCACCGGGTGCGGCCCTGGCGAGGAGCAGGCGCCGGCCGGCGCGGCGCGACCCGCCGCGGACCTGCCGCCGGACGCCGGATCGCTCCCGCCCGTCACGCTGCCGGACCTCTCGTCCCTGCTCGAGCCGGTGCAGGAGCGGCTGCGCGCCCCCTACGAGGCCGTGAACGAGCTGCTCGCCGGCGGCAGCGCAACGCCGGCGGAGCTCGCGGCGGCGTACGGCGAGCTCGGCATCATCATGATGGTGGCCGAGTTCTTCGAGACCGCCGAGGCCTGCTTCCTGCACGCCCACGCGCACGTGCCGTCCGACCCGCGGTGGCCGTACTACCTCGCCCACCGCTACCGGACCGACGGGGAGCAGGAAGAGGCCGCAAGGTACTTCGAGCGTACCCTCGCCCTGCGGCCGAACGACCTCGCGGCCCTCGTCTGGCTCGGCGAGGTGTACCTCCTGCTCGGCCGCACGGACGAGGCGGAGCCGCTCTTCCTGCGGGCGCTGGGGCGCGACGCGGAATCGGCCGCCGCCCTGTCGGGGGCGGGTCGCGCCGCCCTGGCCCGCGAGTCCTACGCACAGGCCGTCGACTACCTGGAGCGGGCGGTGGCCTATGACCCCGGCGCCACCAGTCTCTACTATCCGCTGGGGCTCGCCTACGCCGGTCTGGGCGACGACGCGAAGGCCGAGGAGACCCTGGCCCGGCGCGGCGACGGGCTGACCTTCCCGGCCGACCCGCTCCTGGAGGAGCTCCAGGCGTCGGGGCTGCTCGACTCCCCGCTCGACGACCAGGAGCGCGGCCTGGAGGCGTTCGCGGCCGGCCGGTTCGCGGAGGCGGCCGAGATCTTCCGCGGCGTCCTCGCGCTCGCCCCGGACAACCTCGCCCTGCGCCTCCGGCTCGGCACCACGCTCTTCCTCGCCGGCGACGCGCGGGGCGCAGCCGAGCAGTTCGAGATGGCCCTGCGCGTCTCCCCGGACCTTCCCCGCGCGCACTTCGGCCTGGGCGTAATCCTCGACGCCGGCGGCCGGCACCGGGAGGCGATCGAGAAGTTCACCGCCGCCCTCGACCTCGACCCGGCGTACCTCGAGGCGCGCCTCGCCCTGGCGGAGGCGCTGCGCGTCACCGGACAGGTCGAGGAGTCCCTGCCGCACTACGAGCGGTTGGTGGAGACGGCACCCGACTACGCGGCGGAAGCGTGGATCAGCGGCGCGGACGTCCTCGTCCGACTGGATCGCTACGAAGAGGCCGACGCCTGGCTGCGCCGGGCACGCGACGCCTACCCCGAACGCGCGGAGCTGGTGCAGCTCGCCGAGACCGTCGAGACCATCCTCTCCGTGCGCCGTGCCCTCGCACGGTAAGACCGTACAAAGTGAGGGCGGGGGCAACTGCGCCCCCGCCCAGCCTGCAAAGCGGTTCGACCGAACGGGTTGCCCGCCGTGGGGCAACCCGCCGGTCAGCCTCCTACCAGGTGAAGTTCGCCCCGATCTTGATGAAGCGGGCGAGCATGAACAGCGTCGGCTTCTGCCAGTCGGGTCCGTAGACCGTGTTGATCTCGGTCGACGTGCTGCTGTTCGTCAGGTTGTACGCGTCCAGGAAGAGGTGCAGCCGCGGCCCGTCGCCCACGTCGAAGTACTTCCCGACCCGGACGTCGAACTGGTTGATGCGGTCGCCATACATCGAGTACGGCTGGATGAGATTGATGTTCTGGGTCGCGCGGCCGCCCGAGAGCGGACGCCCGAGCGACATCGCGATCTCCTCGCTGGTCGCCGGATAGATGGCCCGAATCTCTACGCCGGGCACGCCCTGGTACGACCCCGCGACGGAGATGTCGTACCACGGCAGGGTGTACGTCCCCGTCCACTTCCAGTGCGGCTGGTAGAACGGCTCCGAGACCGCGCAGAAGCGGCCGACGGGATACGCGGCGCCCGCCGCGCCGGCGCCGGTCTCGCCCCACTTGCCGAAGAGGCCCGTCGAGTCCATCGGGCTGTCGATGCGCGCGGAGCAGTCGTCGCTCTTGGTCCGGCCGAAGTTGACGCCCCCGTACATGTAGAGGCTGCCGCTCGGCCGGGCCGTCAGCGCGATGTCGATTCCGTCGTAGATCTGCGAAACCCCGACGCCGAGGTTCGCTGCCGTGTCGATCGAGCTGAACCGCTTGCCGAACGCCGCCTCGGACACCTCCGCGAGCCCGGTGCAGCTCACCGTCCCGCTGATCGCCCCGAGCCGCGGATCCGTCGGAACCGTGATGCAGTACGGGTCGTAGTCGGCCGCCGTCGTCCGCGCGTTGTCCCGAACCGTGAAGCCGCCCTGCCGGCGGTGCCAGTACGAGATCTCGGCCGAGACCCGCGGCAGGATCTCGTGCTCGAAGCCGGCCGAGATCTCCCAGTTGTGGCGCCGGTTGAACCAGCCCAGCCGGACGTCGTCCGCCCAGTGCGTCTGGACGTTCGACTGCCCGAAGTTCTCGTTGTCGAACGCGCCTATCTCGTTGGGATCGACGATCAGGTCACCGTTCAGGTCGTCCCAGGCGACAGACGTGCTGTTGATCGACGAGATGATCGGGTTCAGGTTCTCGCTCATGTGGACCGTGTTGGTCTGCAGATACCTGCTGAGCGAGGCCTTGAGCGCCGTCCGGCCGTCGCCGAACAGGTCGTAGGCCACCCCGAGCCGCGGATTGAGGTCCTTCCAGTTCGCCGCCTCCGGCACGGCGGGGTAGGTCCTCCTCGGAGCCCACGATCCGCCGACGGCCGATCCCGGCTCGAGGTCGAGGTAGGCCGAGGTGTCCTGGGCGGGCACCGACTGGCGCGTGATGTCCAGCCGTACCCCAAGGTTCAGCGTCAGGCGATCCATCGTCCACACGTCCTGGACGTAGAGGCCGCCGTCGTAGTCGACGTTGAGGTTGACGGTGTACGGGGTGGCGTAGATCGTCGCCGCCACCGGGACGCCGTCCAGCAGGAAGCCTTCGCTGTCGGTCGGGGTGTCGAAGAAGTGGCTCCGCTTCCACGGGCCCTCCGAGAGCTGGAGGCCCGCCTTGAAGGCGTGCGAGCCGGTGACGTAGGACACCGACGCCTTGTAGGCGCGGTGCGTCTCCAGCCAGCGCCGCCACTGTCCCCACGAACGCAGCCAGCGACCGTCCGAGAGCTCGATCAGGCGCGTCAGTCCTGTCGTCCGGGTGCAGCCCCAGAAGAAATCCTCCTCGGAATCCGTCATGCCGGGGCACGGATCCAGCGGCTCCGTGGTGGCGTCCTGGAGCTGGGCCCCCATCCCGGCCTCCAGCAGCAGCCGGTTGCTTACGGTCGACGTCCAGGTGGCCGTGGTGTGGGCATTGATGGGGTTCACCTGGTTGCTGGACGCGTCGGGCGGCCGGATGCGGCTCGTGTAGAGGTAGGGGTAGTGGCGGGGCGCCACGTTGTAGTAGACGGAGAACTTGTTGTTCTGCGTCGCCTGCGAGGTCAGGCGCAGGGTGACGCTCTTCTGGTAGGAATTCTCGAACGCCGGGCGGGCCGGGTTCGGGTCGTAGATGTTATCCGTCGGGTCGAACTCGAAGAACGCGTCCGCCCGCTGCAGCGACAGGCCCGTGTCCCGGTACGTCGTATGGAACCAGAGGCGGTCCCGGACGATCGGGCCCCCGAGGGCACCGCTTGCATCCCAGATCCGCTCCAGACGGTCCGGCGAGGTCACCCCCAGGTCCAGCAGGCGCTGCCCGAGATTGTCGCCCTGCATGGAATGGTTGGCCCAGTTGATGAACCCCGAGCCGCTGAAGATGTTGCCGCCCTCTTTCGGGATGATGTTCACCCGGACGCCGCCTCCCTGCGAGTCGGCCGACGCGGCGCCGATCTCGAACGTCAGCTCCTCCGTCGCGGCGTCGTCGCCCTGCAGCGTCGTGCACGAGTAGCCGCACGAGAAGTTGCCCATCGCCAGGCCGTCCATCGTGCGCATGCCGTCGTGCTCGCTGCCGCCGTGGGCCGACACCAGCGGGTGGTACTGCGTCCGCGCCCCGCCGACGTCCTGTCCCCGGGCCTTCACGCCGACGGTCAGCACCGCCATGCTCGCCCAGTTCTTGTTCATCGGGAGCGCGTCGACCACTTCCTTCGTCAGCACCTGCTGCTGCTGCACGTGCTGCACGTCGACGAGCGGCGACTCCCCGGTGACGGTCACCGTCTCCTCGAGCGCGCCCACCGCGAGCTGCGAGTCGATGTTGGCGGTGAACTGCGCCGTCAGGACGATGCCCTCCCGAATCACCGTCGAGAAGCCCGGCAACGAGAAGGTCATGGTGTAGGTTCCCGGCCGCAGGGCCGTGAACGTGTAGCGTCCCGAGCCGTCCGTGAACGCGACTCGGGACTGCTCGATCAGCGCGGGACTGGCGACCTCCACCGTTACGCCCGGTAGCACGCCGCCGGTGTTGTCCGTCACCTCCCCGGCGATGCCGCTGTCCTGCGCGGCCACCGGGTTCGGGACGGTCAGGAGGAACGCCGCCGACGCCAACGCCGCGAGTCTTGCCCGCCGTCGTAGGCCGGTCATCAACGAACCCTCCTTCGGGCAGATCCCCGCGACCCACCCTCTAGGTGCCTACGTTACGCCGTTGCCGCCGGTTGTCAAGAGTATGTGAAGCGAGGCACAGGGAGTGACCTGGCGATCTGCCGACCGGCCCGCGACCGCGCCCCGCGGGGCCGGCCATGTGGCAACGACCGTCGGGGTTCGCCGGCTCGGTTCACTCCGCCGGGAGGGACGGAAACCGCGCGCGGGAAATGCCCGGGATCACGCGCAGCGCGTTCGCGTAGTAGACCTTCCGCAGCACGTCGTCGGGCAGGTCCATGCCGTACAGGCGCCAGAACGCATGGTAGCGGCGGTAGTAGTCGAAGTACTCGTCCGCGGTCTCGAAGGTGCGCCAGTAGTAGGGGAATTCCTCCGGCGCGAAGCGGTCCTTGCCGAACAGCACGCGGTCCTGGTGCTCCACGAAGAAGGCCCGCGCCGCGCGCGGCTGCCGGCCCAGCTCGTAGAGGATCGCACCGGTCTCGACGACGACGTTCGGCAGCCGGTCGAGCAGGGCGCCCAGGCGCCCGAGGTCGTTGGCGTGCCAACCCATGTGGGCGGCGATGAACGTGGTTCCGGGATGGCGCGCGAAGAGCCGGTCGCGCTCCGCCATCATCGTCTCGAAGCCCGGATAGCGGCTGGCCGGGAGCCGGCGGTCCGGCAGGAGCGTCAGCTCCAGCCAGCGCTCGTTGAAGCGGTCGACCGGATCGTAGAAGGACTGCGGCTCGCCGACGTGCATCAGCACCGGTATGCCGAGGCGGCCCGCCGTCTCGAAGACCGGATCGAGCTCCGGGTCGTCGACCGCGACCCGCCGGCCCTCGCCGTCGCGGACGTCGATGCCGAAGTTCTTGAAGAACTTCAGGCCGACCGCGCCGGCCGCGACGTCGCGCTCGAGCTGGGCGGCCGCGCGCGCCCCGAAGCCGGGCCGCACGCCGCCGCGGAAGTCGAGACTGGCGAAGAAGACCATCCGGTCGGGATGGGGACTGCCCCCGATGGTGGCGAGACCGCGCTGGAGCGTCCGCCCCGAACCCCCGCTCAGGTTCACCAGCACCTGCAGGTTGAGGGCGTCCATCTCCTCCACGACCGACTGCCAGCGCGCCGCCGTGAACCCCGGCCAGTGGTGGCTGTGCGCGTCGACGACCGGGAAGCGGGCGCGGGGCACCGCATGGGACTCGACGACCAGGGTGGAGCGGGGCGTGTACTCCTCGACCGTGAGGGCGGGCTCCGCGGCGCGCCGCCCGCGGCGCTGCGCCTCGAGGGTCGACGCGACGACGACGCCCGCGAGCGCCGCGATCCCCGTCGCGAGGAGGGCCCAGCGCCGTCCGGTCATTGCCTTCGCTCCATTCCTGTCCGGGCGCCGGTCCTGCCGGTCGACAGACCTTCCGGGCGCCGGGCGGACGAGAGTATTCCGCCGCAGACCGGCCGTAAGCCGAATTCTGTACCGGGCGGACGCCCGGCGACGACCATTCCTCTAGCCCCGCCATCGCTGGCGGGATCGAGCGACCTACCCGGAGGCCTCGGACGGGCCGTCCTGCTGGCGCCTCCCTATTTGGTCTTGCTCCGTGCGGGGTTTGGCCTGCCACCGACCTTGCGGCCGGCGCGGTGCGCTCTTACCGCACCTTTTCACCCTTACCCGCCGCGTCCCGAAGGCCGCGGCGGGCGGTGTATTTTCTGTGCCACTTTCCTTCAGGTCACCCTGACCGGGGGTTACCCGGCGCACTGCCCTGCGGAGTTCGGACTTTCCTCCCCGCGCAGCGCCGCGGCGGCGCGCGCGCAGCGGTCGTCCGGCCGACTGCGGCGGAATGTCAAAGAACTGACGCTCTACCCCGAACCATCCGTTTCCTGGCTGATGCGGTACTGTTCGAGCTTCTTGTAGAGATTACTACGCGGGGTGTCGATCTCCTCCGCCGTGCGCGAGATGTTCCAGCCCAGCTCGCGCAGCCTGGCCACGAGGAACGCGCGCTCGCTGCGCTCCTTGAACTCCCGGAGCGTCCGCGCTTCGGAGGGCGAGGCCCCGCCGCCCCTCGGCGCGTCGACCCGCAGCACCTCCTGCACATCGGCCGCGTCGACCGTGTCCCCCGGCGTCATGACCATGAGCCGCTCGACCGAGTTCCTGAGCTCGCGCACGTTCCCCCGCCAGCGCTGGCGGGCGAGGCGCTCGACCGCCGCGTCGGTGAAGCGCTTGGGGCGGAAGTTGCTCTCGCGCGCGAACAGGTGCGCGAAGTGGCGCACCAGCAACGGGATGTCGGCGGCGCGATCGCGGAGCGGCGGCACCCGGATCGGGAGCACGCTGAGCCGGAAGTAGAGGTCCTCCCGGAAGGCGCCGCTCTCGATGGCGGCGTCGAGGTCCTTGTTGGTCGCCGCCAGCACCCGTACGTCCACCTTGAGCGTCCGCGCCGACCCCAGCCGCTCGACCTCGCCCTCCTGCAGCACGCGCAGCACCTTCGCCTGCGTCCGGAGGGTCATGTCGCCGACCTCGTCGAGGAAGATCGTTCCCCGATCCGCCTGCTCGAACTTGCCGACCTGCTTCTCGGTGGCACCGGTGAACGAGCCCTTCTCGTGCCCGAAGAGCTCCGACTCGATCAGATCGTCGGGGATCGCGGCGCAGTTGACCTGCACGAAGCGCTCCCGCGCCCGGGGGCCGTTGCGGTGGACGGCGCGAGCGACCAGCTCCTTTCCCACCCCGCTCTCGCCCTGAATCAGGACCGCGCTCCGCACCGGGGCGGCGCGGCGGATCTCCTCCGTCACGCGCGCCAGCGCGGCGCTGGCGCCGATCATCTCGTGCCGCACCTCGGCGGCCCGTCGCCAGCTCCGGTTCTCGGCCGTCAGCCGGCGCTGATTCAGCGCGTTGCGCAAGCTCAGGCGCACCCGCTCGCTCGACAGCGGCTTCTCCAGGAAGTCGAACGCCCCCAGCTTCGTCGCTTCCACCGCCGTGCTCACCGTGCCGTGGCCGGAGATCATGACCACCGGCAGCAGCTCGTCCAGCTCGCGCAGCTCGCGCAGGATCTCCAGCCCGTCGCGACCCGGCATCTTGACGTCGAGCAGCACCAGGTCCGGCCGGTCCCGCGCCACGCGCTCGAGGCCCTCCTGGCCGCTGCGCGCCAGCAGGGTGTCGTAGCCGTCGTACTCCAGGATCATGCGCAGCGAGTCGCGGATGGCGGCCTCGTCGTCGATCACCAGGATCGTCTGCTTCACGGCTCGTCTCCAGCCTCGCCGCCCTCGCTCCCGAGCAGCGCCTGCAGCCCGCCCTCGTCCAGCACCTCGACGGCCAGGGCCCGTGCCCGATCGAGCTTCGAGCCCGGGCTCTCCCCCGCCACCACGTAGTCCGTCTTCCGGCTGACGGAACCGCTGACCCTCCCGCCCGCCGCCTGGATGCGTGCTCTGGCCTCGTCCCGCGTCATGACGGGCAGCGTGCCGGTCAGCACGAAGACCTTGCCGGCCAGTGGCGTCGCCCGGTCGACGTCCTCCGACACCTCCCCGAAGTTCAGGCCGTGCCCGCGCAGCCGCTCGATCAGGTCCCGATTCCGGGGCGCCGCGAAGAACGCGCGGATCGACTGGGCGATTCGCGGACCGACCTCGGCCACTTGCTCCAGTTCCTCCGCGGAGGCTGCGGCCATGCGGTCGAGGGTCCGAAAGCGCTCTGCCAGCAGGGCCGCCGTGCGTTCGCCGACATGGCGGATCCCCAGACCGAAGATCAATCGCTCGAGCCCGGCCTTCCGGGACCGCGCCAGCCCCTTCCGGATCCGGTCCGCGACCTGCTCGCCCAATCGAGCGCGCATGGGGATGCGCGCCAGTTGCTCCGCCGTGAGGCGGCTGAGGTCACCGGGGGCCCGCACGAGGCCGTGGTCGATCAACCTGTCGGCCAGGTCCCGTCCCATGCCTTCCACGTACTCGGAGTAGCGTCGCACGAAAGCTCGAAGCCGGCCCTCCCCTTCCTGTGAGGGCGTGCCCGCGGGCACGGGCTCCGGCGGGGAGTGAGCCGCCGGGCCCGCGCCCCGCACCGCCGGGTCCGCGCCCTCCGCCGCCGCGCCCTCCGCCGCCGAATCGCGGGGCAGACCCGATCGCGCGACGAGCACGACGAAGTCGCCTACGTCGGGCGCAGTGAAGAACGCCTGGATGGCGACCGCGCTCTGTCGGCTGATCCCCTGCACCAGCGTCAAGTCCTCGACGGCAGCGGAGGCGATCCGATCGAGGGTGCCCAGACGATCTGCCAGCAGCTTCGCCCGGTGCCTGGAAACGCCCGGAATCGAGAGCGCGTACAGCACGCGATCCAGCGCCGCCTCACGCCATGCGCAGGCCAGGGACCCGGAGAGCTCGGCTGCCCTTTCCTCCCCGAGCGAACCCCGCTTCTCGGTGTCCGCCAACTGGTCCTTCCGAAGCTCGTACAGGTCCGCCAGGTCTCGAACCAGACCGCGCTCCACGAGATCGTCGACCAGCCATTCGCCGACGCCGTCGACGTCCATTGCCGTGCGCCGGGCGAAATGGAGAATCGACTCCTTCAGCCGGGCGGGGCAGCTGACGTTCACGCAACGCACCACCACCTCCTCCGCCTCGCGCACGACGGGAGAGGCGCAGCTCGGACAGGCGGCGGGCATCCGGAACGGACGCCGATTCGGACCCTGCGCCACCACCCGAACGACCTTCGGAATCACGTCGCCGCTTCGTTCGACAATCACGCGGTCGCCGATCTCGAGCCCCAGGCGGGCGATCTCGTCCGCGTTGTGAAGGGTCGCCCGCGACACCGTCACGCCGCGCACCTCGACGGGGCGAAGCAGCGCCCGGGGCGTGATGGCGCCGGTTCGGCCAACCTGCACGTCGATCCCCTCCACGACCGTCTCGGCCTGCCCGGCCGCGGGCTTCGTGGCTACCGCCCAGCGGGGCGACTTCGACGTCGCGCCGACACGCCGCCAGTCGGCCGTCGAGTCCAGCTTGAAGACGACCCCGTCGATCTCGTAGGGCAACTCCTCCCGCCGGCGCATGCAGTCGTCCCGGAACGCAAGCATCTCCTCGAGCCCGTGAAGCCTGCTGCGGATACGGTTCACCTTGAAGCCGACCGCCGCGAGCGCCTCCAGCGAGGCCCAGTGCGAGTCGTACGCCGGCGCGCCGGCGACCAGGAGGAAGTACGGGTAGAAGTCGAGCCGCCGCGAGGCGGTGGCAGACGGGTCGAGCATGCGAATCGAGCCGGCCGCGGCGTTCCTCGGGTTCGCGTACGTGGTGGCGGCGCGGGCTCGTTGCCGTTCGTTGAGCAGGGCGAACGCCTCCTTGGGCATCACGACCTCGCCACGCACCTCGAAGTCGTGCGGGAGGCCGGAACGCTCGAGCCTCGCGATGGGGATCGCGAGCGGCAGCGTGCGCAGCGTCCTGGCGTTCGGCGTGATCACCTCGCCGTGCTCGCCGTCCCCTCGCGTCAGGGCGAGGACGATGCGCCCCGCCCGGTAGCGCACCGCCATCGACACGCCGTCGAGCTTGAGCTCGCCGACGTAGTCGAGCACGTCGGCGCAGAGCGCGTCGCGCGCCCGGCGGTCGAAGTCCCGGAGATCGGCATCGTCGAAGGCGTTCTCGAGACTGAGCATGGCCGAGGAATGCGGGGCCTTCTCCACGCCGTCCCGGGGCGCCCCCCCCACACGCTGCGACGGTGAGTCGGGGTGGACGAGATCGGGGTGCTCCGCTTCCAGGCGCTCAAGCTCCCGGAGCAGCGCGTCGAACTCGCCGTCGCCGATCTCCGGATCGTCGAGCACGTAGTAGCGGTGCTGGTGGTACGTGATCTGCTGCCGGAGCTCGTCCACCCGCCGCCGGGCGTCGTCCCGTGCCGGGTTCGGGGCGCGGTCGGCGGGCATCGCCGCCCGTCAGCGGTCGCGGGCGAGCACGTAGTCCGGGAGAGCCAGCAGGGCGTCGCGCTCGGCCGAGGGAGGGAAGGCGTTCAGGTAGCGCTTGGCGGCCGACGCGTACTCGACGGCCTTGCCGTAGGCGTAGTCGATGGCCCGATGCTCCCGGAGCAGCGCCGAGAGCTCGCGCCACGACTCCACCGAGATGGTGCGATCGTTGACGGCCGAGCGGATCAGCTCGCCGGCGCGACCGTTGCCGCCGGTGCGCCGCAGCAGGTGAATCGCGGCCAGCGTGACCTTGCCCTCGCGCAGATCGCCGCCGACCGGCTTGCCCAGGGCGGCGCGATCCGCGGTGAAGTCGAGCAGATCGTCGACGAGCTGGAACGCGATGCCGAGGTTGAAGCCGTACTCGCGCAGGGCCTGTTGCCGCTCGCGGTCGCCCGTGCCCAGCCGGCCGCCGATCTCGGCCGCGCCGCCGAACAGGTAGGCCGTCTTGCGTCGAATGATCTCGAAGTGCTCGTCCTCGGAGATGTCGGCGTCCCCGGCCTTGGTCAACTGGTACAACTCGCCCTCGATCATGCGCAGCGTCACGTCACACAACAGGCGCACGATGTCGATCGAGTCGTGCGTGAGGGCCATTCCCATCGACTTGATGTACAGGTAGTCGCCGAGGAGAACGGTGATGTCGCTGCCCCACCGCGAATGGACCGCCATGCGCCCGCGGCGTTCCTCGGCGTCGTCGATGATGTCGTCGTGCACCAGCGTCGCGGTGTGGATGAACTCGACGACGGACGCGTACAGCACCGCCCGGTCCCCGTCGTAGCCGCTCAGCCGGGACGCCATCAGCAGCAGGGCCGGCCGCACGCGCTTGCCGCCGCTCGACTGGATGTAGCGGGCGATCTGCGGAATCAGCTCGACGCGCGACTGGATATGGGTGGCGTAGGCTTCTTCGACGGCATCGAGGTCGGCCCGAATCGGCTCGAAGATCTGCGCCAGGTCGGCGGGAGCCGACGATTTGAGCACTGGGTTCACGCGCCCGCTATCTGACCACACTCTCTCTGCAAGTGTCAACAGGCCAAGCCTTTAGCAGCATTCACGGCACCCCGCCCACGAGCGCCGCGAAGGCGGCGGCCGACTCGTCCGCGATGCGACCCGGAGTGCTGCCGCGAACCTCGGCCAGGGTCTCGACGACCCTTGCGACCCACGCCGGCTCGTTGCGCTTCCCCCGGTGCGGCGCCGGCGCCAGATACGGCGCGTCGGTCTCCGCCAACAGCCGGTCGGCCGGCACGGACGCGGCTGCCTCGCGCACGGTGTCGGCGTTGCGGAAGGTGATGATGCCCGAGAACGAGACGTGGAGCCCGAGGTCGAGCCCCCGCCGGGCGAACGCCGCGTCGCCCGTGAAGCAGTGCAGCACTCCCGACACCGCGCCGCCGCCCTCGGCCCGCAGCACGTCGATGGTGTCGTCGTCCGCGTCGCGCGTGTGGATCACCACCGGGCGCCGAAGACTGCGGGCAAGGCGCAGTTGCCGCGCGAAGACCTCGCGCTGCAGCGCGCGGGGCGCGAAGTCGTAGTGGTAGTCGAGCCCGATCTCCCCGATCGCCGCCACCCGGGGCGTGGCCTCCAGCGCCTGCCGCACGGCCTCCTCGGCGCCGGCCGGATCCGCCGCGAACTCGCCCGCCTGGTGCGGGTGGACGCCGACCGCGAAGCGCAGAGCCGGCCACAACCCGGCCGCGCGCGCGGCGCGGCGCGCCTCCGCCTCGCTGGTCGGGTCGACCATCGAGAGCGCGGTGTCGACCCCCGCGTCCCGCGCCCGGTCGACGACCGCCTCGAGGTCGCCGTCGAAGGCCTCGTCCGCCAGGTGACAGTGGGAGTCGATCACGGACCTCCCCTTACCGCACCCTCGCCCCGGCGCTGGCCCGCGCGGGATCGTCGACCGCCAGGAGGACCGGCTCGCCGTTCGCGTCGACGGCCGCCAGGACCATGCCGTTCGACTCGAGCCCCATCAACCGGGCCGGCTCGAGGTTGGCGACGAAGATCACGTGGCGGCCGACGAGTGCCTCCGGGGAGTACGCCCTGGCGAGGCCGGCGATGACCTGCCGCACGCCGTCCGCCTCGATCTCGAGCCGCAGGAGCTTCTTCGACTTCGGGACCGCCTCGGCCTGCACGACCCGCCCGACGCGCAGGTCGACCTTCATGAACTCGTCGAACGAGATGCGCGCCGTCTCCGTCACCGGGGGGGCAGCCGCCGGCTTCGCCTCCGCAGCCGCCGGTTCCGACGGCGGCGGGGTCTCTGCCACCCGCCCGGGTTGTTCGTCTGCGCTCATGGACTCCCGCCCCTCCTTCTTCACGGCCGACCGCTGGCGGGTCGGCGCCGATTGCCCCTGGTCGGGGACCGCCGGGCGCACCGCCCTCCCGGGCCCGGAATCGCGGGCCGGAATCGGGGGCAACCGAGTCGCCGGGCCGGCGCGCCTCGGCGCGGCCGCCCTCCCGGGAGCGGGCTTCCCCGGCTCGATCCGTGGCCAGAGCGCGTCTCCAGCCACTACCCTGCGCTCCGCCCCCGGCGGCGCCGTCCACACCGCGTCGCGGTCGAGCTGCAACGCGCCCTCGTCGCGCGTCTCCCCCACCCGCCGCAGCACCTCCCGGCAGGACCCCGGCATGAAGGGCGTCAGCAGCAGGGCCGCGATGCGCACCGCCTCACCGACGTCGAACAGACACCGGTCGAGATCCGCCACCCGCTCCGGCTTGCGCGCCAGCACCCATGGCTCGGACGCGGTGATGAACTCGTTCGCCCGGTCCACTACGTCGAACGCCGCGGCGACCCCGCGGTGCAGGGCGAAGGCGTCCATGGCCTGCCGATAGTCCGCCACCGCGCCGGCGGCGGCTTCGGCCAGGGGCCCCGGAGGCGCGGCCGGCGAGACGAGGCGCCCCTGCCGGTAGCGCCGCGCCATCGACGCGAGGCGGCTCACGAGGTTGCCGAGGTTGTTGGCCAGATCGACGTTGTAGCGCTCCTCGAAGCGATCCCAGGTGAAGTCGCCGTCCTGGCCGAACGCTATCTCGCGGGTCAGGTACAGCCGCAACGGGTCGGGGCCGAGCCGTTCCGCCGCCTCGAGCGGATCGACGGCCGTCCCGAGCGACTTGCTCATCTTCTGGCCCTTCCAGTGGACCCATCCGTGCCCGAACACCTGCCGCGGGAGCGGCACGCCGGCGCTCATCAGCATCGCCGGCCAGACCACGCAATGGAAACGGGTGATGTCCTTGCCGATGACGTGCAGATCGGCGGGCCACCAGCGTTCGAACAGCTCCTCGTCCGTGCCGTAGCCGACGGCCGAGGCGTAGTTGATGAGAGCGTCGGCCCAGACGTAGACGACGCTCGCCGGGTTGGCCGGCAGCGGTATGCCCCAGAGCTGTCCGGCCCGGCTCATCGAGATGTCCTCGACGCCGGCCTCGAGCAGCCGCAGGATCTCGTTGCGCCGGATCTCCGGTTCCAGGAACTGCGGGTTGCCGGCGTAGTGGTCGAGCAGCGGCTTGCGGTAGCGGGACAGGCGGAAGAAGTGGTTCTTCTCCTTGAGCCACTCGGGCTCCCGCTGATGGATCGGGCAGCGGCCGTCGACCAGGTCCTTTTCCGGCTTGAACGATTCGCACGACACGCAGTACCAGCCCTCGTAGTCTCCTTCGTAGAGGTCGCCCGCCTCCGCGATCCGCGAGACGAGCCGGGTCACCGCCGCGCGGTGGCGCGGCTGGGTGGTGCGGATGAAGTCGTCGAACGAGATGTCGAGGCGCTGCCATACGTCGCGGAACTCCGCCTCCATCCGGTCGCAGAACGCGAGCGGCTCGACACCGAGCTCCTGCGCCCGCTGGTAGACGTTCTGCGAGTGCTCGTCGTTGCCCATCACGAAACGGGTAGAAACGCCGCACAGCCGCTTGTAACGGGCGATGACGTCGGCCGCGACCTTCTCGTACGCCGTCCCGAGATGCGGACGGTTGTTGACGTAGTCGATGGCCGTCGTCAGATAGAACTTGGACATCACGCACTTGCCTCGGATGACCGGCCGCCGTCAGTGGACATCGAGGTACGCCTTCATTGCGACTGCGTGCACCTGCTTCACGGACATCCCGTGCGTCTCGGCCACCCGCACGCAGTCTTCGAACTCGGGCGCCGCGTTGAGCACCGCGCCCCCCCGCCGCGCCACCTTGATCGGTATCGTCCCTAGCGGCGTCTCCACCTCGACCAGGTGGCGCTCGAGGCACTCGCGGGTCGTCTCCGACGTCCGGACGCCGAGCGTGGTCGTTTCCGCGAACAGCACCTCGCTCACGGCGTGACGCCGGTCGGGGGCGGCAAGCACGGTCACGAGCGTACCCGGCCGGTTCTTCTTCATCTGTATCGGCGTGTAGTAGGCATCCACGGCGCCCGCGGCCCGGAGCCGATCCATCAGCACCCCGTAGATCTGCGGGTTCATGTCGTCGATCTCGCATTCGACGACCGCCACCCGCTCGACCACCGCACCGGCGTCACCGGCTCCGTCGTCCCCGATCAGGACGCGCAACGCGTTGGGCGTCCCGGCGAGGTCCCGCCGGCCCGCCCCGTAGCCGACGTTCCGCACCGTCATCGTGGGGACGCCCCCGTAGCTCGCCGCGTAGCCGGTGACGAGCAGGGCGCCGGTGGGCGTCAGCCGCTCGACGGGGGGACCGCTCGAGTAGATGGGCGCACCCTGGACGAGCCGGACCGTCGCCGGCGCCGGCACGGGCAGCTCTCCGTGCTCGCAGCGGACGGTGCCCGAGCCGACGTTGAGGGGCGAGGCGACGATGCGGTCGGGCGCGAACCACTCGAGGGCGAACACCGAGCCGACGATGTCCACGATCGAGTCGACCGCGCCCACCTCGTGCAGGTGCACCTCCTCCACCGGCACCTGGTGGATGCCGGCCTCGATCTCCGCCAACCGCGTGAACAGGGTCACCGCACGTTCCCGGGCGGCGGCCGAGAGACCCGACCGCTCGACGATGGCGACGATGGCGGACAGGCTGCGATGAGGGTGGCCACGTCCGCCTCCGTGCCCCTGGCCATGACCGTGCGCGCCGTGGCCATGCTCGTGGCCGTCGCCGTGCTCGTGGCCGGGGCCTCTCTCGCGACCGAGCTGGCCGCCCTGGTCATGGCGGTGCCCGTGGCCGTGCTCGTGGCCGTGACCGCGCTCGGGGCCGTGGCCAGGCTCGGGAGCCTCGGCGGACGCGCCATCCACCAGGACCCGGAACCGCGTTGCGCCGATGCCGGCCCGGTCGACCCGATCCGCCTCCACCGCGACCCCCGACAGATCGAGCGTGGCCACCAGCGCGCGCAATTCGGCGAGCGGCAGCCCGGCGTCGAGCAGAGCGCCGAGCAACATGTCTCCGGCAGCACCGGAGTAGCAGTCGATGTACAGGATGCGCGCCACGGGTGGTTCCTGCGGTCGGCGGCCGGCGGCGAGACCTTCGGGGCCGGGGGCGCCGGCCGTCTACAAGCGCCCAGCCTCCTTGAAGCTGTAGTAACTGGCGTCGGCGAGAATCAGATGGTCCAGCACCTCAATCCCCATGATGCCTCCGGCCTCGACCAGCCGGGCGGTCAGCGCGATGTCATCCGGACTCGGCGCCGGATCGCCCGACGGATGGTTGTGAAAGACGACGATGGCGGCGGCCCCGCCGGCGGCCGCGGTCTGGAACACCTCTCGCGGGTGCACGAGACTGGCATCGAGCGTGCCCACCGACAGCACCGCCACGCGCACGACGCGGTGTCGCGTGTCGAGGAGCACGACGCCGAACTGCTCGACCGCCCGCGCTCCGTAGCGGGGAAGCAGGAAGGCGGCGACCTCCCGCGGGCAGTCGAGCAACGCGCGCTCCTCCGGCACGCGGAGCGTCCGCCGCCCGAGCTCGATGGCCGCGAGAATCCGCGCCGCCGTCGCCGGCCCGATGCCCGTCACCGCCCGGAGGTGCCCGTCGAGCACGCGGGTCAGTCCGTGCAGCCCGCCGGCAAGCCCCAGGACGCGGTTCGCCAGGTCCAGGGCGTTCTCGTGCTGAAACCCGTGACCGAGAACGGCAGCGAGCAACTCGTTGTCGCCGAGCGCCGCCGCGCCCAGCCGACCGAGCTTCTCGCGAGGCCTGTCCTGCGGGGCCAGCCACTTCATGCCGGCCAAGGCATTCAAGCCTCGTGCCGGCCGGCGGGGATCGTACTACAACGGGCCGGCGCCGGATCCCGGCCCGCACCGCGGAGAAGCTGCGACATGGCCCGCCGCTGCCGTACGCGGATGCTTCAGTCGGCCTCCGGCCGCCGCGCCCAGCGACCGCGAGCCGTGATCTCGGCCCAGCCGGTGAGCCAGATTCCGTCGTCCGTCCACTCGACCCGCTGGGTCCCGCCGGGGGCAGCCACGTCGAGACGGCGAGCCGCGCCGCCGAACGCCGCCGCCGCGACGGCCGAAGCACAGGCCCCGGTGCCCGACGCCTCCGTCGGCCCCACGCCTCGCTCCCAGATGAGGACCCGCACCCGATCGGCCCGCTGCACCTCCACGAACGCGACGTTGGTCCCCGCGGGAAACTCCCGATGCCCCGCCAGCCGCGGCCCCAGCCGGCGGAAGCGCTCCTCGTCGAGCGCCGGCGTCAGCACGACGCACTGCGGGTTGCCGACCGACAGCACCACCGCCGCGACCTGCTCGCCCTCGACGTCGAGCGTCCGCCGCCGCAGGTCTCGCGGCGCGCCCATCGCGGCGCGCAACGTGTAGCGCGGGGGCTCGCTGGCGAGCAGCACCAGCCGCTTGACCCCCGCGTCGGTGCCGACGGCGAACTCCGCGCCCGGCGCTGCGGACTCCCCGTCCCGCCCCGCGGCGGCGGCCCGGCCCGCGGCCAGCATCGCACCCAGGCAACGCACGCCGTTGCCCGAGACCTCGGCCGGGCTCCCGTCGGCGTTGACCAGCGTCATCACGGCCCCGTCCGCGGTCCGACGGTAGCGGATCAGCCCGTCGGCGCCGATGCCGCGCGTCCGATGACAGGCCGCGCGGGCCAGGGCGGCAGGGTCGGCGCCCTCGACCTCGTCCGCCTCGACGAAGAGGAAGTCGTTGCCGTAGGCCTGCGCCTTGACGAAGGCGAGCTCGGGAGGGCCGCTCATTGCAGGGTGAACGCCCGGAAGACCCAGGTGAGGCCCACCGTGGCGCCGACCGATCCCTCGTTGGGCGTGAGCCCGTACGCCAGCGCGGCGTCGAGCCTCACCGGTCCGCGCGTGATGCGCCCGCCCAGACGAGCCGCACCGGCGCTCCCCGTTCCCGGCGGCGGTGCGCCGCGCCGCACGTTGGCGCGGCCGACCATCTCGGCGACGATCTCGACCCCGCGGGCTATGGCGTGCGCGACGGAGAATCCGTACGTCGGCGTGGTGTTCTGCCGATCCCCGCGCGTCGGGTCGCCCAGTATGGCCAGACCGAGATTGAACACGAAGCGGGTCGAGCGGATCGTCTTCCCGGCCAGGACCGAACCGAAGAAGTCCGTCGTATCGAGCCCCAGGCCGTCCTCGTTGCCGGCGTTGGGCAGCTTCGTCGCGAACCGGAACCCCAGCCCCGGCAGCACCGTGCGTTCGCCGACGAGGCGCACCTTCATGCCGATGACGAGATCCTCGAAGCTTTCTGCCCGATCGCCGTCCACCTGCAGCATCCCCGACAACGGCGCGGGCACCCGGCGCGTGATCTGCAGGCGGTTGATGGACATCCCGTCGAGTTGGAACTCCGCAATCGGGCTCAGGCCGACGCTGATCCCCAACCGCGGGAAGCTGGTGAGGTGTCCGCCCAGCCCCGAGACGACGTAGCGTCGATCGCGATCGTGGTCGACGCCCGCCTCGACGAGGACGAGTCCTTCGCCGACCGTCTCGGGGTCCTCGGTAACCAGGGGCCGCTGCTGCGCGGCGGCCGGGCCGGACACCGACAGCAACGCCGTCGCCGCAAGGGCGCCCGCGATCTCTCGCGCTCGCATCCGTCGCTACCTCTCGCTCCCGCCGCCCGGGGCCTAGCCGCCTTCCCCGGCGCCGGTGACCGCGTCCCGTCGACCGGGCGCGTCGAGTCGCCGCACGGCGCGGCACACCGGCCCCCAGCGGCAGTAGGCGATCGCCGCCGCATCGTAGACGCTGTGCGCCACGATCGGCGCGAGCAGCCCGCCGGTGACCACGGCGAGCCATCCGAGACCGGCCCCCATCACCATCACCCAGGCGCCGAACACCTCCGTGTCGCGCCCTCCGATGTGGAGGAGCCCGAACACGACGCTCGCCGTCGCCAGACCCGCCTCCGCCTGGAGGGCCCCACGGAACAGCAGCTCCTCCCCGACACCCGCCGCGACGCTGATGACCGCGACGTCACGAAGCCCGACCGTGGCGAACAGCGGCCGCAGGGTGTCACGGTAGAGACGCCGGACGGAGCGGACGCCCGGGACGTCCGGCGCGCGGCAGAGGAGAGCGAGGTTCACCGCCACGAGCACGGCCGCGGCGGCCAGCCCGACGAGCACGGCGAGGGCCCGAGAGCCGTCCGCCCACGCCGCCGGGAGGGCGCGCCAGCGGATCCAGGCCACCGCCCCCACCGCCAGCAGCGACTCGCCGGCGAGGGCCAGGGTCGTGAGTTGTCCCGCCGTCATCGGCCGCTCCGCCGCACGCCCTCTGCCCATGCAACCACTGCAGCGCGGCAGGTCGTCTCCTAGCGCCGCCCAACCCGTCGCAGGCTCCGTGTTCGGCCCCAGCCCCCACCGCCCTGGGAGCTTGCGCCGCGGCACTCCACTCTGTTGACGTTCTGCGGCGCAAGCCCCTAGAACTGGCGCCGGCTGTCGAGCAGCACGGTGACCGGACCGTCGTTGACGAGGCTCACGTCCATCATGGCCTGGAACATCCCGGTCGCCACGTGCGTCCCGTCGTCCTGCAGGGCGCCGACCAGTGCCTCGTACACCGCACGCGCGGCCTGCGGGGGCGCCGCCGCATCGAACGACGGGCGGCGTCCGCGCCGGCAGTCGCCGTAGAGCGTGAACTGAGACACGACGAGCGCCGCCCCGCCGACCTCCGTGAGCGAGCGGTTCAGGCGCCCTCCTTCATCCTCGAACAGCCGCAACTCGCGGATCTTGCGCGCGACGTAGGCGATATCGGCCGCCCCGTCGCCCCGTCCGATGCCGACGAGCACGACGACGCCGCGCGCGATGCGGCCGACGACGACTCCGTCGACCGTGACCGACGCGGACCGGACGCGCTGTATGACGGCTCGCATCGCGAACGGAGCACGGACGGAAACCGGTCCGCGGTCAGGGCGCGGCCATCCCCGCCCGCGTCGGGGCATCCGCCGCGGCGACCTCGGCCCGCAGCTCGGCGGCCGGATTCAGCCGCGTGTCGAGCAGGTGGCGAGGAGCCACGTTGCCCAACGCGCGCAGCATGGACTGCTTGATCCCCGGGTGCTCGCGCTCGAGATCGAGCAGCCAGCGCTTGATGCGCTGCCGCTTCAGGCTCAGGTCGCCGCAGACCGGACAGCAGCACCCGATGACCTCCAGCCCGCGCTCCCGCGTATAGGCGCGCGCCTCGTCCTCCGACACGTAGACGAGCGGCCGGATGACGACGTGACGCCGGTCGTCGGACAGCAGGCGCGCCGGCATCGCCTTCAGCGACCCCGCGAAGAACAGGTTGAGCAGCAGGGTCTCGACGAAGTCTTCCGCATGATGTCCGAGCGCGATCTTGGTGGCCCCGACCTCGGATGCCAGCCGGTACAGCACGCCCCGGCGCAACCGCGCGCAGAGGGAGCAGGGAGTGGCGTCGGCGTCGAGCACGTCGTCCATGATGTCGCCGATCGACGTGTGCTCGATGCGGTACTCCCACCCCCGGGCCTCGCACGTCCGTGAGATGACCTCGTGCCGGTAGTCCGTGTAGCCCGAGTCGACGTTGACGGCAACGAGCGAGAACCGGACGGGCGCCCGGCGCCGCAGCGCGTCGAGGAGGCTCATCAGGGCCCAACTGTCCTTGCCGCCGGACAGGCCGACCATCACGCGGTCGCCGTCCTCGATGAGGTCGAACGTCTTGATGGCGCGCGTGGCCTTGCGAGCCAGCCGCGCTTCGAGCGTGCTCTGGTAGGGCATACGCCGGCGGGCGGCCAGTCTACACCATGCGCCCGCGCCCCGCCACGCGGACGCTCACAAGCCGTGCAGCGACGGGCCGCTCCCTCCGAAGCGGGGAGTCATCCGCAACGCCACCCCGAGATAGCGGCTGTCGCCGGAACCCGGCCGGACCAGGCGCGGAACGAACCCCGTGTCCGTCCTGACGGAGAGTAGATACGCCCAACTGTGCCGCGAGTAGACGCCCCGCGGCCGCAGGATGACGTCGCGGGGAACGCCCGGCGCCAGCTCCACGTGCTCCGTCGCTCCCCCCAGGCTCACCTCGACCGTGTTGGCAACCCGGGACAGGAGCGTGACCGTCACCTCCGCGATCGGGGGCCCGCTGCACACGACGAGCTCCGCCCGCCGCTCCGCCGCGATCCAGATGCCCGGAGGCTCCGGCCGGTACGCGTTGCGGTCCAGGTAGTACAGCAGCAGCGCCGGATCGCCGTACGCGACGCGTGCGCGCGGCGCATCGAGGTTGATCGGCAGGTCGTTGACCATCGTCAGCTCCACCGGGAGCGCGCGCACCAGTCCGGCCTCGGCGTTGCGGTAGGGCTGCTTGGCCGCGACGAACGGATTCAGCACGACGTGCGCCGTGAAGAGCCCGCCGCCGATCCACGCCGCCGCCACCGGTCGGAACGAGGCGAGGCGCGGCGTGAGGAAGAGCAGCGCCGGGTAGATGCTCAGGAAGTAGCGATTGCCGGACGGTCCGCCTCCCCCGGACCAGGTGTACGGCATGAAGACGACCGTGCCCACCGCCGTCGCCGCCGCGGTGCCGAGGATGAGCCAGCCCCGCAGCGAGCGATTGGTGGGGTCCCGGAGGAAGAGCCAGACGGCCACGATGCCCGGGAAGAAGAACGGTACGAACCCGAAGTGCCGTCCGGCTGCGAAGTACCAGAGATTGGTGCCGAGGAGCCTGAGGAAGCCGACCGGATCGAGTGCCTCCTCCACGACCACCTCGTTCGTGGTCATGCCGATGCCGAGATCGCGGAACGTCGCCCCCTCGCGCTCGAAGGGGAACGTGCCGTAGAAGGTCTTCCGCTCGCCCCCCTGGTAGTTCACCTCGCCCGTGATGAGCGCGTTGACCGCGAAGCCCGCGGCAACGGTGAGGACGAACGCCGTGCCCACGAGCAGGCCGGCTCCGAAGCGGCGCCTTCCCCAGGCGGCCAGCACCGGCGGCGCGATGAGCAGGACGTTCAGCGGTTTCGAGAACGTGACGACGCCCAGGACCACGGCGGCCGCGATGTCCGTCCAGCGCCCTCGCAGGACAGCGGCCGCGCCGTGGGCTCCCGGCCGCGACACGTCCTTGTAGAACCAGAGGAAGTACGCGCAGACCACCCCGGCGACGTGCAGCGTCTCGGAGCTCAGGAACACGGCATGCACGGGCACGACGGTGACGGCGAAGAAGCCGAGGGCGTACGGCAGCGAGAAGCGCCGCGGCGACCGCGCGGAAAGGAACAGGTAACCGAGCAGGACGGCTCCCGAGAGCAGCGCGACGTGGAACGCCAGCATTCCGTTGAGCCCCGCGAGCCGCACGAACGGCGCCGCCAGAACGGAGTAGATGTAGGCCTTGCCGTAGTAGAGCCGATCGCCGGCGCGACGGTCCCCGCCTCCCTGCTTCAGGAAGATGCCCTGCGGGCCGTCATGATAGATCTGGTAGAAGCGCTCGACGTCCCGCGCCTCGTAGACGAGGTCGCCGTCGTACGCGACGCTGAGGGCCATGGCGACGTAGGTCGCCTCGTCGCCCTTGATGCCGTACGTCGTTCGCACGACGTCGATCGAGAGCGCCGCGCCGCAGCCGACGACGAGGAGGGCGGCGGTCGCGACGACGCCGGCGTCCGGGCGCCGGGAACCGGCTCCGGCGCCGGTCCTCCCGGCGCCGAAACCGAGCCCTGCGGCAAGTTCGGCCGCGCGGCTCAGCATGCGCACCGCGCCATTATGGGGCATGGGGATTCCGGACGGAGATGCCGCCGATGACCGAATCGCGCCGCCCGCCCGGGTGCGGCCGGGGCGCCGTGGCGGGCAAGCGCGCGATGAAGCGACGGCGCCGCGCGCGC
>JAPOVI010000217.1 GCA_026708265.1 Acidobacteriota bacterium
ATTCGAGAGGGCGGCCGGACCGTCGGCTCGGGAACCATCACGGATATCGTGGAGTAGAAGCCTGGGACCGGGGACGCCCCTCGGGGCGGAGCCCCGGATGAACACAGGCGGGATGCACCGCACGATGGCGACGTTCAGCGAAAAGATCCGGATTCGGTTGAAGGCCTACGACCATCGCGTCCTGGACCAGTCCGCGACGGAGATCGTCGATACGGCCAGGCGAAGCGGAGCGCGGCTCGCGGGTCCGATTCCGCTGCCGACGGACAAGAACAAGTGGACGGTGCTGCGTTCGCCGCACGTCGACAAGAAGTCGCGCGAGCAGTTCGAGATTCGCACGCACAAGCGACTGATCGACATCTTCGAGCCGACGTCCCAGACCGTCGACGCGCTCATGAAGCTCGACCTGCCGGCGGGCGTGGACGTCGAGATCAAGGCGTTCGGGAAGGAGCACGGGTAGCGTGAGGGGGCAGGCTTGCGGTCGGGGGCCGGTGCGATGGTGACGGGAATCATCGGCCGCAAGGTCGGGATGACGCAGGTGTTCGCCGCGGACGGGGCCGCGCAGCCCGCGACCGTGCTCACGGCAGGTCCCTGCGTGGTGGTTCAGCGCAAGGATGTGGACCGCGACGGCTACCGGGCCGTGCAGATCGGCCTCGTCGAGGACCGCACGCCGCGTGTCTCGAAGCCGGTCGCGGGCCTCTATGCCCGCGCGGGCGTTCCGCCCACGCGCATCCGGAAGGAAGTGGCGCTCGGCACGGGAGACGGGCCGGGGCCCGAGGCGGGGGAGCCGGTGCTCGTTTCCCTCTTCTCGGAGGGCGATCAGGTGGACGTGTGCGGGTTCAGCCGGGGCCGGGGATTCCAGGGCGTCGTGAAGCGCCACGGCTTCGGCGGCGGTCGAGCGACGCACGGCTCGATGTTCCACCGCGCTCCGGGCTCCATCGGTCAGTCCTCCTATCCATCGCGGGTTCTCAAGGGGATGCGTGCGCCGGGTCGGATGGGCGGCGACCGGGTGACCGTGCGCAACCTGCGCGTGATCTCGGTCGACGTCGAGAGCCACCGCCTCGTGGTCAACGGCGCGGTGCCGGGCGCACCGGGCGGCTACGTCGTCATTCGCAAGGCGGTTGCGCCGCGACGACAGCCGGCGGAGCCGCCGGCGGAAGCGCCGAAGGGCAGACGGAGAGGTCGGTAGGAACCCGACCTGCCGGATGGACGCAATGACGATTGACGTTGTCAACGGTCTGAACGAGAAGGTCGGCGCCCTCGACCTCAGCGACGAGGTCTTCGCCGGTCGGGTGCACGGGGCGCTCATCTGGGAGTCGGTCGTGCGCGAGGAAGCCGGCCGCCGGCGCGGGACACACGCCACCCGGACGCGCGGTCGCGTCAGCGGGACCGGCCGGAAGCCGTGGCGGCAGAAGGGTACGGGCCGGGCGCGTGTCGGCGAGGCTCGGAACCCGCTCTGGCGCGGCGGGGGCACGGTCTTCGGTCCGGAGCCGCGCAGCTACGCGTACCGCCTGCCCAAGAAGGTGGTCCGCGGCGCGTTGCGCGCCGCCCTGAGGCAGCGCCTCGGCGACGGCGGCGTCATCGTCATCGACGAGTTCGCGATCGAGTCCGAGCAGCCGCGGACGCGGGAGGCGGCCGCTCTGCTCCAGCGGCTGGGCGCGGATGCGGGTGCCGTCCTCGTCGACGTTCACCCGGACGATCGGCTGGAGCAGTCGGCGCGCAATCTGCCCGGCGTGCGCGTGGTGGCCTCGAACCGGCTGACCGCGCGCGACGTGATGGTCGCGGGCCACGTGATCGCCAGCCGGGCTGCCGTGGAGCACCTGGCGCGGGTGCTGGAGCGATGAAGCAGACGGACGTCATTCGGGCGGCGCTCATCACGGAGAAGACGACCGTGCTGCGGGAGGCCGGCCAGATTCTCGTCTTCCAGGTGGCGCTCGACGCAACGAAGGTCGAGATCAAGCGGGCCGTGGAGCAGCTTCTCAATACGAAGGTGGAGTCGGTGCGGACGGCAATCATGCACGGCAAGATCAAGCGCCAGGGGCGCTTCGCCGGGCAGCGGCCGGACTGGAAGAAGGCCTACGTCCGCCTGCGCGCGGGGGAGCAGGTGCCGGAGTTCCTGGAAGGCGCCTAGGAAGGTCACGATGGCGATTCGCAAGTACAAGCCGACGTCGGCCGCCCGCCGATTCCAGAGCGTGCAGACGTTCGACGAGATCACGACCGACCGGCCCTACCGCCCGCTGACGCGGCCGCTCAAGAAGTCCGGCGGGCGCAACAACCACGGCGAGATCACGATCTGGTGGCGAGGCGGTGGGCACAAGCGCGCCTACCGCATCATCGACTTCAAGCGGGACAAGCCGAACATCCCGGCCCGGGTGGCGACGATCGAGTACGACCCCAACCGCAGCGCCCGGATCGCGCTGGTCAGCTACGCGGACGGCGAGAAGCGCTACATCCTGCATCCGGTCGGGGTGAAGGTCGGCGATGTCGTGATCTCCGGTGACCGGGTGGACATCCTGCCGGGCAACACGCTGCCGCTGGCGAACATTCCGCTCGGGACGCAGGTGCACAACGTGGAGCTTCGGCCCGGCAAGGGGGGGCAACTGGCTCGCAGCGCCGGAGCCTCCGTGCAGGTCGTGGCCAAGGAGGGCAAGTACGTCACCGTGCGGCTGCCGTCCGGCGAGACGCGCCTGATCATGCCGCGCTGCCTCGCGACGATCGGTCAGGTCGGCAACGTCGATCACGAGAACGTACGGATCGGCAAGGCCGGTCGCCAGCGCTGGCGCGGCCGCCGCCCGCACGTGTGCGGCAACGCGATGAACCCGGTAGACCATCCCCTGGGTGGCGGGGAAGGGCACGCGGCGGGGGGGCGGCACCCGGTTTCGCCCTGGGGCGTGCCGACGAAGGGGTACAAGACCCGCAAGAAGAAGCCGTCGGATCGCTTCATCATCTCGCGAAAGAAGAAGCGGTAGGGACAGGGAGGACGCCGGCGGCGCGGCCACCGGCGCGGGACGTTTCGCACAGGGATGAGGCCTTCATGAGCCGTTCGTTGAAGAAGGGGCCGTTCGTCGATCTGCCGCTGCTCGAGAAGATCGAGACGATGAACCGGAGCGGCGATCGGAAGGTCATCAAGACGTGGTCGCGCCGGTCCACGGTCGTGCCCGAGATGGTGGGGCACACCGTCGCGGTGCACAACGGCAAAAAGTTCGTCCCCGTGTACGTGACCGAGAACATGGTCGGCCACAAGTTCGGAGAGTTCGCTCCCACGCGGCTGTTCCGGGGGCACCGCACCAAGAGCGAGAAGGCCGCCTCGGTGGGCAAGGGAGGCGGCCGATGATCGAGGGGCGGGCCACGTCGCGCTACGTCAGGACATCGGCGCAGAAGGCGAAGCTGGTGCTCGACCTCATTCGGGGCAAGAGCGTCGACGCGGCGCTCGCGACCCTGCGGTTCTCGCCCCGGAGCGTGGCACGAGACGTGGAGAAGACGGTGCTCTCCGCCGTTGCGAACGCTCAGCAGCAGGAGGGGGCGGGGGGCGAAGTCGACCAGCTCTCGGTCTGGGCGTGTCACGCGGATCAGGGACCCACGTTGAAGCGCATTCGACCCGCGCCCCAGGGCCGGGCGTTTCGCGTGCTCAAGCGCACGTCGCATCTGACCGTGGTCGTGCGGGAGCGCCCCGAGGTCGCCGCGGTGACTCGCGTGGGCGACACGGACATCGCCGAGTCGGAGGCGGACTAGGAGCCTGCGCCGTGAACGGCGCGGACTCCTGCAGGATTGGTTGGGCACCAAGCGGAGCCCTCAGGCGACGAATGGTGGGCTAGGTCATGGGACAGAAGGTACATCCGTACGGATTCCGCCTCGGCTTCAACAAGACGTGGCGGTCGCGCTGGTACGCCGACCGCGACTACGCGAAGCTGCTGCACGAGGATCTGGCTCTCAAGCGCGATCTCAAGGCTCGCTTCTCGCATGCCGGGGTCTCGAAGATCGAGATCGAGCGCGCCGCCAACAAGTTGAAGCTCGACATCTACACCTCCCGTCCCGGCATCATCATCGGCCGCAAGGGGACCGAGGTCGACAAGCTGAAGACGGAAGTCCAGAAGCGCACCAACCGCGAAGTGTTCATCAACATCCAGGAGATCCAGAAGCCGGAGCTCGACGCGCAGTTGATCGGCGAATCCGTCGCGCTCCAGCTCGAGAAGCGGGTCGCCTTTCGACGGGCGATGCGCAAGGCGGTCGAGTCGGCGCTGCGCTTCGGCGCGCGCGGCATCAAGGTGCGGGTGGGAGGACGTCTCAACGGGGCCGAGATCGCGCGCTCCGAGTGGTACCTCCACGGGCAGCTTCCGTTGCAGACGCTCAGAGCGGACATCGACTACGGGTTCGCGCAGGCGCGAACCACGTACGGCGTAATCGGAGTCAAGGTCTGGCTCTACAAGGGCGAGCGGCTCGAGCCGCAGGTGGGTCGTGAGGAGGAGTACCGGGCGCCCCGCCGCGGGGCGCGGCTGTAGAGACCGAGGTGACGCATCATGTTGATGCCGAAGAAGGTCAAGTACCGCAAGCAGCACCGCGGCCGCATGGCGGGGAAGGCTTGGCGCGGGTCGTCCGTGTCGTTCGGCGACTACGGCCTGAAGGCCCTGGAGCCGTGCTGGATGACGGATCGTCAGATCGAGGCCGCCCGCGTGGCCATGACCCGCTTCATCAAGCGCGGCGGCAAGATCTGGGTCCGCGTGTTTCCGGACAAGCCGATCACCAAGAAGCCGCAGGAGACCCGGATGGGCAAGGGGAAGGGGGCGCCCGAGCAGTGGGTGGCCGTCGTTCGTCCCGGCCGCATCCTCTTCGAGATGGAGGGCGTCAGCGCGGCCGACGCGGAGCGGGCGATGACCCTCGCCGCGGCCAAGCTGCCCATCGGCACACGCTTCACGACCCGGTTCGGTGAGGCAGGTGGCCGGTGACGAAGATCGCCGAGTTGCGGGAGCTGGGAGCGGACGACCTCGCGAAGCGGGAGCGCGAGATCGACGAAGAGGTGTTTCGGTTGCGACTCCAGCGCTCGACCGGCCAGGCCGAGGCGCCGCACAAGATGCGCGATCTGCGCAGGGAACGCGCTCGAGTCAAGACCTTGCTGCGCGAGCGGGAGCTGGCCGCGTCGGTGGACAGCGCGGGGGATAGCGATGGGTAAGCGGCGCGAAGTCGTGGGCGTCGTCGTTCGCGACAAGATGGAGCGAGGTGTCGTCGTGGCGGTGGAGCGGCGCGTGAGCCACGACGTCTACGGGAAGATCCAGCGGCGCACCTCGAAGTTCATGGCCCACGACGAGGCCAACACGGCGAAGGTCGGCGACCGGATCGCCATGGTCGAGTCGAGGCCGCTCAGCCGGCGGAAGCGCTACGTGGTTACGCGCGTAATCGAGCGCGCCGGAACCGTCTAGGGGATTTTGGGCGGCTGCGCCGCGAGGCGGCGGCCCCGCAGGACGAGATGTCCGGGTCAGGTCAGCGATGATTCAGATGCAGTCCGTCCTCGACGTGGCGGACAACTCCGGCGCTCGCAAGATAGCGGTCATCAATCCGGTCGGCGGAGCGACCGGACGCTACGCCCGGCTGGGCGACGTCGTCACGGCGTCCGTCAAGGAGGCCGCGCCGGCCGCGGGCGTGAAGAAGGGGCAGGTCGTCAAGGCGGTCATCGTCCGCACGCGGAAGGAGCAGCGGCGGCGCGACGGCAGCTACATCCGGTTCGATCGGAACGCGGCGGTCCTCGTCAACGATCAGAACGAGCCGATCGGGACGCGCGTCTTCGGCCCGGTCGCGCGGGAGCTGCGCGAGCGCAGGTTCATGAAGATCATCTCTCTGGCGCCGGAGGTCCTGTAGGACGGACGCCGGCCGCCGAACTGACCGGGGACCCTCGAAACGATGTCTCGACTTCAGACGCCCGTTCGGAAGAACGACAACGTGATCGTGGTAGCGGGGAAGGATCGCGGCAAGCGGGGCCGCGTGCTGAAGGTCCTGCCCGCGCGGAATCGCGTCGTGGTCGAGGGCGTCAACTTCATCAAGCGGCACACGCGGCCCAACCCGCGCGCCAACGTCAAGGGCGGGATCGTCGAACGCGAGGCGTCGCTGCACGCCTCCAACGTGCAGATCGTCTGTCCCGAGTGCGGGGCCGCCACGCGGATCGGGCGCCAGGTGCTCGGCGACGGGCGGACCGTACGGGTGTGCCGCAAGTGCGACGGGGCGGTGGACAAATGAGCCGGTTGCGGGAGCGGTACCAGAACGAGGTCGTGCCGGCGCTCCGCAAGGAGTTCGGGTACGCCAACCCCATGGCCGTGCCGAAGCTCGAACGGGTCGTGGTGAACATGGGATTGGGCGAGGCCACTCAGAACGCGAAGCTCATCGACGTCGGCGCGGACGAGCTCGCCCGCATCACCGGCCAGCGCCCCGTCACCCGCCGCGCGCGCAAGTCGGTCGCACAGTTCAAGGTGCGCCAGGGCATGCCCATCGGCGTCATGGTGACGCTCAGGGGCGCGCGCATGTTCGAGTTCCTGGACCGGCTGGTATCCATCGCGCTGCCGCGGGTCCGCGACTTCCGGGGCGTGCCGCAGCGCGGCTTCGACGGGCGCGGCAACTACACGCTCGGTCTGAGAGACCAGCTCATCTTCCTCGAGATCGACTACATGAAGGTCGACAAGGCGCGCGGAATGAACATCTCCGTGGTCACGACGGCCAACACGGACGAGGAAGGCCGCAAGCTGCTGCAGTTGATGGGAATGCCGTTCCGGCAGAACTGACACGGACGAAACATGGCCACGACCGCAAAGACCGTCAAGGATCGGCTGCCGGCGAAGTTCAAGGTGCGCGAGCGCAACCGCTGTCGGCTGTGCGGCCGCCCGCGCGCGTACCTCCGCAAGTTCGCGCTCTGTCGCCTCTGCTTCCGGCGTCTGGCGCTCGAGGGGGAGATAGCCGGCGTGGTCAAGAGCAGCTGGTAGCCCGGGCGGCGGGCCACGAGCCGTGCTCGGGCGGGGCGGGCGCGGAAGGGTTTGGGATCGGAGTGCTATGGCTGATCAGATTGCCGACATGCTGACGAGGATTCGCAACGCGACCCTGCAACGGCGGTCGCGGGTGGATGTCCCGGCATCTCGCATCAAGGCCGACATCGCGAGAATCCTCCAGAGCGAAGGCTACATCCTCGGGTTCAAGCAGCTCGAGCTGCAGAATCCCCACGGGACCTTCCCGCGGCGGACGCTGCGGATCTATCTGAAGTACGGGCCCCAGGGGGAACGCGTCCTGACCGGGCTCGAGCGGGTCAGCCGGCCCGGGCGCCGCGTGTACTACGGGCGGGACAAGGCCCCGCCGGTGCTGGCCGGCCTCGGCACGAGCATCCTGACGACGTCGCGCGGCGTGATGACCGGACGCGAGGCGGCGCGGGCCGGAGTAGGCGGCGAGGTGCTGTGCAACGTGTGGTAGCGGCGAGCCGCGATCGGGGACCGACATGTCGCGAGTAGGCAGGAAGCTGATTCCGATCCCCGAGGGCGTCAGGGTGCAGGTGAGCGCCGACGCCGTCGAGGTCGAGGGCCCGAAGGGGAAGCTGCGGCAGGCCCTGCCGCCGGGAGTCCGCTTCGAGGAGCGGGACGGCTCGCTCCAGGCCCATCCGATCCGCGCGAACGACAACTCGCTCCGGAAGTTCCACGGGCTGGCGCGGAGCCTCGTCGCCAATGCCGTGCACGGCGTGGCGCAGGGCTTCACGAAGGAGCTCGACATCGTGGGCATCGGCTACCGCGCGGAGAGAACGGGACAGCAGGTGGTGTTCTCGCTGGGATACTCGCACCCCATCACCCTGGACATCCCCGCCGGCATCGACATCGCGGTGGAGAAGCAGACCCACATCACGGTCAGCGGCATCGATCGCCAGCGCGTGGGCCAGGTGGCGGCGAACATCCGGGCGTTGCGCAAGCCGGATCCGTACAAGCAGAAGGGGATCCGGTACACCGGCGAGGTGCTCAAGAAGAAGGTCGGCAAGACGGGCGCGTAGGAGTTTCGCGGCAGCGAGGACGATGAAGGTCAAGACGAAGAAGGATCGGCGCGAGCGCATTCGTCTCCGCCAGCGCCGCCGGTTGCGGGGGACGCAGGAACGGCCGCGGCTGGCCGTCGTACGGTCGCTGGCCCACATCTCGGCCCAGGCGATCGACGACGACGCCGGCCGCACGCTCGCCTCCGCGTCGAGCATGGAATCGAGCGTCAGGGCGGCGTTCGCCGACGGGGCCGGGGGCGGGAACGTGGCCGGGGCGCAGGTCGTCGGCAGGTTGGTCGCCGAGCGCCTCCTGCAGCAGGGGATCAAGCGTGTCGTCTTCGATCGGGGCGGCGTCCTGTACCACGGACGCGTTCGGTCGGTGGCCGACGCCGCGCGTGAAGCCGGATTGGAGCTCTAGATTTCGATGAGCGAACCACGAACGAAGATCGACCCGACCATGCTCGACCTGAAGGACACCGTCGTGTCGATCAATCGGGTCACCAAGGTCGTCAAGGGCGGCAAGAACCTCAGCTTCAGCGCGCTCGTCGTGGTCGGCGACGGAGCGGGTCACTGCGGCTTCGCGATCGGCAAGGCGAAGGAGGTCCCGTCTGCCATCAAGAAGGGGATCGAGGCGGCCAAGAAGGCACTGATACGGGTCCCGCTGCAGGGCACCTCGATACCGCACGCCATCGTGGGTCGCTTCGGCGCCGGCAGCGTCCTGTTGAAGCCGGCTCCGCAGGGGACCGGCATCATCGCCGGCGGAGCCGTGCGGGCGGTCGTCGAGTCCGCCGGCATCCACGACATCCTGACCAAGTCTCTCGGCTCGGACAATCCCAACAACGTGGTGCGGGCGACGTTCACCGGACTGGCCGAGCTCCGGGACCCGGTCGAGGTGGCGCGACTGCGGGGGGTGGAGCTCGAGGCCCTCGGAGGGTAGCCGCCATGCGACGACCGGCACCGCGCAACGACGAAGCCCGCCGGGTGCGTGTCACGCTCCGGCGAAGCTGGATCGGATACGAGAAGACGCAGCGGGAGATCGTGCGGGGCCTCGGGCTGCGCCGCATCGGGCAGTCCGTCGACGTCGTCGACAACGAAGCCACGCGCGGGATGATTCGCGCGGTGCAGCACCTGGTATCCGCGGAGCCGCAATGACCTGCGGGCGGGAACGGACAGCGGCAATGCGGACGAGGCCGGCATGAGTCTCAACAACCTGAAGCCTCCCAAGGGGGCGAAACGGAACCGGAAGCGCGTCGGGCGCGGCGAGGGATCGGGCACCGGGGTCACCTCCGGCCGGGGGCACAAGGGGCAGCAGTCCCGGTCCGGCTACGCGCGCAAGCGCGGCTTCGAGGGCGGCCAGATGCCCGTGCATCGTCGCCTGCCGAAGCGCGGGTTCCACAACCCGTTTCGCGTCGCCTACGAGGTGGTCAACCTCGACACGCTCGAGGAGCGGTTCGAGTCCGGGGCGGAGGTGACGCCGGAGGCGTTGCGCACCCTGAGGCTCGTGAGCCGCCATGGACTGGTCAAGGTCCTGGCGCGCGGGGAGATCACGAAGTCCCTGACCGTCAAGGCCCACCGGTTCAGCGCGAAGGCCCGGGAGTCCATCGCGGGCGCCGGCGGACACTGCGAGGTCGTCTCCTCGCGCAGGTCGGGGCGGAAGGAATCAGCCTGATGGTCGAGAGCTTCAGGAACATTTTCGCGATTCCGGACCTGCGGAAGCGCGTGCTGTTCACGCTCGCCATCCTCGGGGTGTACCGCATCGGCAGCGTAATTCCCACCCCGGGGGTGAACACCGACGCACTCGCAATTCTCGTCGAGCAGGCGGCGGGGACCATGTTCGGTCTCTACAACATGTTCTCCGGCGGCAACCTCGCGCAGGCGACCATCTTCGCGTTGGGCATCATGCCCTACATCAGCGCGTCGATCATCCTGCAGTTGCTGACCGTCGTGTGGCCCTACCTGGAGCGCCTGTCCAAGGAAGGCGAGCTCGGCCGCCGCAAGATCACGCAGTACACCCGCTACGGGACGATTCTGCTCTGCATCGTGCAGTCGATGGCGATCGCCATCTTCCTGGAGCGGCAGACCAACATCGCGGGCGGGCTGCCGCTGGTCTACGAGCCGGGCTGGTCGTTCCGCTTGATGACCGTCCTCACGCTGACGACCGGCACCGGCTTCATCATGTGGCTGGGCGAGCAGATCACGGAGCGGGGCGTCGGCAACGGGATGTCGCTGATCATCTTCGCCGGCATCGTCGTCGGGCTCCCCACGGCCGTGCTCACCACGCTCGACCAGATGCGCAGCGGGGCGATCGGACTGTTCACGCTGATTCTGCTGACGGTGGTCATGGTCGCCGTGATCGGGGCGGTCGTCTTCATCGAGCGCGGCCATCGGCGCGTCACCGTGCAGTACGCGAAGCGCGTAGTGGGCCGCCGGATGTACGGCGGGACCAGCACGCACATCCCGCTGAAGGTGAACACCGGCGGCGTGATCCCCGTCATCTTCGCATCCTCGATTCTCGCGGTTCCCGCCACCGCGGTGGCGGCGTTCCCGGTCGGCGGATGGGGTCAGACGCTCACGGACCAGTTGCAGAACGGCCGGCCCTGGTACTACCTTCTCTTCGTCGGCCTGATCATCTTCTTCGCCTACTTCTACACGGCGATCATCTTCAATCCGGACGACGTTGCGGAGAACATGCGCAAGTACGGCGGGTTCGTGCCCGGCATCCGACCGGGCAAGCGCACGGCGGAGTACATCGACACCATCCTGACCCGGATCACCCTGGCGGGCTCCATCTATCTGGCCCTGGTGGCCATCCTGCCCGACCTGATGATCGTCGGCTTTCGGGCGGACGCCATGCGATGCGTCCCGTTCCTGCCGGACCCCTGTGCCGTGGCGGGCGACTGGCTGGATGCGAACGTCCTGCCCGACTTCATCACCAACGGCCTCGGCGTGACGTTCTACTTCGGCGGGACGTCGCTGCTGATCATCGTGGGCGTGTCGATGGACACCGTGCAGCAGGTCGAGTCGCAGTTGATCATGCGCCACTACGACGGTTTCATGAAGAAGACGCGCATCAAGGGGCGCCGCGCATAGGCCGCGGAGGGCCAGGGGTATCCCGCGATGGCGTGCCACATCGTCATGCTCGGGCCGCCGGGGGCCGGCAAGGGCACCCAGGCGAAGCAGTTGGCCGCAGGGCGCGGAATCCCGCACGTTTCCACGGGCGACATGCTGCGGGAGGCGGTGCAGTCGGGGACGCCGCTGGGCCGGCGCGTGCAGGCGGTGCTCGATTCCGGGCGCCTGGTGAGCGACGAGATCGTGGCCGATCTGGTCCGCGAGCGCCTGGCGCGGGCGGACGCGGTCGCGGGCGTCGTGCTGGACGGCTTCCCGCGAACCGTGGCCCAGGCGCAGACGCTGGACGCGCTCGTCGCCAACGGCGACGCGCTCGTCGTGGTCGACCTTGCGGTCAGCGCCGCGGACCTCATCCGGCGCCTGTCCCGCCGCCGCGTCTGCCAGGCGTGCGGAACGATCGTGGCCCTGAACGATGACGAGGACGACGGGCCGCCGGCGTGCGTCGAGTGCGGCGGGGCGCTGGTGCAGCGGAGCGACGACCGGGAAGAGGTGGTACGGGAGCGTCTCGCCGTCTACGAGTGGAGCACCGCGCCCCTCGTGGGCTACTATCGCGAGCGCCCGACGTATCGCCCCATCGACGGCGCGCAGGCTCGCGACGCCGTGGCGGGCGCCGTCGCGGGCGCGATCGACGAGGCGGTAGCGGCGATCGGGCAGGACCGATGATCGTGTGCCGATCCCCTGCGGAGCTGGCCCGCATGCGGGCCGCCAACGGCCTGGTGGCCGACGTGCTGGCCGAGTTGCAGGGGATCGTGGGCCCCGGCGTGACCACCCGGGAGCTCGACACGCTGGCGGAGGCGCGGGTGCGGAGCGCGGGCGCGATCCCCGCGTTCAAGGGGTACCACGGATACCCGGCGACGCTGTGCACGTCGGTGAACGATGCCGTGGTCCACGGGATACCTTCGGACACGCCGCTCAAGGACGGCGACCTCGTGTCGATCGACCTCGGCGTGGTCCTCGACGGGTACTACGGCGACTCGGCGGTGACGGTAGGGGTCGGCTCGATATCCGGCAGCGCGTCGACGTTGCTGCGGGTCACCCGGGAGGCGCTGGCGCGCTCGATCGCCTGCGCGAGAATCGGAGGCCGCGTGTCCGACCTGGGGCACGCCGTGCAGCAGCACGTGGAGGCGAACGGGTTCTCCGTCGTGCGCGAGTTCGTCGGACACGGGATCGGCACGAACCTGCACGAGGAGCCGCAGATCCCGAACTACGGGGAGCCGGGGCACGGCCCGCGGCTGCGGGCCGGCATGGTCCTGGCGATCGAGCCGATGGTGAACATGGGGCGCGCGGCGGTCCGCGTGCTCGAGGATGGCTGGACGGCGGTGACGGAGGACGGGAGCCTCTCCGCGCACTTCGAGCACACGATCGCCGTCCAGGCCGACGGTCCTGTGGTGCTGAGCCGTCCGAACGGTGAGGGCGGTGCGGAAGTGGCGTCGCCGGGCATCGTCGCGCGCTCCGGCGCAGAGGGTTGACATGAAGGTGCGAGCATCCGTTCGGCGCATGTGCGACAAGTGCAAGGTCGTCCGCCGCCGAGGTGTCGTGCGGATAATCTGCACGAACCCGAAGCACAAGCAGCGGCAGGGTTGAGAGGGGAGAGCAACGATGGCCCGTATCGCAGGTGTCGACCTCCCGAGGACGAAGCGCATCGAGGTGGGTCTGACCTACATCTTCGGCGTCGGCCCGGCGCGCGCGCGCGGCATCATCGATGCCTCGGGCGTGGATGCGGATACGCGCGTCAAGGACCTCAGCGAGGACGACGTGCGCAGGATCAGCCGGGTCCTCGAAGAGCAGGGCGGCGTCGAGGGCGACCTGCGGAAGGAGATCTCCATGAACATCAAGCGGCTGATGGAGATCGGGTGCTATCGCGGGCTGCGGCACCGGCGGAACCTGCCGGTGCGCGGGCAGCGAACGAACACGAACGCGCGGACGCGCAAGGGGCCGCGCAAGGCGGCGGTCGCCGGCAAGCGGACCAGCTAGCGGGAACAGGAATGGCAAAAGTCGAGACCGTGGAACCGGGGCTGCCGCCGGGGAAGCCCAAGCGGCGCAAGAAGAAGACCTTCAAGAAGCGCGGTGAGAAGCGTGTCGTGCATCACGGCGTGGTGCACGTCCAGGCCTCGTTCAACAACACCATCATCACCATCACCGATGTCGAGGGCGCGGTACTGGCCTGGTCGAGCGCGGGCGGAATCGGTTTCAAGGGCTCGCGCAAGGGCACCCCGTTCGCCGCCACGCAGGCGGCGATCAACGCGGGTCACGGCGCGAAGGCATTCGGCGTCAGAACGGTCGACGTGCGCGTGAAGGGACCGGGAGCGGGGCGGGAATCAGCGATTCGGGCCCTCCGGACCTCGGTGGGGCTCGAGGTGAAGTCGATCCGTGACGTGACGCCGATTCCGCACAACGGCTGCCGCCCGCCGAAGCGGCGTCGAGTCTGAGCAGAGGAGAAGCATGGCACGCTACGTCGGTCCGGTATGCCGGTTGTGCCGGCGGGAAGGAATGAAGCTCTTCCTCAAGGGAGAGCGCTGCTACGGCGAGAAATGCGCGATCGAGCGGCGCAACGTGCCTCCCGGGCAGCACGGCAAGGGCCGCAAGGCCAAGCTCATCGGGTACGGGCTGCAGTTGCGCGAGAAGCAGCGGGTGAAGCGGATGTACGGCGTGCTGGAACGGCAGTTCCGGCGCTACTTCGAGACCGCCGACCGCAAGAAGGGGATCACGGGCGAGATCCTTCTGCAGTTGCTCGAGAGTCGCCTCGACAACATCGTGTACCGGCTCGGATTCGCGACGTCGCGGGCGCAGGCGCGCCAGCTCGTGCGTCACGGCCACTTCCTCGTCAACGATCGGCGCGCGGACATTCCGTCCCACCTGCTGCGAGCGGGTGACCGCGTCCTCGTCAAGCCGACCAGCGCCAAGAATCCGGCCATCCAGTACGCGATGGAGGAGGTCAAGGGGCGCGGCATACCGGAGTGGCTGGAGCTGGACGGCGCAGGCCCGTCGGGTCGGCTCGTTGCCGTCCCGACGCGCGAGCAGTTGGGGCTTCCCGTTCAGGAGCAGCTGATCGTCGAGTTGTACTCGAAGTAGCAGGTGGCTCGGGCCGGCTCGCGAGCCGCCACCGGGCGTGGAAAGGACATTGCCGCGATGCTGTGGAAAGGCTTCCAGCGACCCAAGGTGCTGGAGTGCGACCAGGATACGCTGACCGATCGGTACGGGCGGTTCCACGCCCAGCCGTTCGAGCGCGGCTTCGGCACGACCATCGGGAACGCCCTCCGGCGGGTGCTGTTGTCGTCAATCGAGGGCGCGGCGGTCACCGCGGTGAAGATCGACGGCGTGCTGCACGAGTTCTCGCCCATCCAGGGCGTTGTCGAGGACGCGACCGACCTCATCCTGAACCTCAAGCAGATTCCCATCCGCGTCCACGTCGATGCCACCAAGACACTCTACGTGCGGGCCGACAAGCCCGGCGAAGTCAAGGCGGGCGACATCGAGACCGACGCGGACGTGGACATCCTCGATCCGGAAGTGCACCTGGCGACGGTGGCCGATGGAGGCAGCCTGCATCTCGAGCTCCGGGTCAAGCAGGGCCGCGGCTACGTTTCGGCGGACAAGAACGCCGACGAGGATCTGGGCATCGGCTGGATCCCGGTCGATTCCGTGCACTCACCCATCAAGAAGGTCAATTACCTGGTCGAGGCGGCGCGGTTGGGGCAGACCACCGACTACGACAAGTTGACCGTCGACGTGTGGACGGACGGCGCCATCAGCGCGCGAGACGCGGTCTCGCTCGGGGCGCGGCTGATCCGAGATCACCTGAACATCTTCGTCGACGCCGAGGAAACGGATGACGAGCCGGACGAGCCCGACGAGCCGCCGGAGCCCTCGGCCACGATCGCCAACGAGCACCTCGACAAGAGCGTCGACGAGCTCGAGCTCTCCGTGCGCTCCTCCAATTGCCTGAAGAACGCCAACATCCGCACGATTCGCGAGCTCGTCCAGAAGAGCGAGCCGGAGATGCTGCGCACCAAGAACTTCGGGCGGAAGTCACTCAACGAGATCAAGCTCATTCTGACGGAGCTGGGTTTGGGGCTGGGCATGCGTCTGGACGAGCCGACCTCCACGCCCCCCTCGCAGCCCGAGTAAGGGTCCGGACCCATGCGCCATCGAATCGCCCATCGCAAGCTGGGCCGCGTCACGGAGCATCGCATCGCGCTGCTGCGGAACCAGGCCGATGCCCTGCTGCGGCATGAACGAATCCGCACCACGATAGCCAAGGCCAAGGAGCTCAGACCTTTCGTCGAGCGCCTGATAACGGTGGCGAAGCGCAGCCTCGCCGACGGTGCCGACAGCGGGCGCACGGTCCACGCGCGGCGCCTCGTGCGGCGCGACCTCGCCGACCGCGAGGTGGCCGCCAAGCTGTTCGACACGATCGCACCTCGCTTCGCCACCCGCCCGGGCGGCTACATACGCATCCTGCGCCTCGGGCAACGCCAGGGCGACGCGGCCGAGATGGCCCAGATCGAGTTGATCGGCAGCGAGTACGAACCGGAAGCGGATCGTACCGACGGCTCGGAGTCGAGCGGCGAATCTACCGGAGCGGGCGGCGTCGGGGGGCGGATCCGCCGTGCGGCGAGACGCATGCGGGGACGCGATGACGATGGCCGCAAGGGGGCGGCAGCGGGCGGCAAGGCGAGTCGCGGCGCCAGGGCAGCTCCCAAGCGCACCCGCAAGAAGGTCTGAGGCTTCGCCGGACGCCCCTCCGAGCGCGCTACTCGTCGGTATCCTGCGCCTCGTCTCCCCGCTCGGCCCTCGCCTCCGCGATGATCTTGCCGTGGAGGTGCGCGGGAACCTCCTCGTAGTGCGAGAACTCCATGTGGTACGACCCGCGGCCGCCGGTGGATGAGGTCAACTGCTGCTCGTAGGTGAGCATCTCGGCCATCGGTACCTGCGCCTTGATGAGGGTGGCGCTGCCGCGGGTCTCCATGCCGCCAATCCGCCCCCGCCGGCCGTTCAGGTCTCCCATCAGGTCGCCCGCGAAGTCGCTCGGGGCCGACACCTCGACGCTCATGATGGGCTCGAGCAGGGTGGGCTTCGCCCTGGACATCGCGTCCTTGAAGGCCAGTCGCCCCGCCATCTTGAACGACATCTCGTTCGAGTCGACCGAATGGAACTGGCCATCGTACAGGGTGACGCGGAAGTCCACCATCGGGTAGCCGGCCAGGAAGCCCTTCTCCCGCGCCTCGTGGATTCCCTTCTCCACCGCCGGGATGAACTGCCTGGGAATCGCGCCCCCGAAGACCTCGTTGGCGAAGTCGAAGTCCTCGCCTCGGGGCAGGGGCTCCACGCGGATCTTGCAGTCGCCGAACTGACCGTGGCCGCCGGTCTGCTTCTTGTGGCGGCCGTGCGCCTCGGTGCTTGCGGTGATGGTTTCGCGATAGGGAATGCGCGGCAGCTTCAGGTTGACCTCGACACCGAACCTGCGCTTCAACTTGGCGACGGTGACCTCGATGTGGAGCTGCCCCTGCCCCGACAGCAGCAACTGCTTGGTCTGTGGGTCGCGCTCGTAGCGAATCGTCGGGTCTTCCTCCTGGAGACGCTGCAGCGCCGTGCTGATCTTCTCCTCGTCCCCGCGGCTCTTCGGCTCGATGGCGTAGGACAGCACGGGCTCCGCGAACGGGATCGGGGTGAACGTGAACCCGGCGGCCGCATCCGCGAAGGTGTCGTTGGTCTGGGTTACCTTGAGCTTGGGAACGGCGCCGAGATCGCCGGCCCGCAACTCCTCCACCGCGTTGGAGGCCTTGCCTTGCATTACGGCGAGGCCTCCGAGGCGCTCCGTCGTCTCCTTCGTGACGTTGTGGAGTGACGAGTCGGCCTTCAGCGTTCCGGCGGCGACCCGAAAGAGTGTAATCCGGCCCGCGAACGGGTCGGCGATCGTCTTCCAGACGAAGGCTGCGGCCGGCGCATCCTCCGTGCCGTCGTAGGCGGTGGGCTCGCCGCTCTGCCGATCGACGGCCGCGAACGGCCGATCCTGAGGCGAGGGCAGGTAGGCGGCGATGGCGTCGAGCAAGGGCTGGATGCCGACGTTCGCGTGCGCGGACGTGCACACCAGGGGGAAGACATGACGGTCGATCGTCGCCGTGCGCAGTCCCGCTTCGAGCTCGGCCTGGGTCAACGTCCCGGCGTCGAAGAACTTCTCCATGAGCGCGTCGTCGGCCTCCGCCACGAGCTCGATCAAGGCTTCCCGCGCCGCTTCCGCACGCTCGCCCATGCCGTCGGGGATCTCGCCCGCGGTGGGTCGCCCGCTCCCGTCCGTCGGGAACGTGATGCCCGTCATCGCCAGCAGATCGACGGAGCCGCGGAAGTCCTTCTCCTCTCCGATCGGGAGCTGCACGGGGACGACGGTGCGGCCGAACGACGCACGAAGCGAATCGAGGGAACGGTCGAGACTGGCGCGTTCCCGGTCGAGCAGGTTCAGGACCACGAGGCACGGCAGATCGAGCTCCGCGGCCAGGTTCCAGACCTTCTCCGTCTGGACCTCGACCCCGGCCACCGCGTCGACGACGACGAGGGCCGCGTCGGCTACACGCAGGGCGGCGCGCGCGTCGCTCAGGAAGTTGCTCATGCCCGGCGTGTCGATGAGGTTGAGCTTCCTGCCCTCCCACTCCGCGAACGCTACGCTCGATGACAGCGTGTGCTTGCGCGTGATTTCCTCTTCGTCGAAGTCGGTGATCGTCGTTCCGTCGTCCACCATGCCGAGGCGATTGACCATGCCGGCGCCGTACAGGAGGGCGGACGCCAACTGTGTCTTGCCCGCTCCGCTATGGCCGACGACAGCGACGTTGCGGATGCTCGATGCACCGTAGAGCTTCATGGGACGCTTCCTCTCCTTGGCGTGCGCCGCCGCCGCCGCTCCGGGTGTGGGATGCCGCCGGGCGACCGGCGTGTGCGCACGGCGCGCCGATCGTACTTCGGCGACGCGGGAGGGCTCAAGTCCGCCGGGTCATTCGTAGCGCAGGGCCTCGATGGGGTCCAGAGACGAGGCTCGCACGGCCGGGAAGAGGCCGAAGACGATCCCGACGAAGGCCGAGAATCCGATGCCGAGCGCGAACGACCACCACGGCAGGGAGACGGGGAAGCCGGTGGCGAAGTGGATGCCCAGACCGATGGCACTGCCCAACCCGATGCCCAGCACGCCGCCGATTCCCGTCAGGAACGCGGCTTCGAGAAGGAACTGCCACAGGATCTCGCGCCGCCGCGCCCCGATGGCCTTGCGGGTGCCGATCTCGCGCGTCCGTTCCTTGACCGAGATCGTCATGATGGCCATCACGCCTATCCCGCCTACGAGGAGCGCGATCGACGAGATGGCCACGAGCGCGAGGAAGGTGGCGCCGCTCACCCGATCCCACAGGCGGAGCGCGGCGTCCTGCGTGAGCATGTCGAAGTCGTTCGGCTCGTCCAGGCGCAGGCCGTGCCGGATGCGCATCACGCGCTCCACGTCGCGCAGCGCGTCCTCCAGGGCGACGCCGTCCCGTGGAACGGCGGTGATGTTCAGGGCGATGAACCGGCCGCGACGCATCTGGGCGATGCGCAGGCCGAACTGCTTCTGGTAGGCGGTGTGCGGAATCAGGACGAAGTTGTCCTGGTCCGCGTTGAATCCGCCCACACCCGGCCGCGGTCCCGTCACGCCGACCACCGTGTACGGCTGGTTGGTGATGCGGACGGTCTTGCCGATCGGGTCGACGTTGGGGAACAGCGCGTCGCTCGGGCCCTGGCCGAGAACCACCGCCCGGCGCCGGTGGCTGACCTCGCCCTCCGTGAAGAAGCGGCCCTGCTCGATGTCGAGGTGGAACGCCTCCGGGTAGTCGTAGTCCGTGCCGATGATCGTCGTCGGCGAGGTCCGTTCGCCGTTGTAGTGCACGCGGGTCCGCGTGGGGCCCCGAGGCCCTCCGGCATCGCCCAGCGTGAGAACCACGCGGGCGATCGACTCGGCCGCCTGGCGCTCGATGGCGCGCGCGTCGGCAGGCGTCAGCGTGGGCCGCTTGAGCAGCTCGTTGAAATCGGCGCCCGCCATGAAGCTGCTCAGGCCGAACTGCATGACCGTGATCGTGTCGGGCCCCAGCTCGCGAATGCTGTCGCGCAGCGACTCGTCGAACCCGCGGATGAGCGATGTCATGCCGACGATGGCGGTAATGCCGATGACGACCCCGAGGATCGTCAGCGCGGATCGCATCTTCTGGGTCCGGATGGTCGTGATCGCCATCGCGACGATCTCGCCGAGGAGGGAGCCGCGCATCAGTCGGACCTCCCGAGCGCTTCGATCGGATCGAGCGCGGCTGCGCGGGCGGCCGGGTACAGCCCGAAGAAGAGCCCGACCACGGCAGTCAGCGTGATCGCGAGGATGACCGACCACGGATGAACCGTCGCGGGCACCGGGGCGAAGCGGTCGAGAGCCAGCGCGGCGGCCGCTCCGAGGCCGGTGCCGACGACACCGCCCAGGAGCGAGAGCGCGACCGACTCCGCCAGCATCTGGTGCAGGATGTCCTGCCGGCGGGCCCCGAGCGCCTTGCGGAGGCCTATCTCCCGGGTGCGCTCCGAGACCGCCATCAGCATGATGTTCATGATGACGATGCCGGCGACCACCAGGGCCAGGCCGACCACGCCGACCAGCACCGCGAAGATGCCCGTCGTCGCCTGGTTGAACAGGCCGAGGGCGGTGTCGGAGGTGAGGATGCCGAAGTTGTCGTCCTGGGTGGCCTTCAGGCGCCGCTCGATGCGCAACGCGAGCGTCGTCTCGTCGATCGCCGCCTGGACCTCGTCCGGGTCGCGCGGGCGCACCCGCAGGCTCAGCGAGGATCGGCTCCCGAAGAGCCGCTGGAACGCACCGAGGGGGACGATGGCGAACTCGTCCTGCGACATCCCGAACATCGAGCCCTGCGGCCGGCTCACGCCGACCACGCGGAACGGGACGCCGCGGATCTTGATGCGCCGCCCGATGGGATCCACGGCCGGAAAGAGCTTGTCCGCCGTGTCCCAGCCGAGCACGGCGACGTTGCGCCTCCGGCGCACCTCGGTCGGCGTCATCAGGCGTCCCAACTCCGCGTTGAAGGTCGGAAACCGGCCGAACTCCTCGGTCACGCCCTGGATCTCGACCGAGTCGAGCGAGTGCTCGCGGTAGCTCACCTCGGCGTTCCGCTCCCCTTCGGCCAGCACCGCGACCGCGGACGTCGCGAAGCGGCGGACCGCGTCGGCGTCGGCGAGCGTGATCCGGGGATTGCCGCGGGTACGCTCCAGATCGTCCTCGCTCATGATGATGCCCCGCCGGGCGACCCGGAATGCATCGGCGCCGATCTCCGACAGGATGACGGTCCGGACCTCGTCGGTGATGCCCTGGATGAGCGACACCAGGGTGATGATCGACGTGATGGCGACGATGTTGCCCAGGATGGTCAGGAAGGACCGCAGCTTGTTGGCCCAGATCGCACTCAGTGCGACCCGCACCATCTCGAGGATCAGCATCGCGCGCACACGCCGTTCACCGCGTCGCCGCCGCCCGGGCGACGAGTTGCGCCGGAGGCGTTTCGCGCCGCCGTTCGGCGATTTCCCGCTCGTCGACGTCCACCGCGTCCCCGTCGGCCAGGTTGCGGACGATCTCGAACGGTCCCGTCACGACCAGGTCGCCTTCGTCCAGGCCGCTCAGGGCCTCGAAGTAGCGCTCGCCCGCGATGCCGGTGGCGACCGGCGTGAAGTGGACGCGACCCTGCCGCACGATGAACACGCCTTCACGCTCCTCCAGGGTGCCGCTGCCGTCGGACGACGACGCGGAGGCCGGTGTTTCGAGAACGCCGGAAGCGGCCGCCGGCTCCGGCGGAACGACGTTGCCGGCCGAGTCGATCACGACGTCCCGGACCGTCGTCGCCTGTATCGGAACCGCCAGGGCGTCGGTTCGCGTTGCGGTCGTGATCTCCGCGGTGCACGTGAAGCCGGGGCGGACGCCCGGCACGACGTCGTCGAGCGTCACTACGACCAGGAAGTTGGTCGCCTCCTGCTGCGCGGCCCCCGCCTCCGGCTGGATGGGGCTGTTGCCGATCTCCGTGACCCGGCCCGTGTACACGCGGTCCGGGAGGGCGTCGATGGTGATCTCCGCCGGCTGGCCGAGCTCCACCGTCGGGATGTCGGTCTCGTCGACCTCGATCTCGGCCTCGAGAATGGAGAAGTCCGCGATGGTCAGGAGCACCGTCCCGGGGTTGTTCATGGTGCCGATGACGACGGTCTCGCCTTCCTCGATGTTGCGCCGGGTGACGATGCCGTCGATCGGCGAGGTGATGGTCACCTGCGTGAGGTCGTAGCGAGCGCTGTCGAGCATGGCCTGCTCCTGCCGGATACGCTGCGCGGCCGCCTCGACGTCCACCTCGCGCGCACGGAGCTCCGTCTCGCGCACGTCGACCTCGGCGACCGCCTGGTCGTAGACCTCGCGCGCGACGAGCCGCAGCGACCACAGGTTCTCCTGCCGCTCGAGGTTCTCCTCGGCCAGCTCCAGATTGACCCGCGCCGTCTCGACCGCGACCTGCGCGGACCGGTAGGCCGACTCGGCCGCTTCGAGCACGGCTTCCCCGCGCGTCACCTGGGCCTGGAGGTTCTCCGGATCGATCTGCATCAGGAACTGGCCGGCCGCGACGCGGTCGCCCTCGTCGACCACCAGGCTGGTGACGCGCCCCATGGTGCTGGCGCTCATGTCGACCGAGAGCTGCGGCTGAATCGTGCCGGGCGCCGACACGATCGCCTCCAGGGGGCGCCGTCCTATGGCCTCGACCTCGACCTCGGGGGCGTCGGAGCGCGTGAACACGAGGTTGACCGCCACGAGGGCGCCGGCGGTCAGAACGATGGCGCCGCCGATGAGGATGTTCCTTGGCATCAGACACCGAACGCCGTGCGCACCACCGCGAGGGCGACCGCGACTGCTGCGTACACGACGAAGAGGGTGGTGGCGATCGGGCGGGTCTCGCGCCGCCACAGCACGGCCAGACCGATGGACAGCGCCATCAGCCACCACAGGTAGAAGAGGTCCACTCCGCTGAGCAGGCGGTAGAGGAAGGTGTCGTCGTCGAGCATCGGAGCGAACGCCGCGAGGGTGGTCGGGGGCTGAATCGACTCCCGTGCGTAGTTCAGCGGCACCACGAAGAGCTGTTGCAGCCCGAAGACCACCCCGGCGTGGGCCACCACGGCCAGGACCTGCTTGAACGCGGCCTGCGAGCCGAGGAAGCCGGAGCCTACCCCGTACAGGATGGCGGCCAGGATCAGGCACAGGATGGGAATGCCCACGAGCGTCGAGCCGAGCGTCGTGTACGTCGCGATGGCGAGGCCCTGGACGAACTGCTCCTCCATCTCGGGCGTGACCGTCATGCCGAAGGCTTCCACGGAGCTTCGCTGCTGCTCGAGGAGCTCCCGCTGGGCGAAGTCGGTGCTCACGAGCGCGGCGCTCAGGACCGCGACGATGGCGACCGACACGGCCAGGATACCGGCCCAGCGCGGCTCCGCGACAACGTGCTCGAACGTCGACCGGGGCGAGGTGAGCACGCCGACGGCCCGGCCGATCAGTCCGGGGCGGCCTTCCGCCGATGGCGCTTCGGGTGCGATGGTCATCTGCCTCCGGAATCCCTCTTCGCGACTCTGTGGGATTCTACTGCGAACGCTGGCATCCGGTTGATACGAGGGTAGTTGTGCAGAAGTTCATCCACCTCGCGCCGCCTCGGCAGTGCGGACCGCGTGGCTGGCGCTGCCAACCCGTCGCAAGCTCCGGGTCGGCCCCAGCCCCCACCGTCCCAGGAGCTT
>JAPOVI010000357.1 GCA_026708265.1 Acidobacteriota bacterium
CGGCCGGCAGCAGCGCCGCGACGTCGACGTCGACCTGCAGCAGATCCCGTACGGCGTTCCGGTATTCCGCCCGGTTGAGCCGATGGAACGTCTCGGTCCGGCCCACCCTCACGTTCGAGGCGGCCGCGCGGTCCAGCTCCGTCTCCAGGTAACCGACCAGCGCCTCGGCGTCGGCGCGCACGGGCCGGCGGCGTCCCGGCGGGGGCATCGCGCCCACGCTCAGCTTCTTGATGACCTGCTCCCAGACGGGCGCGCCTTCGCCGACCGCGGTGAGATCGAGGATGTCGAGCGCAAGACCGGCCGTGCGCAAGCGCTCGTTGTGACAGGTCACGCAATAGCGGTCGAGCAACGCCCGGTGCGGTGCGGCGGACGATATGGCAATCGCCGCCTCCACACCGGTCTCCGCCTGGGCGCCGCCCGCACTCGAGCCGGCCGCGACGCTGCCGAGCATCGCGAGGCAAACGAGAAGGCAAACCGGCCGACGTTGTCTCATCGCGGTTTCTCGCGCTTGATGGTCACCGATGACCGCGCCGTTGTCAACGGCCGGAGCCGGCGCTAGCATGACCTCGATGCAGCCAACGCGCCCCGGCCTGGAAACGCTCGCGGTGTTCCTCGGTCTACTGGCCTGCGCCGGTCCGACCTTCGGTCAGTCCGAGACCGCATCGAGCCGCGTGGCCGACGCGGTCAAGCAACAGGACACGGCGGCCGTACGGGTGCTGCTGCAGGCGGGTGCCGACGTCAACCGGCCGCAGGGCGACGGCGCCACCGCGATGCACTGGGCGGTCTACCACGACGACCTGGAGACGACGCGCCTGCTGCTCGCCGCCGGCGCCTACGTGGACGTCGCGAACGATCTGGGTGTGACCCCCCTGTGGCTCGCCTGCAACAACGGGAGCGCCGCCCTGGTCGGGGCGCTGCTCGAAGCCGGGGCCGACCCGAACGCCACGCTGCCGTCGGGCGAAACGCCGCTGATGACGGCCGCACGCACCGGCAACCCCGGCGTGGTCCGCCTGCTGCTGGAGCACCAGGCGGACGTCAACGCGAAAGAAGCCGCGCATGGGCAGACCGCCCTCATGTGGGCGGTGGCGCAGCGCCATCCGGCGGTGGTCCGGGTGCTGCTGGAGCACCAGGCGGACGTGCACGAACGCTCGAACATCTATCCGCAGGTGGTCAGCTCCGCTGGCAACGCCGACCCGCGCGGTGTCTTCGAGGTCATGCAGGGAGGCTACACGCCACTGCTGTTCGCGGCCCGCCAGGGTGACCTGGAGTCGGCGCGGCTGCTTCTGGAGGCCGGAGCGGACGTGGACGACGCGGCGGCAAGCGGCACGAGCGCGCTCGTGGTTGCCGCGCACAGCGGCCACGGCCCGCTGGCCGCGTTTCTGCTGGAGGCGGGCGCCGACCCCGGGGCTGCCGATGCTGGATATGCCGCCCTGCACGCGGCGGTACTGCGCGGGGAGGTGGACCTGGTGCGGGCGTTGCTGGCGCACGGGGCCGATCCGGACGCGGCCCTGGAACGCGGCACGCCGGCCCGTCGCGTGAGCGCCGATTGGACCTTGCGGCACGACCTGATCGGCGCGACGCCGTTCTGGCTGGCCGCCCGCTTCCGCGAGCCGGAGATCATGCGCATCCTCGCCGAGCACGGCGCCGACCCGCTGGCGGCCAAGGCCGGCGACACGGCGGTGGTGGCGGCGATCCAGGGCGGAACCACGCGCGGACGCTTCGGAATCCAGGCGCCCGACCCGAACGAGGAGGCACGTCGCACGATCGACGCGGTCACGCGCGCGCTCGACGCGGGTGCCAACGTGAACGCCCGGACAGGGAGCGGCGACACGGCTCTGCACCTGGCGGCATCGCGCCGGCTCGACGACATCATCAGGCTGCTGGCGGAACGCGGCGCCACCCTCGACGTGCGGAACGCCCGCGGACAGACCCCGCTCGGCCTGGCGCTATCAGGCCCACAGGGGCTGGCTGCCCTTTACAATCCCGGCGACGCGGACACCGCCACCGCCGCGCTGCTCCGTGATCTGGGGGCGACCGACGAGGGCGCGCCTCAACCGCCAACCCCTCCGCAATAGTCGCGGCCCGGCGAGCAACACCGCAACTCCTGCTTGACTCGTCAGTCGTCCCGATGGACGCCCTCGACGCGGGCAACCTGCCGGGCCGGTCTCTGCAAGGTCACCCGGGGAGGGACGACACCAGCGATCAATGGGCTCGAAACAACCGGATGCCGGCCTCGCCGAGCGAGCGCACCGCCTCGCCGTCGCTCATGGCCGTAGCGTCCGCGTCGAGTCGCGCGAAGCTCGTCCCGGGCGTCAGGTACC
>JAPOVI010000212.1 GCA_026708265.1 Acidobacteriota bacterium
CGTTGCGGCCGCTGCCGGCCATGGCACGGTGCGGCGGCCGCTCCCGAAACCGCTTTCGGGCGATGCCGGGGATCAGCAGCTCGGCGACGTGGTCCTGGAGTCGGAGACCGTTCTGCAGGGCCGGGTCATGGACGAGGAGGGTGCTCCGGTCGCGGACGCTGCGGTCGATTTCGGCAGTGGCGGTTCGGGAGGCTGGCTGCCGGCAAGTTCTACCGGCGATGGGAAGCCCGACGCGACGACCGACGCGAGCGGGGGCTTCCGTATCGCCGGGCTCGCGCCCGGCGATGTCGTCTCGTTGCGGATCCTCGCGGCCGGCTTCGTAACCGAGCGCGTGTCGCCGGTACGGGTGGATGCCGCGACGGAGGCGGAAGTGCTCGAAGTCCGGCTCCGAACCGCCTACGAGTTGGCCGGGCGCGTAACGGACGAGTCGACCGGCGGGGGCGTCAAGGCGCGGGTGCGGTTTCAGCAGACGGTCCGCCGCGGTGGCGCCAACACCGAATCCGATGCGGACGGAGAGTTCGTACTGAGCGGCTTTCCGGCCGGCGCGGGCGTCCTCACCGTGCGCGCTGACGGCTACGACGACCTCGACCGCGTCCTGGCTGAACTGCCGCGGAGCCCCCTCGATCTCGTCCTTCGACCGAAGGCGGAAATCGAGGTGCCGGGCGTCGTGGTCCGGGACGGCGCGCCGGTACCCGGAGCCTCGGTCTCCATCCGCTCTGCCGTGTCCGTTACCGATGCTGCGGGTCGGTTCGCCGTCAGGGCACCTGTGGGACCGGCGACGGTTGAATGCCGGGTGCCCGGCCTGGAGCGGATCAAGCGGCGCCAGATCGATGTGGTCGCCAACATGGGCGAGATCACGATCGACGTCACGCCGGTGACCGTGACTGGCCGGGTCACGGGGCCGGATGGAATGCCCGTGTCGGACGCCTCCGTGGATGCGGTCCTTCAGGACCAGGACCGGCGGTTCCTGATCAACTACGGCAGGGGAAACGCTCAGACCGGGGCGGACGGCGGCTTCGAGTTCCAGGTCGATCCGGGCCTCTACGCCTTGAAGGCGCGCACGGGCGGCGCGGAGGGTCCTGAGGTCGAGGTGTCCGTCGCGGCCGGCGACCGGCCGTACGTGGAGCTGGAGGTGCCCCAGCTCCATCTGGTGAGGGTCCGGGTCCTGGGTTTGACGCCCTCGGAGGCAGCCGAGGTCACTGTGAACCTCAGGGCGACTTGGGAAGAGGGAATGTCGATGAGCATGACCCTGGTCAACCCCAAGGGAGGAACCGATCTCGAACCGGTGTTCGAAACCGAGTTCCACGAGCGCGAGGGCGCCACGATGATCGCTACGGCTTCGGCGGCAGGGCGCACTCGCCGGGCGCCGATTCGGTACTCGCCGAGTGGTGTTGCCGACGTGGAGATCTCGTTCGCGGCCGGCGGCGGCGACATCGAGGGCACGGTGACGCTCGACGAGTGGCCTCTTGCCGGCGAGTCGGTTCACGTCCGTGACGAACGCCGTGGACTGACCTGGAGCGTTCGCAGCGATCATCGCGGGCGTTTTCTGATCGACGGGCTGCGCACGGGGGACGAGGTTGCCGTCGCGGCGGTCGGGCAGCAACGCTCGATTCGCGTAGCCGATACGGCGGTCCACATCGATCTGGAGGCGACCAGCGCCGCGGTGCGAGGCCTCTTGTTCGATGGCGAGACCGGTCTGCCGGCTGCGGGGATGCGGGTTTCCGCGGTCCCGGCGCAGAGTGCGGCTTTCGGCGAGATCGCGGCAGCGTCCAGACGCGTCATGTACACACGCACCGCCGAGGACGGCTCCTTCGTGCTAGATGGCCTGTTCTCGGCGCCCTACCGGCTGGAAGTCCGGCCGAGCGGCGCCAGCCGAACATCGGAGGACATCGCCGGGTCGGCGGACGTGGACCTCAGCGCTGGCGACGCGGACGTCACACTGTCAGTGCGGGTGCCGGCGGATCAGTAGCAGTCCACCCATAGACTCGCCCCATGGCGGAGCGCGTCCTGGTCACCGGCGGAGCCGGCTTCATCGGTAGCCACACCTGCGTCGAGCTGCTCGCCGCCGGTTGGGACGTGACCGTCATCGACGATCTCTCGAACAGCTCGCCAGAGGCGCTGCGAAGGGTGCAGGAACTGGCCGGACGAGGTCTGCGGTTCGTCGAAGGGGACGTGCTCGACGAAGCGGCGCTCGAGCAGGCGTTCGGCGAGGGCGGCTGCTCGGCGGTGATCCACTTCGCGGCGAGGAAAGCGGTCGGGGAGTCCTGCTCGGATCCCCTCGGTTACTACCGCACCAACGTCGGCGGCACGCTCAGCC
>JAPOVI010000417.1 GCA_026708265.1 Acidobacteriota bacterium
CAAGGGTGCCTGCGACGCGCATCCCTCGACGGGAGAACTCCCCGCGGACTGTCCCGCCGCCTGCGAGGCGTTCCGGCAGCAGCCTGACGCCCTCGAGCGGGCGGTGGAGCTGGACGCGCAGTACGGCTCCGACCCCGATCTGGCCGCGCTCCCGATGTACTGCGTTCCCCTGGCGTTCAAGGACGTCTTCGACACGAAGGACATGCGGACCACGACGGCGGCCGACATCGACTTCGCCATGGACGTGCCGCCCGCCGATGCCACGGTAGTCGACCGGCTGCGGCAGAAGGGCGCCATCATCTACGCCAAGGCGAACGCGACCGAGTTCAACGGCGGAATCGGCAATCCCGGCGGGCCGGCCACCGCGACCGCCCGCTACCTGGGCTACGCGGAGCGGAGCACGTGGGGCGGGCAGGCCTGCAACCCCTACGACACCGAGCGCTCGCCGCGGGGCTCGAGCTCCGGGTCGGGCGTCGCCGTGTCGGCGAACCTCGCCGCCTGCGCCTTCTGCGAGCAGACGGGCGGCTCCTGCAAGGGGCCGGCGTCCCGCAACGGCGTGGTGAGCCTGCTCACGACCAAGGGCCTGATCCCGTACGGCGGAGCCGTCGGCTCGAACCCGCTGGTGGACCGGGCGGGCATCAACTGCCGCACGGTCCGCGACGCAGCCCTCGTCCTGGACGCCCTTCGGGATCCCGAGCTCGGCTACTTCGATCCCCGCGACATCTACACTGCCGTCCCGGAGGCCCTGGTCTCCGGTGCACCCTACGCCAGCTACGTGGTCGACGGGGCCGGCGGCGAGGGCGCGCGGCCGCTGGCCGGCATGCGCATCGGCGTCGTCCGCGAGTACATGGTCAGGCACACGCCGAACGACGCGGCGATCAGCGACCGGATCGACGACGAGATCAAGACGGTGCTCCGCGACCGGCTCGGAGCCAGCCTCGTCGAATCGGTCGATCCGCTCCATCCCGACGACCCCGCCGTGGAGAACATGGCCTACACGTTCCAGGACGCGCTGGCCGAGATCCTGCCGATCCACATGCCGGAGTACCTCGCCATGACGACGGGCGACGGCAGCCTGGAGTTCGCGGTGGCGGGCCACGACGTAACCTCGAAGGACTACCTGGTCCGGCTGGCGGAAGGCGACGCGCCGCTGGCGCCCAACCTGAACCTCCGGCGCGTGACGCTCTCGCCCCCGACGCGGAGCTTCGCCTTCCACATCGACCAGTACCTGTCCCGGCGCGGCGACGAGCGGGTCGGCGACATGGCCAGCCTGGACGCCAACACGAAGTACTTCTCCGCCGCCGCGGAGGCCGGATCGGCGAACTGGGCCGTGCTCGACGACACCGGTTCGGAGGGGAACACCGAGCGCATGCGGATGCGCGCGGTGATGCAACTGGTGCTGGCCAAGGTGATGCGCGAGAACCGGCTCGACGTGCTGGTGAACCCGGAGAACACGACGCCCCACCAGAAGGTCGGCGGACCGAGCGAGCCCGCTGTCGCCGGCCGCGGCGCGGCGGGGGCGACGCAGACCATCACCGCGCTCATCGGAGCGCCCGAGATCGTCGTCCCCGCCGGCTTCAACGATATCGTCTACGAGCCCCGCTACGTACTGAACGCAGCCGGCGACCGCTACGAGGCGGTCTCCGGCGACGAACCGTCGCGGCTGGAGACCCCGCTGCCCATCAGCGTGATGTTCTGGGCCGGCCCCGGCGAAGAGGCCGCCGTGCTTCGAGCGGCATCCGCCTACGAGGCAGCGACCCGCCATCGGGTACCGCCTCCCGACTTCGGGCCGCTCCCGGACGAGCCGTAGCGCGCTCCGAGGGATAGAATCGAGGGGACGTCCCCGGTAACCGAACCGCCCGAACCATGACCAACCTGCTTCCCTTTCTGTTCGTCCTCGGCGTTCTCGTTTTCGTGCACGAGCTGGGTCATTTCCTGATGGCTCGCCGGGCGGGCATCCGGGTGCTGACGTTCTCGCTCGGTTTCGGCCCGAAGATCCTCAGGGTCAGGCGCGGCGATACGGACTACTGCATCTGCGCGATCCCGCTCGGCGGCTACGTGTCGATGGCCGGCATGGACCCGGCGGAGGCGCGCGGCGCATCCGACGAGTTCCTGTCGAAGACCAAGTGGGAGCGCTTCCAGGTGCTGGCGGCGGGACCGGCGATGAACGTCGTGCTGGCCATCCTGCTGATGTGGGCCGTGCTCTACCAGGGAACCGTGGTGCCCGTCGTCGGTGCGGCATCGCACCCGCAGGTCCGCGACGTGGTGCCGGGCGACCCGGCCGACCTCGGCGGAATCGAGGCCGGGGACGTGATTCTCGCGGTCGACGGCGAGCCGGTGTCGCAGGCGGACCTCCTGGCCCGCATCGGCCCCAGCGCGGGCACACCGTTGTCGCTGACCGTGCGCCGGGACGGGCGGACGCAGGACGTGCGAGTGACCCCGGTCGAGCGCGAGGATCGGGCCGTCATCGGCGTCGGCCTGTGGCCGACCGAGATGCGCGTCGTCGAGCCCGGCCTCGTCGAAGCGTTCCGGATGAGCCTCGCGCGCAACTACGAGTGGTCCGGATTGATCTTCAACACGCTGGCGGGACTATTCACCGCGGAGACGTCCCCCCGGCAGCTCGTCGGTCCCATCGGCATCGCGCAGTTGTCCGGCGCGGCGTCCGAGGCGGGGTGGCTGCAGCTCTTCAGCCTGATGGCGATGATCTCCCTGAACCTCGGCATCCTGAACCTGCTGCCGATACCCGTCCTCGACGGCGGGCACATCCTCGTCCTGGGGCTCGAGGGCGTCGCACGCCGCGACTTCAGCGCCCGCGTCAAGGAGCGGATGCTGCAGACCGGCTACGTCGCCCTGCTGGTGCTGATGGGGACCGTGATCTACATGGACCTGACGCGCGTCCAGTGGATCGAAGCCCTGCTGCCCTGGCGGTGAGGACCCCGCGGGCCCACCAGCGGCTCGCCTGAACGAGGCGAGGCGGAGATCCGCCTTCGGATCTGTAGCGGGCGGAGACCTGCCGTCGGGACCATCATCGGCAGCAGCGGCAGATCGCGGAGCCGCGCGTCTCGACCATTGCGACGAAATCGCAGTGGGGTCTGGGCGCCGACGCTGAACTGGCGCCGGCACTCAGCGATCGGACTGCTGCGACTGAGATGTGGAGGTCGCTACGACTGGATCGATCCCGCGCCTGTTCCACAAATCATCTTGTTTCGCTCATTCCGAAACGCTAGAATGCCTGGACACGTGCCGCCAGAGAGCCCCATGCCTGCAACCAGGAAGCAGCCCCCGACCGGAACGCAACTCGAGCGGCAAGTCAAGCGGTTGCTGTCTGAACGAATCCCGGCCGGCTGGTCGCTCCAAGCGCGGCGGGCGGAATCGCTCGATCGGTACCGCGTCGACCTGCTAGCGGAGATCGCGTCGCCCTCCGGCGAGAGCGCGGTGCTTGCCGTTGAGGTCAAGAGAACTCTGGAACCACGCGACGTCTTCCGGGCAGTCGAACAGATCTCGGTGACCAAGGCTGGCGCGTCCCGGCGCACCGTGCCGGTTGTGGCGGCCGCCTATCTCTCCCCGCGCACTCGAGCTATGCTGCGCGCCCGTGGGGTCGGCTACGTCGACATCACAGGCAACGCCCGGATCGAGGTCTCCACGCCGGGGCTGTTCATTTCCACCGACGGGGCCGATCGGGACCCTTGGCCAAGAGACCACAAGCTCCGGTCCCTGCGGGGCCGTGGTGCGGCCCGAGCCATGAGGGCCATCATCGATACGCCTCCTCCGTACGGCGTGCGCGAGTTGGCTCATTCGACTGGCGCGTCGGCACCGACTCTGTCCCGTGTGCTGGATTTGCTCGAACGCGAGTCAATCGTGACTCGTGTGCGCGGAGCCGTCTCGACAGTCGACTGGCAGGCGGCCATACGCCGGTGGGCCGAAGACTACGACCAGACCGACTCCAACACACCAACGACGGTTCTCGAACCACGGGGTCTGGCGGCCCTCGAGAACAAGCTCCGCGCGACGAAGTTCGCCTACGCTGCTACTGGCGCTCTTGCCGCTCAGCGATTCGACCCCATCGCACCCACAAGGCTGGCGACCATCTACGTCACCGACCCGAGCCAAGTCATCGACCGCCTGAATCTCCGGGAGACGGAAGCCGGCGCCAACGTAGTGCTTCTCGAGCCTCTCGACCCTGTCGTCTTCGATCGGACGGTCGCACGCGATGGTCTTCGCTGCGTCGCCCTCAGCCAGCTCACGGTCGACCTGCTGACCGGGCCCGGTCGGGAACCCTCACAGGGCGAGGAGATGCTAGCTTGGATGGAGAGGAACGAGCATGTCTGGCGGCCCTGACCCGCTGTACATTCGCGCGCGCACCCTGGCCGGATCGGGTTCGCGGGGAGCCCGCCTCGGACCCCACGGCAAGAGAGCGGCAAGGCGAGCGAAGGGACTGGAAGGAGCACTCGTCGATCGGAAGCGCATGAAGATTCCGTCATTCGATTCCGGGACGGAGCGATCCGTTGTGATGCTGGTCGCCGGGCCGGCGGCGCTGCTCGTGGCCAAGATACACAAGATCGCTGAGCGCTTCGGCGCTGCAGACCGAGTCAGCGAGAAGGACACGCTGGATGTCCTGCGTCTCCTGCAGGCCACGGAAACCGCAACGCTCGCCGCCGGCTTGGCCCGACTTGCGAACGACGAGTTGAGCACGACGGTTGCCGCCGACGCGGCTCGCAGCTCGCACCGTTGTTCGGTAACCCGCAAGCTCCAGGCATTCGAATGGCGGCTCATGCGGCGCGCTTGAGCGCCGATGAGGACGTGGTTTCTGCCTCGTTCACGGCGCTCGTCGCCGATCTCCTCACCGCCATCAGCCGTACCGGAATGGCGGACCAACCGACATCCGCCGGGAGCGCCATCTCACGCTGGATGCCGGGATGAAAAGGGGCGCGCCGGTAGTAGCCGCGCACTGGCATAGGGAGGGAACAGTGGGGACAACGACGAAACAATCGAGTCTGGCGGGCGTCGTCGCGCTGGCGTGTGTCCTCGCGGTGCCGCTGCTCGGGCAGACCGTTGGCTCCACGGGCTCCCAACCCAGCTCGACGCCGGCCGCCGCAGCGCGGCGGGTGGCGCAGTCGGACATCGAGCGCTGGAAGCAGGAGCTCACGAACTGGGGGCGGTGGGGCGCCGACGATGAGAGGGGCACCCTGAACCTCATCACGCCGGAGAAGCGCAGGCAAGCGGCCGCCCTCGTGCGCGAGGGCATCTCCGTCTCGCTGGCGCGCGACGCCGAGACCGAAGCGACCATCGACGGCCCACGGCCGTACCAGGTCACCCCCCTCGGGATCACCGCCGATGAGATCCGGGTCTCGTACCACGGGTTCATTCACACGCACCTCGACTTCCTGAACCACAACTTCATCGGCGAGGGCGTGACCTACAACGGCTACCGGCCCGATCCCGCCGAGGTCGCGGCGCGGGGCGGCCACGCCCGGAACACCGTGCACAACGCCAAGTCGGGCATCGTCACCCGGGGCGTGCTGATCGACATGGTGCGGTTCCGGAACGTGCCGTACCTGGAGCCCGGCACGCCGATCCGCGTCGAGGACATAGAGGCCTGGGAGGCGGCCACGGGAGTGACCGTCTCCGCCGGCGACGCGGTAGTCATCCGCACCGGTCGCTGGGCTAGGCGCGCCGAGGTCGGCCCCTGGGACGTGGCCAACGCGGCGGCCGGCCTGCACGCGTCGGTCATTCCGTGGCTGAGGGAACGGGACATCGCGATCCTGGGAGGCGAGGCCGCGCAGGACATGGCGCCGGCCGACGCCGACGCGGCGGTGATGGCGGCGGACGACCTCGGTCCCCGCCCGCTCCACCGCTTCGCGCTCATCTATCTGGGGATGCCGCTGTTCGACAACCTGGATCTGGAGGCAGTGGGCGAGGTGGCCGCCTCGCTGGATCGCTACGAGTTCCTGCTGACGGCGGCGCCGCTTCCCACGCGCGGCACCGGGTCGCCGATCAACCCGATCGCCACGTTCTAACGGTCCCCGTTCCCGCCGTTGGACTCGGTGACGATCCGGCGCTCGTCCGCGGGCGGCGCGGGGAGCGCCGGGGGGTCCTCCCGGATCCGGCGCATGAGCTCCGCGACCGCGGCGTCGAGCTGCGGGTCGTTCCCCCTGGCCAGCTCGCCGGGGTGGTCCGTCACCGGGATGTCCGGCTCGACTCCGTGGCCCTCCGCGAACCACTGCCCGTCGTTGCGGTAGAGCCGCCCGGGCGGGGCCGTGTAGAAGCCGCCGTCGATGAGCTGGTGTCCCGAGGCGGGGCCGATGAGGCCGCCCCAGGTGCGCTCGCCCACCAGGACGCCCGCGCCCATCTCCCGGAAGAACCAAGGGAACGCGTCGCCGCCCGAGCCGGCCTGGCCGTTGATGAGCATCGCCTTGTGGCCGCGATGGGTGATGGCCGGCTGGCGCGCGACCGCCCCGTGCCGGAAGTAGATGTGGCCCACCGTCTCCCGGTTCATCAGCTCGACGAAGCGATCGGGTAGCTGACCGCCGCCGTTCCAGCGCTCGTCGATGATCAGCCCGTCCTTGGCGTGCTGGTGGTTGAACTGCCGCACCAGCTCGGTCTGGCCGGGGACCGCGGTGTTCGGCACGTACACGTAGCCGATGCGGCCGCCCGACGCCTCGTCCACACGGCGGCGGTTCCGCTCGATCCAGTCGCGCATCCGGAGCGTCGCCTCGCTCGCGAGCGTCGTCACGACGACCTCGCGGGCGCCGTCCGCCGTCGGCCGGTCGTTCACCGTGAGGAGGACGGTCTCGCCCGCCAGCCCCTCGAAGGCCGCGTGCGGGTCGCGCGCGGGGTCGAGGGGGTTCCCGTTGACGGCGAGCACGTACTCCCCTTCGTCGACATCGACGCCGGGCTCGTCGAGGGGAGAGCGATCCTCGATGTCCCAGGGCGCGCCCCGCACGATGCGGGCGATGCGGTAGGCGCCGTCCTCCAGCGACCAGTCGACGCCGAGCAGGCCGACCCCGCGGCGCCGGAGCGGGGCCTCGGTGTCGCCCCCGCCGACGTAGGTGTGCGACGCGTTGACCTCGCCGATGAGCTCGCCGATCAGGAAGTTGACGTCCCAGCGCGTGACCGCCTGGTCGACCAGGCCGCCGTACTGCGCCCGGAGCGCGTTCCAGTCGAGGCCGTGCAGGTCGTCGTCGTAGAAGTAGTCCCGATAGGTGCGCCACACCTCGTCGAACATCTGGCGCCACTCGGCCGGCGGGTCGAGCGTCATCGTCAGCGCGTTGGTGGCCAGGCGGTCTTCCAGAGTCTGCCCCGGCGCGACGTCGACGATCGCCCACGATCGCTCGTTCGACACGAGCAGCTTCCTGCCGTCGGCCGAGATCTCGTAGCTGTCCCCGTCGGGCAGGATGGTCTGCTCCTCCCGTTCCTCGAGGTCCCAGGCGACGATGGGGCTCGGCGGGTCGCCGGCGGCGCCGGTGCGCGGTCGCCGGTGGAAGACGACCTTGCCGTCGACCGCCCGCAGGCGGCCGAAGTTGCCGGCCTCGACCGGCAGGATCACGGCCCGGCTCTCGAAGCCGTCGATGTCGATGTCAAGCGGCGCCGTCCCGGCCTCGTCCGCTGCCCCGACCGCTTCTTCCTCAGTGTCAGTGCCAGTGTCCGTGTCGGGCTCGGCCTCGTCGTCGTCCTCCGCGACCGGCTCCTCGTCGTTGCGGGGCGCGAGGGGGGACGGCACGTCGTCGCGCAGGGTCGCGGCCACGATGTTCGTCGCGTTCGGGTAGACCCAGGTGGCGTCGAGATCGGAGTAGACCGGGGCGAGCGTGCGGTTCGAGTAGTAGTAGAGGTGCTGCCCGGCCGGGTCGAAGACGGGCCGGAAGTCGTTGTAGTAGCCGGAGGTCACCTGGAACCGCTCGCCGGCCTCGGTATCGAAGAGGAAGACGGCGCTGTTGGTGGTCTCGAGGCCCCGGGACCACGCGATCCAGCGGCTGTCGTGCGACCAGCTCAGCTCGAAGCCGGCGAGCGCGCCATGCAGCATGTGCAGCCCCCGGTCGACCTCGGTCAGCGCCTCCGTCTCGCGGTCGAAAACGAAGACGCGCTGCGTGTGGTCGATGAAGCCGAGCTTCGTGCTGTCGGGGGCCCAGAACGGCCGGTAGCGGAACCCGGGTCCGAGCGCGGTCACGACCTGCGGCTCGCCGGTGCCGTCGGCCCGCTGCAGGGTCAGCTCGTACTCGCCCCCGCTGTCGCTCCACGAGGCGATCCACCGGCCGTCGGGCGACCAGGCCGGGAACCGATCCGCCGCGCCCGACGAGTGCGTCAGGTTGCGCACGGCGCCGTGCCGGGCGGGGACCGTGAAGATCTCGCCCCGCGCCTCGAACACCGCGCGCTGCCCGGTCGGCGAGACCCCCGCCGAGGTGATGCGGTTCGCCACGTCCGCGGTGCGCGGGACCAGGGCGGCCAGATCGGTCACGACGTCGATCTCCACCTCCGAGACCCGCTCGGTGGCGAGGTCCATGCGGAAGAGCCGGCCACCGGCCTGGAAGACGAGATCCGACGGCCCGATGGCGGGGAACGTGATGTCGAAGTCGGTGAAGGTGGTCACCTGCCGCTTCGCGCCGGTCGCGAGGTCGTGGGCCCAGATGTTGTAGCGCTGGGCCGCCCCGCGGTCCGAGAGGAAGTACAGCGTATCGCCGTGCCACATCGGCTGGGCGTCGTTGGCGGGGCTGTCGCTGACGTTCTCGGCGTCGAGCGTCTCGAGATCGAGGAGCCAGATCTCGGGGGCCGCCCCGCCCCGGTAGCGCTTCCACGTCCGGAACCCGCGGGTCTCCGGGGTGTAGGCGATGCGCCGCCCGTCGGGCGACAGCGTGCCGAACTCCCCGTAGGGCACGGCGAGCCGCTCCGGCTGACCGCCCTCGACCGCCACGCGGTAGATCTGCCGGAAGGCGGGCAGCCCGCTCCGCCGGTTGGAGGCCAGGAGGACGCCCCGGCCGTCGGGCGTCCAGTCGAGGACGCGGTCGGCGCCCGGATGGTGCGTGATGCGGGACGGCGCGCCGCCCAGGGTCGGCACGACGTAGACGTCGTTGTTGCCGTTGTAGTTGCCGCTGAAGGCGATCCGCGCGCCGTCGGGCGAGAACCGCGGGAAGGACTCCTCCCCGGGCGGCGAGCTCAGCCTGCGGGCCGAGCCGCCCTCCTTGGCGACCACCCAGATGTCGCCGGCGTAGACGAAGGCAACCTGCGTCTCCGAGACGTCGGGATAGCGCAGCATCCGGGCGTCGATCTGGGCCCAGGCGGTCGTCGCGCCTAACGAAACGAGCAGCGTCAGCGTTGCGGTGAAGTAGCGCATCTCTTTCTCCGGGGACGTTCGGAGCGATCCGTTCGCGTTCGACGCCGATGCCGCGTGGCCGCCGGGTCCCGCCGCCGGCGCCTCAACCGCCCGGCCCGTTGTCGCCGCGGACGCGCGCCAGCAGCTCCGACGCCGTCGCGCACTCGATGATCCAGTCGCCGACCCGCGCAAGGCGGTCAGGGTCAGTGACGCGGGCCAGGGCGGCGGCCAGCCCCTCGGCGGCCCCGGCATCGAATTTTCGGGCCGCCTGACGGCAGAGCAGCTCCCGCTCTTCCTGGCGGCCCTGCTCGATGCCTTGGGCGCGGCCCTGCTCGATGCCTTGGGCGCGGCCCTGCTCGAGCCATTCGCGCGTCCATTCCCGCACGGTCTCTTCCAGCATCGTCTGCGCCTCCCGCAATTGCGCCAACGGGCCCTCCCCGTGCGATGGCAGCCGACCGGCGTGCCGTAGCCCCTGGCGCAGCCACGTCACGAACGCCTGCGTCAACGTGTCGTCCTTCTGGTTCCGCAGAAGGCCGAACAGCGCCTTCAGCGCCTTGCGCAGGCCCGCGGCGTCGCGGGTCTTCTCCAGACCGATGAGCGCGGACACCAGATTGCCCGCCGGCAGGTCGGCGGCCGACACGCGCGACACGTCCAGCACATAGTATCGCTGGGACGGCTGGTACGGTGTCAGCACCTCGCTTCCCGCCGCCAGCAGCTTCGTCATCTCGACCGGCGCCGTCCACCGCCGCTGGCCGTTGTAGAGGACGACGGGCAGCACCGGCGGCAGCGCCCCGTGTTCTCGGAGCACGTCTTGTGCGACCAGCCGTCGGTAGAGCAGTCCGGTGTACTCCAGGATGCGCACCGCCATCGCCGGTTCGACGGTGGCCTGGAACTCGAGGAGCAGGACCAGATAGAGCCAGCCTTCGTCGCGGAAGCGGACGCGCCAGATGAGGTCGCCGTGGCGCTGCCGGAGATCCCGGCCGACGAAGCTGGCGGGCAGGGGGGCCAGCGACTCGAAGTCGAGGGAGCCGCTCCAGCTTCGGGCGGCGAAGCCGTCGAGCAGGTCGCGGACCATGCGCGGGCGCGAGAACAAGAGCTTGTAGGCGGCGTCGTGCACTCGTGCTCCTGGCGAGGTCCGGAGTCCGCACCCGCTGCGTGCGGACGTGCGGCCTCGGCGGGTCGCGGGGGCGACCCCGGGGCCGGCTGGCCGTGGTCGCGCCGGTTCGGAAGCAAGAACGGGGCCAAACGCGGAACGGGCGGCGCCGCGTAGAAGCCGCGTCCCGGACTCGGGTCCGCACTGGTGAGGATCGCCTACCACCGATCGGCTACTGTGGTCCTTGCGCGGCGGCGCGCCGCGCCGCCTCGTTCACACGACGGAGGGGTGACGCATGCAGATTCTCAACAGCGACCTGGCGCGCCTGACGGGCCGCTGCCGGCGACGGCCTGAACCAGGCCTCGGCGTCCGGCCTCTGGCCGCGGCCGGCCTCGGGCTGCTACTCCTCGTTGTCATCGGTGCCGTGACCGGCTCCGTTCCGGCCGCACAGGAGGCGGGGCCGCCGCGGGAGACGATCGTCTACAGCAGCATCCAGCCCGCCAATTGGGATCTCTACCTCTTTGAAACCCCCGGCGAGAAGCCCCGCCGGCTGACCGAGGATCCGGGCCTGGACTACAACCCGGTGGTCTCCCCCGACGGGCGCTGGGTGGTGTTCACCTCGGAGCGGAGCGGCAGCCCGGACCTTTACGTGCTCGACCTCGAAGGCGACGGCGCACCACGGCCGCTGGTCACGGGTCCGGCACTGGAGGACGCGGCGGACATCTCACCGGACGGGCGGCGGCTTGTCTTCGTCAGCACCCGGAGCGGCAACGCGGACGTCTTCGTCCTGCCGTTCCGGCCCGAGGACCCGCACGACGCGGGCGAGCCCAGGAACCTGACGCGGCACGCTGCCGGCGACTACAACCCCGACTTCTCGCCGGACGGAACGCGCATCCTCTTCTCCAGCAGCCGCGACGCGTCGGTGACGACGTCGGACGGGGCGTCCCCTTCGGCGACGTACCTGGCCAGCGAGCTGTACGTCATGCAGGCGGACGGGACCGACGTGCGGCGACTGACGCTCCACGAGAGCTGGGACGGCACGCCGGCGTGGACGCTGGACGGGCAGGCCGTCGTCTTCTACTCGCAGCGCGACGGGGAGACACGCATCTACCGCACGGGCATCGACGGCGCCGGGGCCGGGACCGTGGCCATCTCGGCCCCGGACGAGGCGGCGCTGTCGCCGACGGTCGGGCCGGACGGCCGGCTCGCGTTCACGGCGCGGCGGGACGGCCGCTGGACGATCGTCACCACCCGAGGCGACGGCTCCGACCTGCGGGTCGAGAGCGACGCCGCGCGCGACTACTGGGCCCCGGCCTACCACCCGACCTCCGGTCGCCTGCTGGCGCACGGGCCGGGCCCGGTCGACCCCGCGTCCCGCTTCGAGAGCGACGCGCCCGGAGACTTCCTGATTCACCGCCCGTTCCGCGTCGACCTGCCGGACCGCCAGGTATCCCTGATTGGAATTCGGGGCTACCTGCCGGCCATCAATCCCACCACCGGCGAGGTCGCCACCAGCGAGGCGTTCTCGCGCCTCGTGGCGTCGAGGCCGGACGGCACCGGGAAGCGGGTGCTCTTCGATCGGACCGGGGCGGATCGCTACCGGGGTCCCGAATCCGCCTGGGGGCCCTCGTGGTCGAAGGACGGGCAGTGGCTGGCGTTCATCGTCGGGCCGCCGTTCGCCTCCGCCGCGGTGGACGTCGACATCTGGAAGATCCGCAGCGACGGCAGCGACGCGACGAGCCTGACGCCGGACTCCGACGCCAACGACGCCCTGCCCGACTTTTCCCCCGACGGCGGCCGCGTCGTCTTCCGCAGCATGCGGGACGGGAACGCCGAGATCTACCTGATGGACGCGGACGGCTCGGACCCGCGCCGCCTGACGCACCACGAGGCGACCGACACCATGCCCGCGTTCTCCTCGGCGGGCGACCGCATCGCGTTCACCTCCTTCCGGGACGGGAACTTCGAGCTCTACACCATCGCGCTCGACGCGGACGGCCGGCCCGGTCCGCCCGAACGCCTGACCCGGAGCCCCGGCCACGACATGCACCCCCGCTTCTCGCCGGACGACGAGTGGGTGCTGTTCACGTCGCAGCGCTCCGAGTTCAGCGACGAGCTGCCGCTGCTCCGGGTCGTCTTCCAGCCGCAGCCGTACGGCGAGCTGCACGCGGTGCGGGTGGCGGACGGGACGGTGGTCCGCCTGACCCACAACAAGTGGGAGGACGGCCCGACGGCCTGGGTCCGGGACGTGCCCGGCCTCGACTGACGCCGCGTTGGTGGTATAAGGGCGGGGCGGGCGGCGACCGAGAGCCCCGGGACGTCCCGACGGCAACGAGGAGCGGAACCCATGTCGAAGGCAGAGAACAGCGGCGTCGGCGGACGGCAGCGGCGACGACGGAGTCTCCCGACCGCAGTGATGCGGACGGCGGCCTGCGCGCTGGTCGCGGCGGCCGTAGCGGCGGCACCGCCGGCCGCGGCGGCGCAGGCCCCGGTGGCGGACGGGGCGTTCACGTCCGACCAGGCGGCCGGCGGCTGGTCGATCTACGGCGTGCAGTGCGGCGACTGCCACGGACCGCGCCTGGAGGGCATGGTGCACGCCCCGCCGCTCACGGGCGTGGAGTTCCTCGACAGCTGGCTGGGGCAGACCACCGATGACCTGTTCGCCTACCTGCGCGACGAGATGCCGCCGGGGCAGGCCGGCGCGCTCAGCGACCAGGCCTACGTCGAGCTGGTGGCGTACCTGCTGGAAGCGAACGGCGCCCTGCCGGGCGAGCGGATCCTGACCGCGAACGCGGCGGTGCCGATCGGCGATGCCGCGGACATCGAGGAGGCGCGCCGCGCGGCCGGGGCGGGCGAGCGGCCGCGGCGGCGCTCGACGCGCTTCGTCAACCAGGTGGTGCCGCACGAGCTGAGCCCGGTGACCGACGCGCTGCTCGCGGACCCGCCGCCCGGCGACTGGCTGAGCTGGCGCCGGACGCGCAACAGCCACGGCTACAGCCCCCTCGACCAGGTGACGCGCGACAACGTGGCCGATCTGCAGCTCGCGTGGTCGATCGCGGTCCGGCCCGGCAACCACCAGACCACGCCGCTGGTGCACGACGGCGTGATGTTCCTCGCCAATCCGGGGAACGTCGTCCAGGCCATCGACGCGGTGACGGGCGACGTGTTCTGGGTCTACCGGCACCGGTTGCCGGACGACGCGCGGGCCGGCGCCACCCGCACGCTGGGGCTCTACGGCGACAAGCTGTTCCTGGCCACGGCCGACGCGCACCTCGTCGCCCTCGACGTGAAGACCGGCGAGGAGGTATGGAAGACGGTCAAGACCGACTACACGCAGGGCTTCCGCCAGAACGCCGGCCCGGTGCTCGCGAACGGCGTGCTCATCACCGGCACCAACGGCTGCGACCGCTACACCGAGCAGAGCTGCTTCATCACCGGCCACGACCCCGACACCGGAGAAGAGGTGTGGCGCACGTCCACGATCGCGCTCCCGGGGGATCCGAACGACGCCTCGTGGGGCGACACGCCGCCCTACCTGCGGGCCGGCGGCGATGCCTGGATACCGGGGAGCTACGACCCGGGTCTGGGCCTCTTCTACATCGGCACGGCACAGGCGAAGCCGTGGGTGGCGTCGAGCCGCGGCATGACGACACGGCAGGACGCGCTCTACACGAACTCGACGCTGGCGCTCGACCCGGGCACCGGACAGGTGCACTGGTACTTCCAGCACGCGCCGGCCGAGACGCTCGACCTCGACATCGTCTACGAGCGGGTGCTGGTGGACGCCGACGGCGAGCAGTGGCTGTTCACGGTCGGCAAGGACGGCATCCTCTGGAAGCTCGATCGGACGAACGGCGAGTTCGTCGACCTCGTCGAGACCGTCCACCAGGACGTCTGGTCGATCGACCGGACCACGGGGGAGCTGACCTACCGGGAAGACCTCCAGAACATCGCCATCGGCGAGCGCGTCTTCACCTGCCCGAGCCTGCTCGGCGGCCACAACTGGCAGGCGTCGGCCTACCATCCCGGCGCCGGCGCGCTGGTCATCCCGCTCCACCAGGCGTGCATGCACCTGACCGGCCGCGAGGTCGAGTTCATCGAGGGCGGCGGCGGGACCGCCGGCCGCTACGAGCTGCTCGAGATGCCCGGCGCCAACGGAAACACAGGAAAGCTCGCCGCCTACGACGTCCGGACGATGGAAGAGCTGTGGAGCCACGAGCAGCGGGCGCCCTTCCTGACCTCGGCCCTCACGACGGCGGGCGGGCTCGTCTTCGCCGGGGACGGCGCGCGCTACTACCGCGCGCACGACATCGAGACGGGCGAGGTCCTCTGGGAGACCCGGCTCGCCGCATCGGCGCACGGGTACCCGATCACGTACGAAGTCGACGGGCGCCAGTTCATCGCCGTCCCCGCCTCGCTGGGAGGCGTCTTCCGCAGCCTCACCGCGAGGCTCAGCCCGGAGATCTACCAGCCCGAAGGAGGGAACGCGCTCTACGTCTTCGCCTTGCCGGAGTGACCGCGGCGGGCGGCCGCCGGTCGTCGGGTCGATGTGGACCGGCGACCCTCGGCCGCCCGATCGCTGCCCGACCTGATACTCCATCCTCGTACCGGAGGTTCACCATGAGGTTCGCACGCTCGCTGAGACGGTCGCCCGCGCTCTTCGTCGTCCTCACGCTCTGCCTGTTCATCGCCATCAGCAACGCGCAGCAGGGGCGCAGGGGTATCGGCCCGGACTCGCTGCCCGACGAGCCGCAGATCCTCGGCTTCGGCGATCAGCAGTTCCGCGTCGTCCCCATCAAGGGCTTCTTCCGCCCCTCGGCCGTGGACTTTCTGCCGAACGGCGACGTCCTGGTCGCAGAGCGCACGGGCGCGCTGCGCATCATTCGCGACGGGGTGCTCGACCCCGAGCCCATCGCCGGCATGCCGGAGGTGCACAACGGCTTCGGCCGCCGGCTGGGCCTGTGGGACGTGGCGGTGCATCCGCAGTTCGCCGAGAACCGCCTGGTCTACTTCACGTACCTGAAGCCCGAACCGGCTGATGACGTGCCGGAGGACGCCGCGGTGTTCCAGGGGGTCGTGGGAACATCGGTGCTGGCGCGCGGCCGCTTCGACGGCGCCAACGCCCTGACCGACGTCGAGGACATCTTCGTCTCGGACGCCCGGGTCACCGGCTTCAGCGTGGCCAGACTCATCTTCGCTCCCGACGGCAAGATCTTCATGTCGATCGGCATGCCGTTGCGCGACGAGGCGCACGGCGGCAGCAATCGCATCGGCACGGCGGAGCAGTCCCAGGAACCGGGCAGCCACGCCGGCAAGATCCTGCGCCTCAATGACGACGGGACCGCGCCCGACGACAATCCTTTCGTCGACGACCCGGCCTACCGGCCGGAGATCTACGCCCTGGGCTTCCGCGATCCGCTCGGCCTCATCATCCATCCCGAGACCGGCGAGCTGTGGGAAGTGGAGCACGGTCCGCAGGGCGGTGACGAGCTCAACATCGTCCGTCCGGGCCGCAACTACGGCTGGCCGGTCGTCTCCTACGGCCGCGCGTACACGGGCGAGGCCACGGCGGGCACGGGCGGGACGGGCCCGGAGCTGCCCGAGCCCTGCGCGCCCGGCATGGAGCAACCGCTGCTCTACTGGTACCCCGTCATCTCTCCCGGCGGCATGGCCCTCTACACGGGCGACGCGTTTCCGGCGTGGCAGGGGGACCTGTTCGTCGGCGGGATGGCCAGCACGCAACTGCAGCGCATCGTCCTCAACCAGCAGGGCCTCCCGGTGCGCCACATCCCGCTGCTGACCGAGCTGAACCAGCGAATCCGCGACGTGAGGCAGGGGCCGGACGGCCTGCTGTACGTGACGACGGACCATGAGGCCGGGGCGGTGTTGAGGATCGAGCCGCTCGACGACGCGTCGGCGAACTGAGGACGTGACGTCGGCTGGTCGTTCGGGGTAGGAGAGTTGGGTTCAATGCCGGTCTGCCCACGGATCTCGGCACGGTCCGGCGGGGTGAGCGTGTGCTTACCAGCATCAAGGCGTCTTCCCACCGTCGTCGCGCTTCTGCTGGTTCTTGCATCAGCCTGCGGGGACGATGGCGACGAACCTCGATCGCCAACCGGCCCGACCCCGACGACCAACCGTACGCCCGTGACGTCGGGTTCCATTCCCGCGCAGACCCTGTCGGTCGGCGAGAGCGTAAGGGTCGACGTGGCCCAGTATTTCCGTGAACCCGATGACGAGGCGCTGACGTACGGGGCGACTTCCAGCGACGCCCAGGTCGCGACAGTCGGCGTGTCCGCGAGCATCGTAACCGTCAGCGGAGAGAGCTCCGGGCAGGCGAACGTCAGTGTCTCGTCAATGGACCCGCATGGTGCGACCGCCGAGCAGTCCTTCACGGTGACCGTCGACGCAAGCGACCGTGCGCCTGTGCCGTCGGGCTCGATCCCCGCTCAGTCCGTGCCACGAGGTGAGAGCGTCCGCTTGGAGTTGGCACAGTACTTCAGCGATCCGGACGATGACCCGCTTACGTACGGGGCAACCTCCAGCAACACCCACGTTGCCACCGTGACCATCGAGGAAACCACCGCGATCATCACGGCGGAGAACCTCGGCCGGTCGAATATCAGGGTCACGGCGCGTGATCCGGAAGGCGAAACGGCCACGCAGCTCTTCTCGGTGACCGTCGAGGCGCCAGCCTTCACTCTATCTGGCGCGGTACGCGACCGCCGCCGAAACGGGCCGGTGCTTGCCGGCGCGGTAGTCCGCCTCGACAACGGCCAGCGGGAATCCACCAGGACGGATCGGGACGGGCGGTACCGCTTCCGGAATGTGTCCGGGACAGTTACGGTGACCGCCACGGCGGCGCCCAGCTACGTGGCGGAGACGGTCGAGGTCACGATGGATCGGGACCGCAACGCCGATTTCGCCCTGCGACACACGGGGAGGCCGCCGTTCGAGGGGACGGTATGGATCACGCCGGACATACTTGGACCATCAGACCCCACATCGTTTCGTAGTGTGACCTATCGAGGCCGTGGGATACGGGAGTTTTGGGATCGGCGGACCAATAGATGGGTCATGATCGACGTCTACCTCTTCAATGTGCAGTACGCCGGACGGCAGTCTGAGTTCCAGGTCCATCCCGAATTCGGAAGTCGAGAGGCCGCGCGGTCGGAAGTCGATACCTACGCTCCAGCACTGGGGCGGCTCCCGGCAGCATTGCTCTCCGGAGTCCGAGAAGTAGAAGTCAGCGCCGTCGATGCACTGTTGCAGGGTAACGAAGCAGGGATCGTCCACATCTATACTGGCAACGCAGAGGAACTGATCCGCAACGGCTTCCTGGAGGAGGTCTTGTTTCATGAGGGCGGGCATGCCTCACTGGATCGCTCGCACAAGAACTCCGCTGGCTGGCGCACGGCGCAACAGGAAGATGGTGTCTTCATTTCCACGTACGCCCGTGACCATCCGGCGCGGGAAGACGTCGCCGAGAGCATCCTGCCGTACTTCGCGGTGCGGTACCGTCCCGAGCGACTGACCGATGCCGACCGGTCGGCGATTCTGAGCGCGATACCGAATCGACTGGTCTACTTCGACGAGCGGAGGCTCAACATGTCGCCCTACAACGCGACGGGAACGCTTGTCCCGGTTCTTGAACCGAGCTTGTTTCAGCCGCGGCGAATCTCGCAGCCGTTCGAGGGGCCGCCCACTCGGTAGTCGTTGCCCCACCACGATAGGGGTCAGCGGGCGGCGCTACGGCATCACGGGCTCGCCGGTCACGTTGGTGTATGCTTGGTGTATGGCACGCACCAACGTGGATATTGACGACGAAGCCTGCGCGGCCATCATGCGACGGTACCGCTTGGCGACCAAGCGGGAAGCCGTCAATCTCGCGTTGCGTTCGCTCGCGTCGGAGCCGTTCAGCCTCGAAGAAGCCCACCGGATGCGCGGGTCGGGCTGGGACGGCGACCTCGACGAGATGCGGGGACGCCACGATGATCCTCGTTGACACCTCCGCCTGGGTCGAGTTTCTTCGCGACACGGGTTCGCCGGCGTGCAACCGAGTCGGGGAGTTGCTCCGCGCCGACCTCGCGACGTGCGACGCGATTCGAATGGAACTGTTGGCGGGTGCCCGCAACGAGCGGCACTGGCGCGATCTCGGGCGGCTGATCGCCCGCGCCGTGCTCGTTCCGACGCAGCCCGGCGACTTCGATCAGGCGGCGGCTCTCTACAGGCAATGCCGGCGTCGGGGCAAGACCGTTCGCGTGCTCGTGGACTGTCTCATCGGCGCGGTGGCCATTCGTGCCGACCTGGCGGTCCTGCACTGCGATACCGACTTCGATGCCCTCGCTCGGCACACGCCGTTGCGTATCGATGCGGCACGACGCCTCGATGCTCGCTAGCCGATGATCTCGATCAGGCCGTCGACCACCGCGGCGACCTCCTCCGCAGAGGCCCGCCCGAGCCGGCGGCCAATGCGTTCGACCGAGAGCGTTCGCACCTGGCTGATCTTGACCCACGAACGCTTGCGGAGCCTCGGTGCGCCGAGCGGCAGGGTGAGGGGGAACCCGGCTGGGGGTTCCTGAATCGTGAGGGCTGCCGCGATTACGGTGCCCGACCGTTCATTGAAGATGTCGTGGCTGAGGACGACGACCGGGCGCTTGCCGGCCTGTTCGTGATCGCGCGCGGGGTCGAGGTTCGCCCAGCGGATGTCGCCCCTCAGTATTCGGGCCACGACTCACCCGCGAGGCCCTCGTCGGCGAGACGCTGCTCGAGGGACGGATCCAGCTTGCTGCATTCGGTCGCCAGGCGAGTGCGGGCCAGGCGACCCAGCTTCTCCGCCAGGGCCGCCTCGACCGCCTGGCTCCGGTTGCGGAAGCGCCGTTCCGACACGAGGTGGTCCACCTGATGCAGCAACTCCACTTCGATCGTCAGGGCGACCTTGGCTTTCGGCATCGTCTGTGAGTGGTTGTAGCAAGTATGATGTTTCATCATACTTGGCGGCGGCGCGGCTCGACCAGACCAGCGTTCGCGGCGCCCTCTGCGCCGGGGCCAGAGCGGCACGGACGAAGGCGCGGAACGCAAACGCCGTCTGACGGCAATGAGGAGTTGCGGATCATGCTCGAGACAGCCCGCGTGGACGGCGGCGGATCGCGACCGAATCTCGGAGCGGAAGCGGTCCGGATGGCGGCAGCCGTACTCCTCGTCGCCGGCGGCATGACGGGTGCATGGGCCGCGGCGGCGGCGGCGCAGCCCCCGGCGGCGGACGGAGGCTTCACGGCGGAGCAGGCCGCCGCCGGCTGGACGGTGTACGCGCGGCAGTGCGGGGAGTGCCACGGGCCGCAGCTCGACGGGGCGGAGGCGCCGCCGCTCAGGGGGGTGGAGTTCCTGAACGGCTGGGCGGGGCGGACGACGGACGAGTTGTTCGCCTACACCCGGGAGGGGATGCCGCCCGGCCTCGGGGGCTCGCTGAGCGATGGGGTCTACCTGAACCTGGTGGCGTACATGCTCGACGCGAACGGGGCCCGGCCCGGCGACGTGCCCCTGACCGCCGACGCGGCGGTCACGATCGGCGATGCGGCGGACGTGGCCGAGGCGCAGCGGGCGGCGCGGCGGGGCGAGCGTCCGCGGCCCCTGCCGTCGCGGTTCGAGAATCGGGAGGTTCCCGGCGAGCTGACTCCGGTGACCGACGCGCTACTCGCGGATCCGCCCCCCGGCGACTGGCTGAGCTGGCGCCGGACCCGCGACAGCCACGGTTACAGCCCGCTCGCGCAGGTGACGCGCGACAACGTCGACGAGTTGCGGCTGGCATGGGTGCTGGCGATCCGGGAGGGGAACCACCAGACGACGCCGCTGGTGCACGACGGCGTGATGTTCCTGGCCAATCCCGGCAACGTCGTGCAGGCCATCGACGCGGCCACCGGCGACGTCATCTGGCAGTACCGGTCGCCGCTGCCGGAGGATGCGGCACGGGGCGCCACCCGCACCCTGGCCCTCTACGGCGACAAGGTCTACCTGGCCACCTACGACGCGGCCCTCGTGGCCCTCGACGCGCGGACCGGCACCGAGGTGTGGCGGACCGTGAAGGCAGATTACACACAGGGGTTCATGCAGTTCGGCGGACCCGTCATCGCCGACGGGGTCGTCGTGAGCGGCATCAACGGGTGCCAGCGCTACAAGGACGAGACCTGCTTCCTCACCGGCCACGATCCCGACACCGGCGAGGAGCTCTGGCGTACTTCGACCATCGCGCTGCCGGGCGACCCCAACGACGCCTCGTGGGGCGACACGCCGCCCTTCCTGCGCGCCGGCGGCGACGCCTGGATTCCGGGCAGCTACGACCCCGACCTCGGCCTCTTCTACATCGGCACCGCGCAGGCGAAGCCGTGGGTGGCGGCCAGCCGCGGCATGACGACGCGGCAGGACGCGCTCTACACGAACTCCACGCTGGCCCTCGACCCGCGGACCGGGCAGGTGCGCTGGTACTTCCAGCACGCGCCGGGCGAGACGCTGGACCTCGACATCGTGTACGAGCGAGTGCTGGTGGACGCCGACGGCGAACGGTGGCTGTTCACGATCGGCAAGGACGGCATCCTCTGGAAGCTCGACCGCCGGACCGGCGCGCTGGTCGACCTGCGCGAGACGGTCTACCAGGACGTCTTCGAGTCCATCGACCGGACCACCGGCGAGCTGACCTACCGGCCGGACATCCGCGACGCCGACGTCGGCGACCGCGTGCCGTCCTGCCCCGGCGCGCTCGGCGGCCACAACTGGCAGGCGTCGGCATACCATCCAGGCGCCGGCGCGCTCGTGATTCCGCTCCACCAGGCCTGCAACTTCCTGACCGGGCGGGCCGTCGAGTTCGTCGAAGGCGGCGGCGGCGAGGCGGGCCGCGCCGAGTTCTGGGAGATGCCCGGCTCGAACGGCAACGTGGGGAAGCTGGCCGCCTACGACGTCCGCACGATGGACGAGCTCTGGAGCCGGGAGCAGCGTGCTGCGTTCCTTACGTCGACGCTCACGACGGCCGGCGGCCTCGTCTTCGCGGGCGACGCCGACCGCTACTACCGGGCCTTCGACGTCGAGACGGGCGAGGTCCTGTGGGAGACGCGCCTCGGCGCCGCCGCGCACGGCTATCCCATCACCTACGAGGCTGGCGGCCGGCAATTCGTCGCCGTCCCCGCCGCGCTGGGGGGCGCGTTCCGCTATCTCACCACGCAGATGACCCCGGAGGTGTTCATCCCGGAGGGCGGCAACGCGCTCTACGTGTTCGCGCTTCCATAACAACCAGTCGTGGTCCGCCAGCGTCCGGGGCCGTGCAGAGACGACCATAAGCTACTGGATAGGCTACTGGCTAGGAGTCTGCGCCGCAGAAACTGATGCGACAAGCGTAGGCGAGGATGAGGTGGCGCGGCTGACCGGGCCTGGTGAGTGCGGCCGTTGCGGGCCGCAAGCGTCGCTTGCGGCTCACTCCACATCGCCGTAAAGGGATTCGATCCGGACGAGTTGGCGCGAGAGGACCCGGATCATCCCTGCCTCAGCAGGATGCAGGGGTAGAGGCGCCGCGGCCCCGGTGCCGGCCCGACGTTGCCGCCGATGACCACGGTGGAGGTGCGGATCGGGTCCTCTCAGCGGGCAAGTCGGATTCCGCCCCGAGTCCGCAGGCAGCCGTCTTGACGGCGCGAAACGGTCTGGATACGCTGCCTGGTGGAGTCATGGTGTCGCTGTTGATCTGCGGGCAGTGCGGGCAGCACCTCTACGAGGGGGTACCGGACCAGTGCAGGTTGTGCGCGGCGTCTCGGGACCGTTTCCTCACCGGAGCAGGCGGTACGCGAAGCTATCGGTTCGATCGACTTCACAGCGGCGACTTCCAGCGCGGTGCCTTCGAGCGCTACCACATCAGGGGCCTGGACCCGGACCGGGGCGGGACATCACGTTGGTCTGCGGATGGAACTCGGTTGCCCGTTCTCGCGCTGGAGACCTGCCCTGGAACGCGTGCTTCGGGATCTCCAGTCCGGAGCCGGTGAGGACCGCGGCAACCGATGAAACGACTCTATCCCGATCTGTGGCAGACGGCTCAACAGAAGCAGTTCTCCACCTTGAACGTGCACGGCTACGTGCTGGAACGCCCGAGGGGCAACGCCCTCTTCTACAACCCCCGAAGCACCGGCGAGTTCGAGCCAATCGCCAACGTGGGTGGAATCAGCCACCACTACCTGAGCCACTGCCACGAGGTCAGCGGCTCGCTGGTCGACGTTGCGCGACGTTTCGGTTCGGCGTTGTGCTGTCACGCCCTCGTCGCGCGGTATTTGTCCAGTGCGTTGCCGGCGGACGTGTACTTCCGTTCGCCGGACCCCG
>JAPOVI010000137.1 GCA_026708265.1 Acidobacteriota bacterium
ATCCTCAAGCCACTTGACCTGGCAGCTCAGCGAAACACACTTCCGCCACGGGCTGCTATGGCTGCTCTCGCAATTCGGAACAGCCGGCGAGGGTCTCCGCGCCGCGTGAAATCGGGGTAGCCTCCTCATCCCGGAGCTGCAACATGAGGGCGATCTGCGGTGGGCCAACATGATCCCAAGGTCTGACCGAACGCGGAAGGCGCACGGGGGGTGGCGCCGTTTCACGCGCCGGACCGTACAGCCGGTCGCGGCGTGATCACCAACTTCAGGTCCGAGTCCAACACCTCCGCCACGCGCACCATCGTCTTCAGCTCGATATTCTGGACGTGACCAGAGAATAGCCGGGAAATCGTCGGCTGAGTCACGCCCAACTGACGCGCGATGGCTGACCTGGACAGGCCGAGCTCTGCCCGCCTTGTCTCGAGCATCTGGACGAACTCGAGAAGATGACGCCGCGTCGCGATGCGTGCGGCCTGTTCCGGACTGCGCCGCTTCTGCAGCCGTGGCAGGACAGGTCCGCTGATGGTCGTTGGGCCGGCGGCTGCCTCCTCCGGGCTGATCGCGCTGTTCTGGGTATGTTGCATTGTCCTGCTCGCTAGTTCTGTCTGTTCTTGCCTTCCTCGTTTCGCAGGGCGCCTTCGGTGCTTGCCTGGAGCCTTCGGATTCTCGCCATGATTCTGGTGGGAATGCTCGTGCGCTTCTTGACGTAGCCGTCGAGGACAACGATCCGATGCCTTGGCGCAAACACGAAGAACAGCCGAACCCCCGTCGACAGCCCCCGCGCCTCGAAGAGTCCCTTGCCGAGGGACTTGGAGATCGGCAGCCGAAGCTTGTTGCCGTGCTCCTCCAGCATTTCCACCAACGCCTCGGCTTCCGCGGCCACGTCGTCGGGCAGTCCATCCAGAAACTCCTCAAGTGTCGTCGTCCCCCTCGGGGTGTCAAGGGAGTGGACAGCCCACCGCACTCCCGCAGTATACCTTCTAGGGTATATCTGTCAAGATCCGCGTCTACTCGTGTCGCCCAAGTGACTGCCCGCACGCCGCCATCTGCCGGGTCGTGCCGAGCGCCCGTAGGGCGCGCTCTTCCCCGACCTCCGGAGACCCGGCCCGGTAGGGTGCACAGGTGGGGGCTCGGGGGCTGGTACCATCGATCCATCATGTGACCCGACCCCTTGCCCCTCGCCCCCGGTCCGCCCTCCGGCCGCCTTCGCCCAGGCGGCCGGCAAGGGAGAAAATCGCGCGCGCTTTGCGCGCTTTTTTTTTGCCGCGCTGTGCGCGGCAAGGGGACGGACGGCACGACGGGCAGGAGGCCCCACGACCCCAGGAAAGGAGCCAATCGATGAACGACGTGCGGCTGGATCCCCAGCAGATCCCGGCCCGAGCGGAGCTGTTGCTGGCGGCCGAGCTCGGCGCAGACGCGCCGGGCCGGCCGATCTACGCCAGGCCAGAGCCCGATGGCCACGACGACGGCGAGCCGACGGCCCGCATCAAGGTCGGCTCGGTGCTGACGCGCCGCCTGTCCGCCGCCGAGGCAACCGAGACGCCGTCGGGAGCGGCGTACGGCAACCCGTTGCGGGGCCGGCCCGAGCGGAGGCCGAGCGTCCCGATCGGGTCCGCGATCCTCGCCAGGACCGACACGTTGGATGCGCACGGCTGGCGCGTCTACCGCGTGACCCCCGCCGGGAGCGTGGTGTACGACGAGTGGATCGACCACGACCCGGCCAACGGTGATCTCGCGGTGACGCGGCTGCTGGCCGCGGCGAGACGGAGCCCGGAGGCGGCGCTGCGCCGCGTGATCGAGGCACACGGCGACCATCCCGCGGCGCGCGGAGTGGCCGAGTGGCTCGCCAGCGAGCCGGTCGAGCGTCCCGGCTTGAAGAAGCCCCGATCGCGGGCCGCACGGCGCCGGTGGCGCCGGAACCTCGCCCGCCAGGGGAGCCGCGCATGACCGGCCACAGGACGAACGCGGCCCCGGCGAGCGGCAGCCTGATGACCCGCGAACGGCTCGAGCGCCACGGCGCGGGCGCGCTGGCCGACGAAGAGCTGCTCGCGATCCTCGTCGGCGTGAAGGGCGTGCAGACGGCAGGCGCCGTCCTCGAGGCATGCGGGACCGTGCAGCAACTGGCGCACGAGAGCACGGACGATCTCGCTCGGATCAAGGGCATGACGCCCACGCGCGCCGCAATGGTCGTCGCCGGCGTCGAGCTGGGCCGCCGCACCCTCACGCGGCCGCGGCCGGACCGCACGCGCCTCGGCACGCCGCGGGAGGTCGCGGCGTTCCTCCTGCCGCACTACGGGGCCAGCCCCATCGAGCGCTTCGGCATCATCAGCCTCTGCACGAAGCACCGCATGCTCCGCACCGAGATCGTGTCGACCGGAACGCTGGACGCGAGCCTCGTCCATCCCCGGGAGGTCTTCCGGATGGCCGCGATGCACCGCGCCGCCGCCATCGTGCTCTTCCACAACCACCCGTCCGGCGACCCCACGCCGAGCCACGACGACGTCGCCCTGACGGCGCGGCTGCAGCAGGCCGGAACGCTGATGGGAATCGAGGTCGTCGACCACGTGATCCTCGCCGACACCCGCTACTGCAGCTTCAAGGAGATGGGACGCCTGTGAGCGACATCGAGAGACGCACCGACCGGCTCGCCGCGCTCCGGGAGCGCGTGGAGCGACTGCCCGGGTACGAGGGCGAACTGGGCACCCACGTCCTGGCCGCCTCCCCGGAGCGGCTGATGGAGCGCAGCCCGAAGACGGCCGGGCGCAGAATCGACGCCGTGAACATGGCCACAGTCTACGGCCAGAGAACCGACGGCTGCGGGAGCGTCGGCTGCCTGGCCGCGCTGGCGATCATCGACTGCCCGGAAGAGGCCGCCGCGACCCGCCGGCGCATCGCAAGGGACGACAACCTGCCCGAGCGCGCGGTCAGCATGCTCGACATCGCCGCCCGGATCCTCGGCCTCGACCCGGCGACCCGGGACGCCCTCTTCTGCGGCGTGGGATCGAGGTGGTTCGAGGACCTCGGCAACATGCCGAAGCGAGCCATCCTCGACGCCCTGGACCGCACGACGGCGGGAGCCGTCGGCGCCGGCATCTGGAAGCCCCCCGCCGCGGCGCGCCACGACCGCTGATCGCCGCACGTTCCCGCCCGACACGGCCTCTGCAACCCGCCGCGACGGCCATCCCTCCGACGCCCCTGACCACGACCGCGGACCACCCCTCCCTCCGGAACCTGTCCAGCGCCCGACCCCCGGCGCGCGGCTACCCGTGCGTCGGCGCCCGACCCCGTAGCCTTGAACAGCGGCGGAAACCCCTACAGGTGCGCCCAAGGCGGCCTGCGCTACCTCCTGCACGTCTCCGGCGGCCGCACCTCCGGGATGCTGCTGCACAAGATGCTCGAGGCCTACGACGGCCGGCTGCCCGCCAACGTCCGCGCCGTCTTCGCGAACACCGGCAAGGAGCACGAGAAGACGCTCCTGTTCATCCGCGAGATGGAGCGCCGGTGGCAGGTGCCGATCGCGTGGGTCGAGTACGTGTACCGCGCCGACGCCCGCGGGGGCATCCGCGATCCCAAGAACACGTTCAGGGTCGTCGACTACGACACCGCGTCGAGGCGCGGGGAGCCGTTCGCGATGCTGATCCGAGCGCACAAGCTCCTGCCCAACGCGCACAAGCGCATCTGCACGGCCGACCTCAAGGTGGAGACCGCGGCCCGGTTCGCGCGGACCAGGCTCCGCTGGTGGCGGCCGCGGCCGCACTCGATCCTCGGCATCCGCCACGACGAGCCGAAACGGTGGGCCAAGGCCCTGTGGGAGGAGTGCCGGACCGTCTACCCCCTCGTCGACGCGCGCGTCTCGGTCCGCGACGTCGAGCGGTTCTGGTCCGAGCAGCCGTTCGACCTGCAGATCCACCGGGACTTGGGGAACTGCGACCTGTGCTTCCTGAAGGGCCGCTGGAAGCTGATGCGGCTCATCACCCAGTACCCGGAGCGCGCCGAGTGGTGGATCGAGCAGGAGCGCTTCCGGCGGTCCGTCGCGCGGAAGGTGCGCAAGCCGGAGCTGACGCGCTTCCTGATGCGCTACACCTACGAGGACCTGAAGAACACGCCCATGATGCCGTTCGACGAGCTCCGCGAGGAACGGGAGGCCAGCGAGGCCGTGTCCTGTTTCTGCGGGGACTGAGCTAGCATGAACCCGATCCTCATCACCGTCCTCGGCCCGCGCGGGGCGCCGCGGCGTCGGAGCACCAGCAATCACGCGGACCCCGACGTGGTGCGCCGGCCGCGACCGCCGCGCGCCGGAAGACTGGGCGCCCGCGCCGCCCGGGCCGGCGCATCATCGCCGGCAACCGCCTCGTGTGGTCGCGATGCCCGGGAGACAGTGAGATGAGCAACCGAACAAGGAAGGACCGATGACCTGGTTCCGGCCCGCACGGCACCCGCCGTTCCACACCGCCGTCGAGCACGGCCGGCCGCCGCGCACCCTCGAGATATCGAGCCGCAGCTCCGACCGCCTCGGCCGCGACCTCAGCGCGATGAACCTGCCCGCCGCCGGCGACCCGCACCGGCGCTCGGTCGAGGCGGTCTACCAGGCCGCGAAGTGCTACGGGGACGGCGGACCCGACACGCACGTGTCCCAGTCCGGATACGAAGCGAAGCGCCGCGACCGGGAGCGGCGCCGGCAAGGCCCGCTGGCGGGATTCCGGCACGAGGGCAGGCAGTGGCCGCTGGAGACCGGGTCCGCCTTCTACGACTGGCTGTGGACCCGCAGCGCGCTGCGCCATTGCGGGCACGGGGTCGTCGAGCGCCTGCAGCGGTACGACGGGTTCACGGACCAGTTCCACCGGCCGGGTGCCCTCGCCTGCCAGGCCAAGGCCGCCGCGATCGTCGCCGGGATGGGCCTCGCGAGGGCGCGGGCCGCGATCGAGACGCCCGAAACTTGGCTGAGGAACATGGCCGGGAGGACCGCCCCGGACCCGCCGGCGCCGAAGCCGGCGACTCCACCGAACCGCGTCTACGCCGGGATCGGCTCGCGGCAGACGCCGCAGGCGGTCCTCGAGACGATGCAGCGCATCGGCCGCGCGATGGCCCGCCACGGCTGGACGCTGCGCTCGGGAGCGGCCGACGGCGCCGACACGGCGTTCGAGGCCGGCGCGGAGCACGAACGGGGTCCCCGCGAGATATGGCTGCCCTGGCCCGGGTTCAACGGCCGCGCGGCCGACGGCGCCGACACCCGCGTCGGCATCAACAGCCAGGCGAACCGCGACCTGGCTAGACAGGCCCACCCGGCCTGGCACGTCCTCCGCGAAGCGGTGCAGAAGCTCATGGTGAGGAACGTGCACCAGGTCCTCGGCCCCGAGCCCGGGAGCTCCCCGCCGAGCGACGTGGTCATCTGCTGGACGCCGGACGGAGCGGGCGAGGGCGGCACCGGGATGGCGATCCGGCTGGCCGAGCGGCACGGGGTCCCCGTCGTGGACCTCGGGACCCGGGAGCTGCCCCGCCTCGGGCGCAGTCTCGACGGGGCGCGCCACCACGGAATGCCGGACGACGTCGCCGCCATCGTCCTCGAGGAGACGCGCGCCCGGGCGCCGGAACCGAAGCCCGGCGACGGGCGCCACCGCATCCTGGTGACCGGGAGCCTGAAAGCCGTCGAGACGCCTGTCCTGGAAGCCCACCTCGACGCGATCGCCGCGAGGCGCGGCCGGGTCGCGCTGATCGCCGCCGGCGGAAGCGCGTCCCGAGCGGCGATGGGCTGGGCCGACCGCCGCGGCCACCCGACCCTGGCCCCGCCGCCGCGCACCGGCGGACTGGGCCGCGGGGAGAAGCCGCTGGAGTACGCCTCGAGAATGCTCCAGGCGAAGCCCGGCACCGTCGTCGAGTGCGGCGGCGGCTGGAACGCCTACGACCAGGCCGTGCGCGACGGCGCCGCGATCGCCCGCATCCACATGGAGCGGTGCCGCGACCTCGAGCGCACGCCGACCGGCATCGAGCACGGCCTGCTCCAGGACGAGAAGAAGCGGGCCCGCAGGCCGGACGGACAGGACGCCGACGACCCGCCGCCCGAGCGCCGACCGCGGAGCCGCTACGACGCCGTCGACCGGCTCGTGTCGGGCAGCCTGCGGTTGACCGAGGCGAGCGGCCGCATCGTGCGCGCCGCCGCCCGCCGGCACCGGGTCGCCGACATTCGCACGATAGAGCGTGCGCTCTTCGTAACCGGCAGCCCGAAGCGCGACCAGCTCCTCGGCGCGGCCGGGTGGACCACGAAGGACCGGCTGCGCCACGACCCGCTGGGCGTGCTCACCGGCGGCGCGAGCCCCGAGGAGCTGGACCGGGCCCTGCGCGTGGCCCGGACGATCGTCAACGCCCTCGCCCGCGCCGGACTGCCGGCCATCGCCGTCCGCGACACCGAGCTTTCCGCCGAAGGCGCCCGACCGCGCGGCGTCGCCGCACTACGACAGCGCCGCTCAACCCCGCAGCCGCCGCTCTAGCAAAACCGCCCCCTGGAAGAACGCGCGCCAGGACGCCCTATTCGTCGTCGTAGCAGTCGGCGAACCACGATGCGGCACGGATGCGAATGAACGAGTTGACCGCCGCGGCAAGCCGCGCCCCGGACGATGCCGAGACCGCGTACACCCTCTTTCCGTGTGAGCGCACGTGCTCGACCGCCGGCGTGAAGTCGCCATCTGCCGAGAGCAAATAGGCGTCATCGAAGCCGTTGCGTTCAGCCATCACCACCAGGTCCACGGCGATCATCACGTCGACCGCCTTTTCCACGAAAACAGTGGTGCTCTGGTGTCTTCGCGCCAGCTTCATCAAGTCCTGAAATACCCGGAAGTCGATCCTTGTCCTGAGGTGCGACAGATATGACCGCAGATCAGCCGCGGTTGGGTCGACGACGGGTCTTTGTTCCAGCCGGCCGAGGTGAGTGCTGATACGCGAGTCGGCCTCAAGCTTCGCCAGGAAGCGACGTTGGTTGGTGTAGAGTGCGGCGTCCCCGCTCTGGGGGACCCGGCCGACATAGTACCGCGTTCCGATCCACTGCCGCGGCCCGACCAGCTTCAAGGAGAGCTTTCGATAGTCGAGCCGACCGAGATCGACCATACCGAGGCCCTTCAGGCCATGGTACCAGTTGTTGCCGTCGATGAAGAGCGCAGCCTGACGTGCCATCTCGCGCAAAAAAAACCCCGGCGTGTGGCGCACAAGGGCACCAGACCCCGGGGGGATGAAGCTCGACTCCCTTGGGAGCCGACTCGGGAATTCTCGCGCACCAACCGAAGGCCTGTCAATGGGTCAGCCCCCAGCAGCCGGACCGCGCTCGGCGCACGGCCCCGGACGTTCGTCAACGCCCTCGCCTGAGCCGGACTGCTGACGATCGCCATCCGTAGCACCCAGCCATCCACCGAAGGCGCCTGTCCACGCGGAGTCGCCGCACAGCGCCGACGCCGCACCGCACCGCAGCTCCCGCTCCAACAGACCCGGGCCCGCCCCCGAACGAGAACCTCGGCGAACCGGAACCGCCGGACGCCCCGGCACATCTGCCCCGAAAGGAGTATCGAACCATGTTCGGACTGCATCCCAGTGCGCCCACGCGCCCCGAAGACTACGCGGTCGACCGCGCCGGACGGCCGCTCAGGAACACCCGGGTGAGACCCCGCGGGCTCACGCCGCGGCGGCTCGCGCAGCTGGCCGGCGCCGACCCGCGCGGCGTGCAGCACGTGGCGCCGGACCCGTGGGTGCCGGAGCCCGCCCTCGTGCTGAGCGACGTCATCGCCGGTCCAGAGCCCTGGATGGGAATGCTCCTCGACCCGGCCCGGCCGCAGCCGGTGCCGATCGGGAGTCTGGTCCGCAGCGCAGGGCCGGCGCCGGCGCGGCACTGGCTGGTATGGCCCGACGCGCGGCTGCGCCCGGCGATGGGACTCGCGGGAACGGATCCGCGGTCCGTGGCCGCCTATCTCGACGAGCCCGCACTCGCCCACTTCGCCCGGGAGCTCGATGAGGCGGCCGTAACCGCCGCCGTGGCCGGCCAGGGCGACGGCCCGCTCGACGCCCACGTCATCGAATGTGCCGTCGCGGGGGGCTACGGCGGCGAGCCCGCGGCGGCCGACGCGGTGACGGGGTGGATTGTCGAGACGCTCCGCCGGGGGATCCCGAAGGGCAGCCGCCGCGCCGGCATCCCGCGCGCGCCCGGCCGCCGCGCACGCCCGAGCCGGCACGCGGAGCGCCGGCTGGTGTGCCGATGGCTCTGACGGCGGCGACGCGCCTGGCCGTGATCACCCGCCGCGGCCACGCGAGGATCGGGCTCGCCCAGTCGCGCGTGGAGGCCGACCGCTGGCTGGAGGACGCGATCCGCTACCGCGCCGCCGGAGCGACAGACCGCGCGATCGTCTCGATCAACGCATCGGCCGGGTTCGGGCGCCCAGCCATCGGCATACGCAGGGGAACGCCCTACGAGTGCCTGAGCCACTGGCTCGCGGCCCCGGCGTCGGCCGGCGACCCGCGCAGCCCGCGGCGCGAGGCCGTGATTGCGAAGCTGCCGGCCGGAAGCTGCGCCAGGACCCTGATCGCGCTCCGCACCGGAATGATCGTGACCCTCACCGGCCCCGCCGACGAGGGCGGCCGGCCCCTCGACCGGTTCCTCCGTGTCCAGGCCGCCCGGTCGAACGCCTCGCTCAGCGACATCGTGCTCGTCATGCATGTCGCCGACCGGCTCGGCCCCTGGATCGCCGTGAGCCCTCCCGACTTCGAAGTCGAGCGTTTCTGAGTCACATCGCACGGCACGCTCCCCCCGCCGACGACGACTCCGACCGCACGCTCGACCTGCCTCCCTGCGGCAGCCACACACGACCCCGGGGACGTTGGCGCACATGCGAGGCCGACCTCGAAAGGATGCGGTGAGTGGATCAGGAAACGGAACGCGACGGACCCGCCATGGCCGCCGGCGAGCAACCGGTAGCGAGAGCGCCTTGCAGCGACACCCGCACGGTGTGGCTGCCCGACGAGTGGGCCGTCTACATCGCGAACGGCGACGACCCGGAGAGCCCCGACTGGCCGATCGAGCTGTGCGACGAGGAGCTCAGGCGCCTGCGGCTCGAAGGGTTCGACGTCGTGACGTGCACAGACCGGACTCGGGAGCTCGGCGAGTATCGCGGGATCGCGGGGACCATGCGGGCATACGAAGCGCTGCGCACCGGCGGGAACGACACTGTCGTCCGGCGCGTCACGCTGGTGCAAGAACACCTGCGGCTACCGGCCGGGGAGAGCACCCGCCAAGTCCTGCTCGACGTGAAGCTCGACCTGACGCGGACCGAGACCCAGCCGCTCGAGCGGCTCGTCGCCCGGGCGTGGCGCGCCGGCCACGGCTCCCCCCTGCGGGTCGCGCTGGCGTGCGGACACGTCGGCGACTCCGGCCTCGAGCGGGCCTGGGCTCACATCGACATCGGCCCCTCCGCCAGCCCGCTCGTGCGTAACGCATGGAGCGACGGCGCCGCGATCAGGACGAGCATCGACGCGAGGAACTGCATTGCCCAAGTCGTGCTGAAGCAGCCCGACGCCGTCATTGCCGAGACCGTGCTGCCCGCGGCGTACCGGACCGCGGCGTTCTACGACGACGAGGGTCAAGTGCGCTGCGTCCGGTGCGACCGTCTCAAGCGCATGACCGTCCCTGACGGCAAGCCGCCCGTCAGGCTGGGCCGCCCGCTGTACTGCCCGAACTGCGAACGCCCGGAAGCCCGCCGCCGCTAGCCGCGCCCCGCCGGCATCCCGGGCCGGCCCGCACCCCACCGGCCCCACGTCCCCCGCGAAAGGAGACAACGACACATGCTGAGAAGCCTGTCGAGGGCGCACTGCGCCCTCGCATCGAGCCTGCTCGCCCAGAAGCCCGCCGAGCCGCCCGCGAAGTGGAGCGCCCGGGCAGAGTGCCGGCGCTCGCAGCGCCGGGCCGCCTACCGGACCGACCGCCGCGGCGCAACCAGCCGCACGCACCCGAAGGCTCGACGATGATCCTGAACCGCCGCACCGACCGCGGCGCCCGCGACGCCCTCCTCGACCGCCTGCGGACCCGCTGGACCGACACGCTGGACTGCCTGAGAAGACACACCGACCCTGCCCGCGGCGGCGACCCCGAGTGGCAGGGCGCCGTCAAGGAGCGGGCGCGGCACGCCGCGGGACGCTTCGCCGCACCGGCCGACGCGGCCGCCCCGCGAACCACGGCCAGCGCCGCCGAGGCCGCGCTGCGGGCCGCCGTCGAACACGCGGAACGGGCGCTGTCCGACGACGACGGCAGCTACTCCGTCTCCCGGACCCACGACGCCGCGCTCGAGCTGGCTCACGCCGCTCGGGCGCTGCTGAACGAACTCGAAACGAGGCATACGGAATGATGAAACTCACGAACCGGAACATCCCCCTGAGCCGGCTGAAGCTGTCAGCCGCCAACGTGCGCACAGTGAGCGCCGACCCCGAGGACGACAAGGAGCTGCAGGCGAGCATCCTCTCGCTGGGCGTCCTCGAGAGCCTCCTGGTGGTCCCCAACGGCGACGACAACTTCGACGTGGTCGCCGGCGGCCGCCGGCTGGCCGCCCTGCAGCAGCTCGCCGAGGCCGGCAAGATCGCCGCCGACTACGTCGCGCCGTGCCGCGTCCTTGGCGCCGGCGCCGACCCCGCCGAGGTGTCGCTCCACGAGAACGAGAAGCGCGCCCCGATGCACCCGGCCGACCAGTACGAGGCCTACGAGCGGTTGCGCGCCAAGGGCATGACGGCGGCCGACATAGCGTCGCGGGCCGGCGTCAGCGAGCGGCAGGTCACGAAGATGATGCGGCTCGGGACGGTGGCCCCGGAGCTGCTGGCCGCCTTCCGCAACGGCGAGATGAACCTCCAGACCCTGATGGCCTTCACCGTCACCGACGACCGCCAGGCGCAGCTCGACGTCTGGGCAAAGGCCCGGAGCGGCGGGGCGACGTGGCCCGAGCACATCCGCGACCAGCTCACCGAGGGCGCGGTGATCGGCAGCAGCGGACTCGCCTCGTTCGTCGGCCTCGAGGCGTACGAGAAGGCCGGCGGCCGCGTGCAGCGCGACCTGTTCAGCCAGTTCGACGACGAGGCGGTGTACCTGCTCGACCGCGGCCTGCTCATGAAGCTCGCCGAGGCCGAGCTGAAGAAGACCGCCGACCGGCTCGCGAAGCGGTGGAAGTGGGTCGAGATCCAGATCGAGGCCGACTGGGAGCGGATCCACACGTTGCACCAGCTCCGCGGCGAGCCCGGCACGCCGACCGCCGCCGAGCGGAAGCGCCTCGACCAGCTCGCCGACCGGATGCAGGACATCGCCGACAACCCGCCGATGGACCCGGCCGAGCAGGGCAACGCGTACGCCCGGAGCCAGGAGCTCAACGCCAAGCACGAGAAGCTCGAGGCGCGCATCGCCGCCCGGACGAAGTACCGGCCCGAGGACATGCGCATAGCCGGCTGCATCGTCACACTCAGGGGCGCGCGGGCGGACGTGATCACGGGCCTCGTGCTCCCGGAGGACGTGCCGCCGAAGCCGAAGAAGACCGCCAGGAAGAAGGACGCGGCCGACGCCCCGGCGAACGCCCCCGAGGCGGACGGCGCGAACCCCGCGGAGGGCGGAGAAGAACCCGCCGCACCGCCGCCGAGCTTCGACGAGCGGTTCGAGGAGCCCTGGACCACCCGCACCACGCGCAACCACCAGAGCCCCGAGGCGGCGCACGCCAAGGCCGCGGGGCTCTCCGCCGCCGTCATCGACGACCTCGCCGCGATCCGCACGGGCATCGTCCGCGCCGCGCTGGCCAAGCGCTTCGACGTCGCGTTCGATCTCGCGGCGTACCTCCTGGTGATGGACACGTCGACGCGCGGCACAGAGCGCCCCGCCGACATCCGCCTCGTCCGCACGAGCCTGCGCCCGATGGGCCGCAACGGCGAGAGCGACTTCGCCGCCGCCAGCCCCGGCGAGAAGCTCGACAGCCCGCCGACCGGCCAGTGGATGAAGCTCGGCGACGACCTGAAGCGCTTCGACTCGTTCCGTGCCCTCCCCGACGCCGAGAAGCAGGACCTGTTCGCCCGCGCCGTCTCGGCCGCGCTCCACAACCAGGCTGCCAACCAGCACCGCGCGCTGCCGGTCGGGGAACGCGTGGTCGAGCTCCTGGACATCGACTTCGCCACGGCGGTCCGGCCCAGCGAGAAGTACTTCTGGAAGCGACTGACCCGCGCCCGGATGCTCGAGATCGCGGAGGCGGTCGTCGGCACCGAGTGGGCGAAGGCCCGCAGGAACCACAAGAAGGGGCAGCTCGCCGCCGACATGGCCGCCGTGTTCGGGGACGACCCGCAGGGGCGGGCCGCACTCGACGCCGCGGCGCGGGAGCGCGTCGAGCAGTGGGCCATGCCGGGGTTCGGGGCGTGGGATGGTCCCGCCGCGAAGAAGGGGCGATCGTGACCCGCCCGAGCCTCCGCAAGAATGGCGCCGGCCAAACTCTCGGAAACTGGCCTGGGGAGCGCGGCTGAAGGCGGAGAGCGTGGATCGGCCACAGAGGCCGTAGCAGAGGGCGAATTGCAGCGCGAGCACCGCACAGATGAGAATCAACGAAGGAGATCGGATGGGGAGATTCGTTCCAACCTCACCCTGGAGAACACGGTCGACCGTGGCGTAGTCGACCGCGCCCACCAGCCCGCACTGACGGGGATTGACAGACGTGGGCCGGCGGCGACGAACGCACGCTCGAGACGGCGTTGCGCCTGGCGAGAAACCTGTAGGTGACACCATGACCAAGACCGCCACATCCCGCTACGACGTTGCCGATCACCTGCGCACGCACGAAGACATGGCGGCGTACTTGGAAGCGTCTACCGAGGACGCGGACGGCGACGCCGCGCTCGTGGCCAAGGCACTGGGCGACATCGCCCGCGCGCGGGGTATTGCGCAGGTCGCGAGCGACGCCGGCCTGTCGCGCGAGAGCCTGTACAAGGCTCTGTCCGGCGAGCGGGTTCCGAACCTGGACACCGTTCTCAAGGTGGTTGGCGCGCTGGGCCTGAAACTGCGCGCCGAGGTCTCGCCCGCGGTACAGGGACGATCGGGGTGAGGGCGGGGCGCCCTGACAGCAGCGAGCGGGAGCCATGCGCCCTGTCGGCGCCGCGACGGTATTCGCGTCACCTCACGTGCGTAATCCCGTAGATCTCGAACGCTGAAATCGCCGCCCGTCGGCCCGGTTCCGACGCCGTAGCCAAGGCCGCCGGCCAGCCCGCCGGTCGCCGCGCCCAGCCCGAGGCAACCGGCATCCCCCGGCCTCCCGAGCTCCGACTCCCCCTTCACCGGCGTTCCCACCGCGCCGCCACCCATCGCGCTCCTCATCTGCCCCACGGACGCCGACCCCGGCGCGAAAGCAAGCGACATCGTGACGAAGGCCCGGATCCTCCCTGGCCGAGCCGGACCGAGGCCAGACCCACGACCACGAGGAGGTACGCCATGACCCGCAAGCAGTTCCTGGACGCCGCAGACCGAGGGCGGCCGGTACGGCTGAAGGACAGGAGCCGGTGCTTCTACGAGGACGAGTGGTACCGCCCGCACGCGGCCCCGGACGGCCGGCTGGCGATCTCCGCGCACACCGGAGAGCAGCACGACGTCGACGACACGCTGCTCGATGCCCTGACCGACGAAATCCCGCCGCTGACCGTGGCCGGCGTGCTTCACGCGGCGCCCCGGGGAGACGAGGCGCGAACCGTGATCGTGATAGCTGACCCGGACGGCAAGCTGCAGGCGCTGGGCGCGTACGACGCGGAGCCGGTGTCGCTCACGACAACCAACGGCGAGCTGCGCGAAGCGACTCCGCTGGAGCCCGGTACCCAGGCCGTGCTGCTGAACGCCGGCGCGACACGCCCCCCCTTGCCTTGAGCGGGGCGGACGGCCGGCAACGAGACCACCCGCCGAACCCGACGCCGTCTCGATCCGCCGAGCCCCGAAGCCCCACCAAAGCCGACCCCGACCTCACGGACGCCCCGTGCCCGCTCGCGGCCCGCCGTCTCCGGCTCCAACGACGAGACCTGCCACGCCGTGACGATCGCCACCTCGAGAAGGCGATCGACACCATCCGAACCCGACCCCGCCGAAGCGGACGGCCCCCGCCACCCTGCACGGCCCGGGCACGCGAGGCCCGAAGGCAAGGAGGAACGAACGCATGACGACCACACGAACGGTGGACGACCACCTGACGGCCCTGCTCGCCGACGCCATCGCGCGCGGCGCCGAGCCGCTCAGCCACGTCTGCCGGCAGCTCGCCCGCGAGCTCGAAGCCGGAGACGCCAGCCCCGCCGAGGCCGCACGCCTCTTGACCGCTGCCGCCGCCGCGGCGCCACCCGCGCGCGCCACGACCGCGCCCGCCAACCTCGCGGCGCTGGCCGAGCAGATGCGCGCCGCCGAGCGGGCCTTCAGCGACACGAGCGTACCCGGAGACCTGGTCATGATGACCGCCACGGTCCACGCCCACCGCTGCCTGGATATCGGGATCCGCCGCGCCCAGGCGCACGGAAGGAACTGACATGCCACATAGCGACGAAATCCGGTGGATACCCCTCCGGAACCTGGAGCCGTCCGACCGCAACGCGCGCACGGCGGCGGCGCCGGCGGAAGCCATGCGCCAGCTCGAAGCGTCCCTCGAAGCGCACGGGCTCCTCAAGAACCTCGTGGTGCGTGCCCACGACGACGAGAAGACCTTCCACGTCGTCGGCGGCGGCCGGCGGCTCAAGGCACTCCGGACCCTGGCCAAGAAGCGCCGCAGCCGGTTCCGGACGACGACGCCGATACCCTGTCGGGTCCTGCCGGACGACGCGATCGACGAGGAGATCAGCTACACCGAGAACGCCGTGCGCGTGAACATGCACCCGATCGACGAGTTCACGGCCTTCCACACGATGCTCGAGCGCGGCCTGAGCGTCCGCGAGATCGCCAGCCGCTTCGGCCTGACCGTCCAGGCGGTGCAGCGGCGGCTGCGCCTCGGCGCCGTCGCCCCGGAGATCCTCGCCCAGGCGCGCGACGACCGCCTGACGCTCGACCAGCTCCAGGCGTTCGCGTCGACGCCGGACCGCGGCCGGCAACTCGACGTCTGGAACAAGGTGCGGAACCAGACCGGATACACGCCGACCGCCGGCTGGATCCGCAACGAGCTGCAGCAGGGCCTCGTGTCCGCGGCATCGGCCCGCGCGCGGTTCGTCGGCCTGAAGGCGTACAAGGCCGCCGGCGGGACCGTCGAGGAGGACCTGTTCGCGGCCGAGGACGAGAGGAGCGTGCTGATCCGCGACGTCGAGCTCCTCAGCGACCTCGCGTCCAAGAAGTTGCAAAGCGCGCGGCGCAAGCTCGGCGACGGCTGGCGCTGGATCGACACCGTCCTCGAGGCCCCGTGGGACGTGACCCGGCAGTTCGGGCGCGTCAAGGGCAAGCCCGAGCCCCCGACCGACGCCGAGACCGCGCGCCTCGCGGAGCTGGCGGCCGAGATCGACCGGCTCAAGCAAGCGGCCTACGGGCTCGCCGACGACCGCGCCGGCGACGCCGAGCGCGACCGCCTCAAGGCCAGGATCGAGAAGCTCGAGACCGAAGCAAGCGCCCTCAACGAGGAGATGCACTCGCACGAGTCGTTCAACCCCGAGCTGATGGCCTGCTCGGGATGCATCGTGACGATCGGCGGCGAGGGCGACCTGGTCGTTCACCGCGGCCTGGTGCGCCGCCAGGACGAGCACCTCGTGCCCGCACCGCCAACGCCGGCCCCCGCCGCGACCCCCGGCCCAACCGCCGAGGCCGCAGCCCCTACCGATGGCGCGGTCGGCGGGAAGCCGGACCCGGACCCGCCGCCGACGCCGCCCCAACCCGTGGCCGCGACCGCCAGCGACGACGTGCCGCCGCCCCCGACGCCCGCCAACGACAACGCTGCGTCCCCGGCGCCGCCCCCCGACCCCGGATACCGGCCGCCGCAGTACGACCAGGCCGAGCCCGACGAGCGCGCCGCGGCGACCCAGGACGCGGGCCTTCGGCTGGGCCTGGCCGAGGACCTGCGCCTGATCCGCGCCGGCATCGTCAAGGCGTGCCTGGAGTGCGACCCGGAGCTCGCCTTCGACCTCGCCGCGTACCAGATGGCCTCGGCCGTCTTCGGCGGGAAGCCGGACGGACCCCTGGCGATCGAGATCACCGTCACGCCGGACGTGCCCGATGGCGTTGACCCCGACGACCGGGAAGCCCTCGCGCAGAGAAGCCCCGGGGCGCGGATGCTGGCCGCGGAGACCACCTGCCTGAAGCTCGACTGGCTGCAGGCCCCGACCCCGCGGGAGCGGCTGCTCCAGTTCCGCGCGCTCAGGCCCAAGGAGCGGCGCCGGCAGTTTGCCGCGGCCGTCGCCCGGGCGCTCACGCCCCAGCTCGCTTTCGACCCCGACGCGCGGCCGGAGACCGAGGCCGTGGTCGAGGCGCTCGACATCCCGTTCCACGAGCTGTACCGCCCCGACCTCGAGCACTTCTGGCGGCGCATGGGGCGCCGGGAGATGCTCCAGGTCGCGGCCGAGACGCTGGGCGAGCAGTGGGCCGAGGCCCACGAGACCGACCGCAAGGAGACCCTCGCGAAGGCCATGGCCGAGGCCTTCGGCAAGAACCCCCCGCCGGCGGCGCTCAAGCTCACCGGCGACGCCCGCCGGCGGGCGCTCCGCTGGGCGCCGCCCGGATTCGAGCCCGCCCGCGCCTCCGCCGCCGACGCCGGCCCCGCCGACACCGCCCCCGCCGCCGAGCTCCCCGCCTGGATGAACGACTGACGGACCACCGAACCCACCGGCTGCCCGAGGACCGGCCACAGCGCCGGGCAGTGCCCCGGTCTGGCTGAGGCACTGCCCGGCGCCGGCCCTCGGGCGAACCCGATCCGGAGGAACCAACCGTGCACGGACCGCTACGACCACCGGACGCCACGGCGTCCGAAACCGCGCAGCGCATCTTCAGCGCCGGCGCCGCGCTCCTGCGCCATCTGGAGGCAGGCCGCGCCATCGACGCCCGGGCGCTCAGAGGCGCCATGACCGCCGCGTTCGGCGGCACGGACGCCAAGGGGGCCTGGCTGTGGAAGCAGGCGTACGAGGCGGGCGAGGTGGCGACCACATTGCTGCTGCGCCGCTTCGGTCCCGCCATGATCGCGCAGGCCGCCGGCCCGGCCGGCGTGCTGGCCCTCATCGCGCGAATCGCCCGCCTCGAACCGCCCCAGACGCGCCGCGACGACGTGCAGCAGCGCTTCCAGCAGTTCTCGACGCCGCTCGAGCTCGCCTGGTGCGTCGCCGCCTGCGCCGGCGTGACGGAACGCGACGTGGTGCTCGAGCCGTCGGCCGGCACCGGCACGCTCGCCGCCGCGGCCGCGCTCGGCCTGGACACCGCCAACGGCGGGCGCCTGGCGCTCAACGAGCTCACGAGCACCCGCGCGGGCCTTCTGCACCTGGCGTTCCCCGGCGCCGGCGTGAGCCGCCACGACGCCGAGCACATCGCAGACCTGTTGCCGGACCTGCGGCCGAGCGTCGTCGTCATGAACCCGCCGTTCTCACGCTCGGCCGGCTCCTCGAAGCTCGCCGTCGGAGCGGACCTGCGCCACGTGGCGGCCGCCTACCGGGCACTTCGCCCCGGCGGACGCCTGGTCGCGATCACCGCGGCCAACCGCGACCCCGCCGGCGGCGGCTGGCGGCAGGCGTTCCCGAGCCGCCAGCCCGCGCCGGACGTGCTCTTCACCAGCCCCATCGCGGGGCGGCTCTACCGCAGCCGCGGGACCACGTTCGAGACCCGCCTCACTGTCCTCGAGAAGCCCGGCGAGAAGAGCCGGGGGACCGTCGCCATTGGGGAGCCCGCCGCGAGCGCCGAGGACCTGCTCGCCGCGGCGCTCGACGCCCTGCCGCCGCGCCTGCCCCTCCACAGCGCGGCGCCCGCCCCGAAAGCGAGCACAGGCGCCGCCGCGCGCGGCCGCGCCAAGTCCCGCAGGACCCCGCCGAGCCCCGCCGCCGCCGAACCCGCCGCCTGGCGGGATGCCGAGCCGCTCGCCTACACCAGCCGGCGCACCAGCGACGCCGCCGTCATCGACGACGATCGCCCGTACCACCCGTGGACGCCCTCGGTGGTGATCGTCGAGAGCGCCAAGCGGCACCCGACGACCCTGGTGCAGTCGGCGGCGATGAGCGCCGTCGACCACCGGCGTCCCACGGCGCGGCCGGTCCTGCCGGCCCACCTCGTGACCGATGGGGCACTGTCCGACGCGCAGCTCGAGAGCATCGTGCTCGCCGCCGAGGCGCACTCGGCCGACCTGCCCGGGCGGTACTCGATCGACAGCGACTACGACAACGTGAGGTACCTCGGCCCGGACGGCCCGCAGGCGACCGACGCCGCACGCCGCGACCCCGACTCGGAAGCGAACGTGACGTGGAGCGAGCCCACCGCCATCCGCCGCGGCTGGATGCTCGGCGACGGGACGGGCTGCGGGAAGGGACGACAGGTCACCGGCATCATCCTCGACCGCTGGCTGCAGGGGTGCCGCAGGGCGCTCTGGCTGTCGGCCTCCGACAAGCTCATCGAGGACGCCCGGCGCGACTGGACAGCCCTGGGCGGACGCGCGAGCGACGTCGCGGCCGTCAACAAGTGGCGGCAGAAGGACCCCATCGACCGGGCCACGGGCATCCTGTTCTCGACCTACGCGACGCTGCGGTCCGCCGGCCGCGACGGCAACCCGTCGAGGCTCGAGCAGATCATCGAGTGGCTCGCCGGCGGCGCGGACGAGGAGGCGCGGCACGCCTGGAACGGCGTGATCGTCTTCGACGAGTCGCACGCCATGTCCAACGCCGCCGGCGGGAAGGGCGCGCGCGGCGCGATCGCGCCCAGCCAGCAGGGAAGGGCCGGCGTGCGGCTGCAGAACGCCCTCCCGCAGGCCCGCATCGTCTACTCGTCGGCCACCGGCGCCAGCACCATCGACGGCCTCTGCTACGCGAGCCGGCTCGGCTTGTGGGGCACGCTCGAGACACCCTTCCCGGCCCGCGCCGACTTCGTGCAGGCGATGGACGCCGGCGGCGTGGCCGCCCTCGAGGTGGTCGCCAGGGACTGCAAGGCGCTCGGCCGCTACCAGGCGCGGGCGCTGTCCTACACCGGCGTCGAGGTCGACATCGTCGAGCACGTCCTCACCCTCGAGCAGACGGCCATCTACGACGAGTACGCGAGGGCCTTCAAGATCATCCACCACAACCTCGGGGCCGCGCTCGCGGCCACCGGCATCGACACCGGCGACGTTTGCAACGCCCGCGCCAAGGCCGCGGCCCGCTCCGCCTTCGAGCTCGCCAAGCAGCGCTTCTTCTCGCATCTGCTGACCGCGATGAAGTGTCCGACCCTGATCGCGTCGATCGAGGACGACCTCAAGAGCGACCTCGCGCCCGTGGTCCAGGTCGTCTCGACCGGCGAGGCCCTCACCGAGCGGCGGCTCTCCCAGGTCCCCACCAGCGAGTGGGACGACCTCTCCATCGACCTCACGCCCAGGGAGTACGTGCTCGACTACCTGATGCACGCGTTCCCGGTGAGCCTCCACGAGGAGTACGAGGACGACGAGGGCAACGTCCACACGCGCCCCGCGCGCGACAAGGACGGCAACCCCGTGCTGTCGCAAGAGGCCGTCGACCTGCGGGACGCCCTCGTCGAGAAGCTCGCCAGCATGCCCCCGATCGGCGCCGCCCTCGACCAGCTCCTCCACCACTTCGGGCACGACGACGTCGCCGAGGTCACCGGGCGCTCCCGCCGCGTGCTCCGGATCTCGGACGACGGCCGCGGCGACCGCCTCGCCGTGCGCAACCGGCCGGCCAGCGCGAACCTCAACGAGACGCAGGCGTTCATGGACGGCAAGAAGCGCACGCTCGTCTTCTCGGGGGCGGGCAACACGGGGCGCTCCTACCATGCCGACCTGGCGTGCGCGAACACGAAGCGCCGCCGGCACTACCTGCTCGAAGCGGGATGGCAGGCGAACCAGGCCATCCAGGGGCTCGGCCGGACCCACCGCACCCGCCAGAAGAGCGCGCCGTTGTTCTCGCCCGTCACCACCAACGTGAAGGGCGAGCGGCGGTTCACCTCCACGATCGCGCGGCGCATCCACAGCCTCGGGGCGATCACGCGCGGGCAGAAGGACTCGCAGAGCGGGATGGGCGACGACAACGCGGCGCTCTTCCGCGAAGCCGACAACTTCGAGTCCGAGTACGCCAAGGCGGCCCTGCGCGCCTTCTACCACGACCTCTACGCCGGCCGCATCGACGGCTGGTCGGCCGACTCCTTCGAGGAGGAGACGGGCCTGTCGATCACCGACAACGAGGGCCAGCTCCTGACCGACCTCCCGCCCATGCACACTTTCCTCAACCGCCTGCTCGCGCTCGAGATCGACGAGCAGAACCACCTGTTCGGGCACCTCGAGCAGCTCGTCGACGCCAACATCGAAGGGGCCATACAGGCCGGCACCTACAACCGCGGCGTCGAACGCATCACCGCGGCCGGCCTGCAGCTGGTGGCCACGGAGACGGCCGAGGCCCCCGGCGGAGCCCAAGTCCACCTCGTCGAGATACTCCGGCGCGACCGGCTGAGGCCGACCACCGTCGGGACGGCCTTGGAGATCTACGCAGCGGAGAACAATTCCTCCGGCACGGGGGCGGTCCTGCTGCGCAACACGCGGTCCGGCAACGTCGCCCTCTGCACCGGGGCGCCCTCGCAGACCCTCGAGGACGGCACGATCCAGAAGCGCCGGCGCATCATCCAGCCCGCGAGCCGCCGGACCGAGCCTCTGGACAGCCTCAAGACCGGCTGGAAGCCCGTCGAGATCGACGAGTGGCGCACGGCGTGGGCCGAGCTGTGCGCGGAGCTGCCGGAGTTCCGCGAGTCGCACTTCTGGCTCGTCACCGGCGTGCTGCTCCCCATCTGGCAGAAGCTCCCGGGAACCGACGTCCGCGTCTACCGCCTCACCACCGACTGCGGCACGAGCTTGATCGGCAGGGTCCTGACGGCCGGGCAGATGGACACGGTGCGCATGAAGCTCGGCCTCGGGGCATCCGACATCCCGAAGATGACTCCCGGCGAGCGGATGGCGGAGCTCACGGCCCGCCGCTGCAAGTACCTGCTCGACGGCGACCTGGTGCTGTCCGGGCGCCGGCACATGGGGGCCGTGCGCGCCGAGATCGAGCACCGCAACCCGGAGATCGTGGCGCGGCTCAAGACGCTCGGGTGCGTGACGGAGATCGTCCAGTACCGGGCGCGCGTGTTCGTCCCCGACGCAGCCACGCTCGGCCGGGTCCTCGACGCCTACCCCGTCCTCGTTCGCCACGAGGCCCACTGACCGGAGAACGCCGCATATGCCCCAATCGATCGGAATGGACCGCCGCCACTGGCGGAACGCCCAGCGTGCGGCACCGCGAGCCCAGCGGCGGCGCGACGAGCTCGAGATCGAGGCCCTGCTGGACGAGGCCGGCGTCGACGACGAGGACGAGCGCGCGGCCATCAGCGGCGAGCGTTGCGCCCAGTGCGGAACGATGTTGCTCGTCGACGCCGACTGGGTCCCGTACTCCCCCGCGGGCGTCCTCGTCTGCGCCGGATGCATCGAGGAAGCCGGCGGGACGCCGGACGCACCCGGCGCGATAGTGCGCGACTGGAATGGCTGATGAACGACCCCACGAACGGATACGAGCTGCTCCTGCAGCACCCCGAACCCCCACCCGAGACCGTCCCCCTTCTGAAGCGCGCATGGGACGCCTACCGGACCGAAGACTGGCTTATCAACGGGACGTGGCCGGAAGGGTGCGGCGCCCCCGGCGAACACCTGACCGCGGCCGGAACCGACGCCGCCGGTCGCTGGGCCGTCCACGACAGCGAACGCCTGCGCGCGACCGACTGCGAATGGCTGCGCCACATCATCGAGGTCCAGGCCATCCGGCGGACCTGGTGGCGCACGCACTGGCAGAGCTGGCCCGCTCGCGCCGGGCAGACCCGGGAGCCGAGAGAGCTGCGGATCGCGCTCGACTGCGACCCGGAGAGTCCCGTGCAGATGTTCCAGCTCTACGTGGCGCTCGCCGACGACGAGAAGCCGATCGGCCCGCCCGAGCTGCGCACGTTCGACCCGGAGGCCGACACCGAGATGCCGACCGAGGCGGCCGTCCTCATCGAGACCAACCCCGCCGCGGCCGACCTGCTCGAGTGGATCGCGTGGCTCCTGTTCGACGGCCGCCGCAGCGCGCCGCGCTGACGCCGCGGCCAAGTGTGCTCTCACAGGAATCCTCGGCCTCGAGGACACGGAGTCCTGGCCGACGGCAGCCACCGAACGGCCGCCGAGCACCAGCCAAACGGAAGAAGTGCAGCCGAATCCAGGCGGGGCCGCACGGTGACGGATTCCGCGCTACGATAGAGGCGCCGTCATGAGAGCCACAGCGTCCGACGTCTCGATCCGCCACTACCGCTTGAGCCGGATCGAGTACGACCGTGCCGTGGAAGCCGGCGCGTTCGAGCCGGACGCCAAGCTGGAACTCATCGACGGAGACCTGCGCGCCATGACACCAGAGGGGACCGCCCATACAACCGGCATGCACCTCGTCGCGGACTGCCTGCGCCAAGGTTCGGGCCCCGGGTTCTCCGTGCGGTTCCACAACCGCCTCGGGG
>JAPOVI010000227.1 GCA_026708265.1 Acidobacteriota bacterium
CCATCCTCAACGTGATCGACTTCGGCATGAACGCCCAGCAGGCGGTCGACGCGCCCCGCTTTCACCACCAGTGGCTGCCGGACCGCATCTTCCACGAGCGCTACGGCCTCTCCCCGGACACCGTCGCGCTGCTCGAGGCCCGCGGGCACCGCCTCGCGGCGCGCGCGCGCCAGGGGGCCGCGCACGCGATCGTCCACGATGCCGACGCGGGCGTGCTCGCCGGGGGGGCGGATCGGCGCCGGGCCGACGCCCGGGCGTCGGGCCATTGAGGCTTCACTCGCCGGCCGTGTAGGCCGCGTAGTTGGCAAGCACCGCCCGCACGAAGCTCCGCGTCTCGCGGTAGGGAATCGAATCGACGAAGAAGTCGTCCCGCAGGTGCCGGGCCGCGCGCCACCACCGCGCGACGCGCCGCTCGCCCGCGTTGTACGACGCGACGATCGGCGGCAGCTCATCGAACAGCTCGGACAGGTTGGCCATCAGCCGCGCCGCCAGCGCCGTGTTGATGCGGGGATCGGTGAGCGCATCCTCGTCGATGCCGGCGTCGGTCACGATGTAGCCGACCCCGGCGCTCACGGCGAGCGTGGCGGCGGTGTAGGGCATGATCTGCAGCAGCCCGATGGCGCCGACCGGGGAGCGGGCCTGCGGATCGAAGCGCGACTCCTGCCGCATCAGCGCGTAGAGGAGCCGTGCGTCGACGCCGTGGGCCTCGGCCGCCGCGGCGACCACGTCGGGGAAGGGCCGTGGATAGGCGAGCGAACGCAAGTCGGGGGGGAGGTCGACAGCGGGCCGCTCGAGGAACGGGGCGAACCGGATGGCCACGATGCGCGACGCGCTCGCGTGGTCCCCGGCCGCGGCCGAGGCCCGTGCCGCGAGCAGAGCCAGACCGCGATCACCCGGCCGCTCCGCCAGAAGGCGGCGAAGTCGGCGCGCCGCGTCCTCGGTCAGCCCCGCGCGGGCCAGGGCCATCGCGGCCCGGAACCCGGGCCGGTCGCGGGTGAAGTCGCCCAGGGACAGGACCGGGAACGCCAGCGCACCCGCCGCCTCGTCACTGTCCCCGGGAGCCAGCTCGGCGAGCCGCGCCCCGGCCTGCAGCCCGTAGTAGTGGCTGGGACTCCGCTCGACGAGACCGCGGAAGCCCTCGACGGCGGCGTCGGTCGCGCCGCTCCGCTCCTGCGCCACTGCGAGCCAGTAGGCACCGGCGAGAGCGAGGACGCCGTCCGGCTCCCGGTCGACGAGCCCCCGCAGATTGGTCAGGGCACGCCGATTCTGGCCGTCGCGGAGGGCGGCCACGCCCGCGCGCCACAGCAGGTCGCGCTGCTCGTCGGCCGTGCGGGCGGAGCGGAACAGGGGACGGTAGAGATCGAGACCGCCTCGGACGTCGCCGACCGCGACGAGATACGCAGCCAGCAGCAGGGCCGCATCGCGGCGCTGGTCGGTGGACGCCGCCGGCACGCGTCCTTCCCACAGGTCGAGCCCGAGTCGCCGTGCCCGAGTGGTGTCGCCCATGCGCACCGCCAGGCGGAACGCGGTGAGCCGGACACCGGGCACGAGGCCGCTGTCCGGATGGGTGTCCGCGAACCGGTCCGCCGCCGCCGCGGCCGCGGCGTTGGCCCGCTGGGCGTACAGCGTGGCGATCCGTTCCGCGTCGATCCGATCCGGCCGTGCCGTGGCCGGATAGGCCGCGCGCCATTCCTCGATGAGGTCGAGCGTGAGAGCGAAGCGCGAAGCGTTGCGGAGCCGGCGGACCAGCTCGTGGTACTGCGCCTGTGTGAACGGAGAACGCGCGGGCGTGAGCCGGCGGGCCTCGGTGCGCGCCGTAACGAAGGTGGCGGCGGCCCGGTGGCGAAGCTGGGCCTCGCGCAGAGTCGCCAGCGCCGCCTCGACGTCGCCGCCGGCTTCGAGCGCGCGGGCCAGCCCGAGGCGCGCCCGGTCCGCGAGCGGCCCGTCGGACTGGTGTCCCAGCGTCTGCCTGTAGCGTTCCGCGGCGCGGTCGTTGGCGCCGCCGGCGGCGTGGGCGTCGGCCACCTGCAGGAGGAGGTCGAGGTGGCGTCCGGCGTCGGAGCCGAGAAGGGCTTCCAGCGGCTGCGCAGCGGCCTCGGGCTCGCCACGCGCGGCGAGGCTCCCGGTGATGGCACGCCTCGCGAAGTCCCGGACCGAGGCCTCGCGGCGGCCGGCCGCTCGCCACGCGGCCTCGGCGTCCGCGGCGCGTCCCGCGTCGGCCAGCGCCGCCGCCCGGAGCAGCAGGGCCTCGATGGGCGCCGCGTCGCCGGCCGGAGCCTCGCGCTCGAGCGCCGCCAGCGCCGCGGTCGCCTGACCGTCGCGCCAGAGCGCGGTCGCGGTCGGATAGCTCGGCTCCGGCAGCAGCAGGTCCTCGTTGCTCTGTGCCGCCTGCGGCGTGGAGCCGGCCCCGACGACGGTGGAGATGGCGATAAGCGCCGCCGCAGGAACGGAAGCGATCCGCTTCACCCGTTGCCCTCCGTCGCGCTGGTCCGAGCGGCCCCGGCGCGTCGGTCACCGGACCGCGCCGGTCCGAGCGTAGCACGCGGCGCCGTCTTTCCGCACGCCCTCAGATCGACGCGGTATAATCGTGGTTTCGTGCCGCTCCAAGGCGCGGGGAGTGCAACCCATTGTGCCCATGACACCAGGAAAGCTCGCCGGCATGAAGGCGGTGTCGACGGACACCGGCGCCATCGCGGCGGCCGCGATGGACCAGCGCGGTTCTCTCAAGAAGGCGCTCGCCAAGGCGAAGGGGAGCGACGCCACCGACGCGATGATGGAGGAGTTCAAGGCCGTCGTCACCGAAGTCCTGACGCCTCACGCCTCGGCGATCCTGCTCGATCCCCAGTGGGGGCTGGCACCGTCCAGGCTGCGCAGCCCCAACGCCGGGCTTCTGCTCGCCTACGAGGAGAGCGGCTACGACAACACGCGGCCGGGGCGCCTTCCCGACCTCCTGCCCTACTGGTCCGTGCGCCGGCTCAAGGATGCCGGTGCGGACTGCGTGAAGGTGCTGATCTACTACACGCCGTACGACAGCAAGGAAGTCAACGACGAGAAGCACGCGTTCGTCGAGCGCATCGGGGACGAGTGCCGCACCAACGACATTCCGTTCTTCCTGGAGTTCGTCGGCTACGACCACACCGGGGGCGACGAGAAGGGGCCGGAGTACGCGAAGCGGAAGCCGCAGGTCGTGGCCCGAAGCATGGCAGAGTTCTCCAAGGACCGCTACGGCGTCGACGTGATGAAGGTGGAAGTCCCCGTGAACATGCAGTACGTCGAGGGGTCCGACAGCTTCACGGGCCAGGCCATCTACGACCGGGAGAAGGCGATCGCGTTGTTCCAGAAGGCATCGGCAAGCGCGAGAAAGCCGTTCATCTACCTGTCGGCCGGAGTGGGGAACGCCGAGTTCACCGAGGCGCTCACCCTGGCCGGCGAGTCGCGGGCGGCGTTCTCCGGCGTGCTCTGCGGTCGGGCCACCTGGAAGGACGGGATCCCCGTCTATGCCAAGGACGGTGCCGACGCTTTCCGCGACTGGCTCCGCACGGAAGGAATCCGCAACATCGGCAACGTCAACGGCGCCCTGAGCAGCGCCCAGCCCTGGTTCCGCGCCTACGGAGTGGAAACCGCGGACGCGCTCGCCACCGGCTAGACGACCCCTCGGGCCCCCATCCGGTCGCGCGTTGGCCGTCCGGTATCACCCTCTCGTGCAGGAGGCGCTTGCGCGCCACGGCGTCCGGCCCACGCCGTCGACCCGCCCCGAGATCGTCCACGAGTTCGTCAACGACCTCTACCGCTACGAGCTTCGGCGCCTGCGCGGGCGCCTCGTGCGCGGTGAGGTGGCCCGGTCCGACTACGCGGGCCTGGTTGTCGACTTGCGCAGAAAGTACATGCTCGTGTCGGTGCCGCTCCGACACTGGACCGTCCCCGAGCCGTGACGGGTCGCCGCGGGAGGCGGCGGGAAGCTCCTAGCGGGCCCGGTTGATGCGGCGTACCGTCCAGCCGATCACGTTGGCGAGATTCACGCCCTGCGTGCGCCACTCGCGCGGCGTCATGGCGTTCAGCATCTCGATGCGGGTCGGTGCCCCGTGCGGAATCGGTCCCTGGCTGAGGTCGAAGGTGTTCTCGATGAGGTCGAGGGGCGGAAGCCGGGCGTAGACCGTGACGTAGTCGTTCAGGCGCAACGCGCGGCCGGCGTTGGGCGCCCGCAGGGCGCGGTCGAGCTCTCGCCGGACACGGTCGAACGAGATGGGGATCTCATCCGCCGTCAGCGGTGCGTCGTCGGTCGTCTGCGCGCGTGCGTCCCCCGCCGCGACAACGCCCACCGCCAGCGCCGCGGCCAGCGTGATGACAACTCTCAAGCCTTGCATCGGTCCACGGGGAAACGTACGTCCCGGACGCGTCGCTGTCAAGGCGCCGGCCCCGGCTACCATTCCCCCATGATCGCGATCGGCCTGCTGGCCGCCCTGCTCGCCGTCGCCGCCGGGCTCCTCGCGTGGCGCCTGCGGGCGGCTCGGGACGAGGCGGCCGTGGCGCGCGCACGCCTGGCCGCGATGCTCGAGAGCTTCTCCGCCGGGTTGGCGGTGTGGAGCTCGGAGGGGCGCCTCACCGCGTGCAACGGCCGGTTCCGCGAGTTCTACCCGGCCGTCCAGCTCAGGCCCGGTCTCGAGTACGAAGACCTCCTCCGCTACGCGGCGAGGCGCGCCGTCGTGCTCGTCCCGGAAGCCGAGATGGAGGCCTGGGTCGAGACGCGCCTCGGTCGCTTCGGCGAGCCGGCGGTCGAGTCGCTGCGCACTCCCGACGGCCGCTGGATAGAGGTGCGGATGATTCCCACTGCCGGCGAAGGCACGCTGCTGCTGCATGCCGACGTGACGGCACCGCGGGCCGAGGCGGCCGCGGCAGGGGGCGGCGCCGCCTCGGCGACCGCGCGGTCGGCCGAGCTGCAACTGCTGCTGGAGGCGATGGCCGTCGGCCGCGAAGGAGCGGCGTTCCACCGGGCGGCGCGCGACATCCTGCGTGTGGTGGGCGAGTGGGGCGGCTGGCACGCGGCTACGGTGTACCTGGCGACGGCGGACGGGAAGGGGCTGGTGTCCACCGGCGTGTGGTACGTGGCGGACGACACGTCGATGCCGCCGCCGGCGCGAGCGGCCGTGGACGTCTGCTGCGACGAGGGGGGCGACGACCTGCTCCGGAGCGCGGTCGCGGCGGCCGCACCGCGCTGGATCGGCAGCCTGACCGTGGAGCCCCGGATCTCCTACGCGCGGCGCGCCGCCCTCGAAGGGGTGCGCTCGCTGTGCGTCCTGCCCGTGACCTCGGACGGCCGCGTCGTCGCGGTGGCGGAACTGTTCTCTCGGTCGCCGGCGCCGCCCGACCCGCCCCGCGAGCGGCTCCTCGCGGCGGCCGTCGACCAGCTCGGGCGGGCGTTCGAACGCGAGCGGAGGTTCCACTCCGCGACGCCGGGCCAGGAGTCTCCGCCGTAGCTCCTGGAGCGGTGGGCGGCGCTTGCGGGCGCGTCGGCGAAACTCCACGTGCCGGTCAGGGCTCGCAACCGCCCGGGCGGACGAACGCCAGCACGGCGGCGACCGTTGACTCCAGGGGTGCTGCCCCCTCCACCGTCAGGTCGGCGAAGCGGCGGGTCGGCTCCACGTAGCGCCGGAACATCGGGTGCACCGTCTCCGACCATTGTTGCCGGACCGACGCGACCGTTCGGCCGCGGGTGCTCGTGTCGCGCGCGATCCGCCGCGCGAGCGCGAGGTCTTCGTCGATCGCCAGGAAGATCTTCGTGGGGCAGAGGTCCCTGACGGCCGGCCAGTGGAGTGCCAGCAGCCCTTCCACGATCACGTACGGGGCCGGCTGCACCACAACCGTGCGGGCCGTTCGCCGGTGCGTCCGGAAATCGTAGGTCGGCCGCGCCGCCGCCCGGCCGTTGCGCAGCTGCTCGAGATGCGCGAACAGGAGTGCGGTCTCGAGTGCCGCGGGCGAGTCGAAGTTGCGGGCCGCGCGGACCGCGGGCGGCTCACCCGGATGATCGCGGTAGTAGGCGTCGAGCGGCACTACCGGCACGGCCGATCCGGCGGCTCCGAGCGTCCTGGCGAGGCGGCCGGCGAGGGTCGTCTTCCCCGCTCCCGAGGCGCCGGCGATCGCGATCAGGTGGGGACGCGACATGCGGCGATCGCGCCGAGCGGGCGGCCGCGCCGCCAGCGGAAGGCGGTGGGCGTCCGGCCGCAGGGCGGGGGAGGGCGTCGCCCCGCCGGGCGCCGACGAGGCCCCGGTGTAGAATCCCGCCCATGCACGATGACGCGGCTGCGGCAACCGCCCGCCCCGCTCCGGCAGAGGACGGGGCGCCCGATCTCCGCGAGCACGGCGCGCCCGTGCGCGGACAGGCGCAGACGCTGGAGCGCCGCCTGTTCGTGCAGCTTCACGTGTTCACCGGGTGCCTGAGTACCGGGAGCGTCGTCGACGCGGTGCAGCGGAGCGGCCTCGACGCCGTAGTCTATGCGGATCTGAACGACCCTCGCGGTGTGGGCGTGCTGCTGATGGACGAGGACCCGGCGGTGTTCGCAGGGGCCGGCCGCGCTCTGCTCGTCGGGCAACCGTTCTCCGCCCTGACGCCGCGCCCGGACTTCACGATGCTCGGCCGCACGTACTCCTCGGGCCGCGAGCCGGACCTCGCCGACTTCCTGCTGCACAAGGTCCCCCGCAACGCGCTCAATCCGGCATACCCATGGGCGGTCTGGTATCCGCTGCGCCGAATCGGGGCGTTCAATCGGCTGCCGCGGGCCGAGCAGGGCAAGATCCTGATGGAGCACGGCATGCTGGGCCGCCGCTACGGCGAAGCCGGCTACGCCGTGGACGTGCGCCTGGAGTGCCACGGCCTCGACCGGGACGACAACGAGTTCGTGATCGGCCTGATCGGCCCGGACCTGTTCCCCCTGTCCCGACTCGTCAAGGACATGCGGGCGACCCGCCAGACGGCCGAGTTCATCCAGGCCATGGGGCCCTTCTTCGTCGGCCGGGTCCTGTTCCAGGCCCCCCTTCCGACCGGCCGCCGCGCGCCCTGACAGGCGTCGGCGCGCCCGTCGGCGCGCCCGGTGCGGCGTGCGCCGTCTGATAGGATCCCGCCAATGGCGAGCGACCGCGAGCAGCTCGACGCGCTGCCCCTGCCCGACACGAGCGTGCGCGGGCTCGCTCGCAGCTTCGGCCCCGGTCTCATCCTCATGATGACCGGGATCGGCACGTCCCACCTGGTGACGGCGCCGGCCGCGGGCGGGCGCTTCGAGTTCGCGCTCCTGTGGTGCATTCCGGTCGCCTACATCTTCAAGTACCACGGTTTCGAGATGGCGTTCCGGTTCACGAACGCCACCGGCCGGAGCATGCTCGACGCCTACTCGACGGCGCCCGGCAAGTGGCCGCTGTGGTACGTGCTGGTGACCACGCTCGTCCAGTGCGCGCTGGGGCAGGCGGGAAGGCTGGTGGCCGCCGCGGCCGTGCTCTACTTCGTGTTCAGCGAGCAGATGGGGCTGCCGGTGCCGATCCCGGTGTACGGGCTTGTGCTCGGCGTGGCCGCGGTGGCGCTGCTGCTCCTGGGCCGCTACAGCGTGATGGAGCAGGTCACCAAGGTCCTGGCCGGCATCCTGTTCCTGTCGACCGTCGGCGTCTACGTGGTCGATCCGGCGCCCTTCGGCGCGCTGGCCCACTACGTGCAGGTGGAGATCCCGGGCGGATCGTGGCTGATCATCGCCGCCTTCCTCGGTCTGCTGCCGACCGGAATCGACGTCTCGCTGCAGGCTTCGGAGTGGGGCAAGGCCAAGCGGGTCGGCATGGGGCTCATCCGCGAGCGTCTCGAACGGATGGGGCTCGCCCCCGCCTTCGATCCGATGCGGGCCCGCCGGGCCGACCTGCAGGTCGACACGACCGCCCTGCCGGATCATGCGCGGGAGTACTGCCGGCGCTGGTTCCGGATCGCCCAGCTCGACTTCGGGCTCGGCCACGTGGTGTCGTTCGTGATCGCGTCGCTGTTCCTGCTGCTGGCCGCGGTGTGGCTGTATCCCAGCCCGGTCGAGGGCAACGCCGTCATGGGCGAGATCGCCCGCATCTTCACGGACAGCGTGGGGCCGGCCATGATGCTCGTCTTCATCATCGGCGCCTTCGCCGCAACGTTCTCCACCGCGTTCAACTACTTCGACGGCTGGCCGCGCGTGGTCGGCGCCTGCTGCCGCAACCTGTTCCGCCCGACGGCGGCGCTCTCCGGGGTGGCGCAGGAGGATCTCGGCGCGGAGCACCGTCGCCGCTGGTATTCGGAGTTCAACATCTACCGGCTGACCATGTTCTACTCGCTGATCGCCTCGGTGGCGATCATCGCGGGCGTGCCGCGTCCCGTCTGGCTCGTGCTCGTCGCCTCGGCCCTGGCGCTCTTCGTGGCCCCGGTGGTCTTCTTCCTGAACCTGTACTACTGCCTCACGGTGATTCCCAAGACCGACGAGGTCTTCTATCCGTCGCCGCTCGAGCGCGGGTTCGCCTGGCTCAGCCTGGCGGTCTTCACCGGCCTGACCGCCATCGTGATCCTGGCCCGCGTTTTCGGGGTGACGCTGTTTGGCGCGTGAGCCGAACTTCCCCCGCGATACGGGCGGGCGCGGTCGCGACGCTACCGGTTCATCCCGGCCGGCATCCCCAGGGAGCGATGGCCGCCCGATGAAGATCTGCGTGGTCGGGGCCGGCGCCATCGGTGGCTACATGGCCGTGCGCCTGACCCAGGCGGGGCATCAGGTTTCCGTCATCGCGCGCGGCCCGCACCTGGCCGCGATCCGGGCCCGCGGGTTGCGGCTGGTGGAGGCCGAACGGGAGCTGGTCGCCGGCGACCTCGCGGCGACGGACCGCATCCCCGATCTCGGACCCCACGACCTCGTGCTCCTGGCCCTCAAGGCGCACCAGATTGCGCCGGTCGTCGACGACCTGCCGGTGCTCTTCGGGGCCGATTCCGTCATGGTGACCCTGCAGAACGGGATCCCCTGGTGGTACTTCCAGAAGCTCGGTGGCGAGTACGCGGGCCGGGTCGTCGAGACGGTCGATCCGGGCGGGGTGCTCTTGGGCGCCATCGACCCGGATCGGATCATCGGCTGCATCGCCTATCCCGCGGCGATCGTCGCCGAACCGGGAGTGATTCGGCACGTCGAGGGCAACCGGTTTCCGGTCGGCGAGCTCGACGGATCGCTGTCGGACCGCGTCCGCTCCGTGTCCGAGCTCTTCGCCGGAGCGGGCTTCAAGTCGCGCGTCCTCGAGGACATCCGATCCGAGATCTGGTTGAAGCTCTGGGGCAACCTGACGTTCAATCCGATCAGCGCGTTGACGCACGCAACGCTGGTCGACATCTGTCGGTTCCCCGGAACCCGGGAGCTGGCGGCGGCGATGATGACCGAGGCGCAGGCGGTGGGAGAGCGTCTCGGGGCAGGCTTCCGGGTGCCGCTGGAGCGCCGCATCGCCGGCGCGGAGAGCGTCGGCAAGCACAAGACCTCGATGCTGCAGGACGTCGAGGCGGGGAAGCCGCTCGAGGTCGACGGCATGCTCGGCGTGGTGGTCGAGCTTGCGGAGATGACGGGGGTCGACGTGCCGACCCTGCGCGCGATCCATGCCTGCGTGAGCCTGCTGAACGAGACGATGCAGAGCGAAGGACTCCGGATTCGGGGCGCGCCCCGCTGAGCCGGAGCCGGTTTCGACGGGACGGAGACAGCGATGAAGGCCCTGGAGGGAGTACGCATCCTCGACATGACCCACGTGCAGTCGGGTCCGACGTGCACGCAACTGCTGGCCTGGTTCGGCGCCGACGTGATCAAGGTCGAGCGTCCGGGGACCGGCGATGCCACGCGTCGCCAACTGCAGGACATCCCCGACGTGGACAGCCTGTACTTCACGATGCTGAACCACAACAAGCGCAGCGTCACGCTCAATACGAAGCACGAGACCGGGCGCGCCATCTTCACCCGGCTCATCGAGGCGTGCGACGTCCTGTGCGAGAACTTCGCCCCCGGCGCGCTCGACCGGATGGGCTTCTCCTGGGAGCGCATCCAGGAGATCAACCCGCGACTGATCTACGCGTCCGTCAAGGGCTTCGGCCCGGGTCCCTACGAGGACTGCAAGGTCTACGAGAACGTCGCCCAGTGCACCGGCGGCGGGGCGAGCACGACCGGATTCGACGAGGGTCCGCCCCTGGTGACGGGGGCGCAGATCGGTGACTCGGGAACGGGGCTGCACCTGGCCCTGGGAATCGTGACGGCGCTCTTCCAGCGGGAGAAGACGGGACGAGGGCAGCGCGTCGAGTGCGCGATGCAGGACGGCGTGCTCAACCTCTGCCGCGTGAAGCTCCGCGACCAGCAGCGGCTCGCCCACGGTCCCCTGAAGGAGTACCCGCAGTACCCGAACGGCACGTTCGGCGACGCCACCCCGCGGTCCGGCAACGCCTCGGGAGGCGGTCAGCCGGGCTGGATCGTCCGGTGCAAGGGGTGGGAGACCGACCCCAACGCCTACATCTACATCATCACTCAGGCGGCGGCCTTCGACGGTCTGGCGCGGGCCATCGGACGCGCGGACTGGCTCGAGGACGAGGACTGGAGCACCCCCGCCGCGCGCCTGCCGAAGCTCGACCGGATGTTCGCCGAGATCGAGAAGTGGACCGAGAAGCGGACCAAGTTCGAGGTGATGGAGATCCTGAACCCCCTGAACGTCCCCTGCGGTCCCGTGCTCTCGATGAAGGAGCTGGCCGAGGAGCCCTCGCTGCGGGCCACGGGCACGGTGGTCGAGGTGGACCACCCCGAGCGGGGGCGGTATCTGACCGTGGGCAACCCCATCAAGCTGTCGGCCTCGCCGGCCGAGGTGGTCCGGTCGCCGTTGCTCGGCGAGCACACGAGCGAAGTGCTCCGGGAAGTGCTCGGGATGGACGCGCAGGAGGTCGATGCGGCCAGACGAGAAGGAGCGGTCTGAGCGCACGGACGACGCCGCTCACGGCAGTCCGCGCGGTTCCGGGGGCCGGACGTGGCGAGGCACCCCGCTGCGGCCGATGCCGCGCCGCGACCCCGCCGAGCGGACGGCGGTCGACTGGTGGGTTCGCGTCGTCCCGATCGTGCTCGTGGGGCACATGGCCGTGCTGGGTGTCCTCCGGGCGCGCCTCGGCCAGATCGGGCTGTGGCTGTGGTACGCGGGGCCGGTCCTGCTCGCGGCGGCCACCGCCGTCCTCCTCGTCGGCTCGCTCCTGTCGGCGCGGCGGTGGAAGCACGGCGTGAACCGCTGGCACGTGCTGGGCTACGCCGGCCTCATCTTCGTCATCTTCACCCTGCCCACCTACGAAGCCTACCCGTCGTCCTACGACGACCGGCCGAGCCAAGTGGTCTTCCGCCTGCCGCTCGACGGGCCGGTGACCGTCGCCTGGGGCGGCGGCGACTCGGCGGTCAACTATCACGTCTTCCTGCCGGACCAGCGCTGGGCCTACGACCTGCTGGTGACCCGCGACGGAAGGAGCTTCCAGGGATCCGGCGCGGAGCTGGACGACTACTACGCGTACGGCCTGCCGGTCCGCGCACCCGCATCCGGGGTCGTCTTCGCCGCGAGCGACGGCGAGCCGGAGGTCGCCATCGGCGAGCCCCGCTGGGGGCTGGCCGGACTCGGGAACCACGTTGGCCTGGAGGTCGCGCCGGCGGAGTACCTCTTCATCGGTCACCTGCAGCCGGGTTCGGTGACGGTGCAGGAGGGAGACAGGGTCGTGGCGGGGCAGGTGCTCGGGCGCGTCGGCAACTCGGGCAACAGCAGCGAGCCCCACGTCCACCTGCACCTGCAGGATTCGACGCGCGTCTACTTCGGCGAGGGAATCCCGTTCTACTTTCACGACTACGCGCGGGCAGGCGTCCCGGTAGCGCGCGGAATGCCGGAGGGGGGGCATCGCGGGCGCCGCTACGTGGGCCAGATCGTCGAGCGGCTCACTCCGTCCGCGCCCGCCGGCCAACCCCGATGACCGCCGTCCTCGACCGCGTCGCGAACCAGCTCCACGATGGTGAGGACCCCGATGACCCGACTGATGTGTTTGGCCCTGCTGATCTTCGGAGGGGCTGCCTCCGCGGTCGCGGAGGACCCCGTCCTCGACATCTCGCATCGCGCGCGGGCCCTCCATCCGGGCGAGGTGGTCATCCTCGAGGTGCGGGTGGCCGAACGCGGCGCGGTGCCTCGCCTGACGGCGTTCGGCAAGTCGATCCGCGTGTTCCCGATCGAGGACGGGCGCCTGTGGCGCGGACTCGTCGGCATCGATCTGACCGTCGAGCCGGGCGTCGTGCCCGTCGCGGTGGCGGTCGACGCCGGCGGCGCGGAGGTGCGGGAGACGTACGAGCTGGTCGTGGAGCCCAAGCAGTTCCCGACGCGGCGGCTTCGGGTCGCCCCGCGCTACGTCGATCCGCCCCCGGACGTGCTGCGGCGCATCCAGCGCGAGGCGCAGGAGGTCGCGGCGATCTTCGAGGTGTCGAGCGCGGAACGGCTCTGGAACGGGGGGTTCCGCAAGCCGGTTCCCGGTCCGGCAACCAGCAGCTTCGGTCGCCGGAGCGTCTTCAACGGCCAGGCTCGCAACCCGCACAGCGGCACCGATTTCCGCTCCGGCGCGGGCACGCCGGTTCGGGCGCCGAACGGGGGACGGGTGGTCTTGACCGGCAACCAGTACTTCTCGGGCAACGTCGTCATCCTCGACCACGGCTGGGGCCTCTATTCGTACTTCGCCCACCTGTCGGCGATCGACGTGGCCGAGGGCGATCTCGTCGCGCGGGGGGAGGTGGTCGGCGCCGTCGGCGCCACGGGCCGCGTCACCGGAGCACACCTGCACTGGACGGTGCGCCTGAACGAGGCGCGCGTCGATCCGCTGGCGCTGATGGAGCTGTTCCCGGACTCCCGCTCCCGCGAGTGAGGCCGCGAGGCGTCAGAACGCGACGCGCAGACCGCCGCCGATGTGGGTCCCGCCGAGTTCGTACTCCGGCTGCACGATTCCTCCCGAGACCTGGATTGCGGACGTGCCCTGGCTGTACCGCACGACGAAGGCGAGGGCCATGCGCTCGAGGATCTCGTGGCGTCCGAAGAGTCCGAGTCGCTGGAGGCCGAAGTACGACACGTCCAGCCCGACGTTGTAGCCGAAGTCGGCCCGGCTCTGCCGGATGGTGTGATGGCCGGCGAGCGTCACGTCGTCGAAGGTGGGCCCCTCGGCAGCTTCGATGCCCGACACCAGGTCGTGACGCAGTCGGAAGAGGGTCGGACCGCCGAAGAAGCGCACGAACAGCGTGCCCCAGAGCTCGCGCCAGTACTGCCCCTGCAGGTGCAGGGCCTGCTCGCGCCGCACGACGTCGTCGACCGACGCCGTCAGGCGGCGCGCGAATCCCAGGAACACGGGGTGGGGGACGTCCGCCTCGATGGCCGTGGAGGTCGTCTTGCGAAAGTTGGCCAGCTCGACGCCGAGCGCCAGCGGACCCCACGCGCGCACCGCGGCGCTGAAGTCGTGGGCCAGCCCCGCCGCCACGTCGTATGTCGCCGCGAACTCGCCCTGCTCGCCGTGCAGCCGGAGCGGGATGTGCTGGCTGAACGCGTCCCTGACGAACTGCGCGCCGACGGTCGTGCCCAGGATGAGGCGCGGTTCCGAAGGCGGCTGCGCGAGGGCCGTTCCGGCGTGCAGCAGAAGCGCCGCGCTCAACATCGCCGCGCGCCGGTGCCCCCGGCCGAGTCTCCTGCCTGCCATGCCTGCTTGCGTGTAGCGTTCGCGGCGGCGCCACGGCGAGATGCATCGGCGCCGCGCCGATTCTAGTCCATCGGCGGTGGCAGGTGGTTGGGGTTCAGGCGAGGCTGTCGCGCACCACCTCGACGAGCGCCGCGAGGTCGTCGGCGTCGTTGTAGAGGTGCGGGGCGACGCGGAGGGCACGCCCGCGCACGGATACGCTGACCTGCCGCCGACGGAGCTCGCCCGCGAGCGCCGCCGGCTCGAGTCCGGGCGGCAACCGCACCCCGAGGAGGTGCGGAGCGCGCCACCCGTCCTCCTCGATCCCGCAGCCCAGGTCGCGCAGGGCCGCCGCCGCCCCGTCCGTCAGCTCGCGGGTGTGCGCCTCGACGGCCTCCGGGCCCCACTCCGACACCTGGGCCAGCGCCTCGTCGAGCATCGGCATGAGCACGAAGTTGGACCGCTCGCCGACGTCGTAGCGGATGGCGCCGGGGCGGTACTCGTCCCGCCCGTTCGCGAGATTGGCGAAGTCGTCGCTCCCCCGCCGCGTGATCCAGTTCTCCTCGAGCGGCACGCCCCCGTCGAGGGCGGGCCCGAAGTAGGCGACACCGACGGAATACGGGCCCGTCAACCACTTGTAGCCGGCGCAGACGAGGGCGTCGGGCGCGACGCGCGCGCAGTCGAAGGGCACGGCACCGACCGCCTGGGTGCCGTCGACGATGAAGGCGGCTCCGGCGGCGCGGGCGCGGCCGCCTACCGCATCGAGGTCGAAGCGCGAGCCGTCCGTCCAGTGGAACGGCGGTACGGTGACGACCGCGGTGCGTGCGTCGATGGCGCTCAACAGAGCCTCGTTCCAGCCGCGGGCGCGAGCCCCGGCGGCCCGCGGCGCGGCCACGGGGCGAAGCTCCGCGCCCCGCGCCGCCGCGAGCCGGTGCCAGATGTGGACGTTGCTCGGGAACTGCCCCTCGACGAAGACGAGGTTGCCGCCCGGAGCGACGTCCACGTTGCGGGCGACGGTCGCCATGGCGTACGAGACGGACGGGATCAGCGCGATCCGTTGGGGATCCGTCACGTTGACCAGGCGGGCGAAGCGGGCCCGGACCTGGTCGCAGGGCTCGAAGAAGTCGGACGTCCGAACGCGGCTCGGCGCCCCGAGCCGCTCGAGGGCCGCGTGCCCGGCCGCCGCAACCCGCCGGGAGAGCGGCGCCATGTAGGCGCAGTTCAGGTAGTGGAGATCGTCGGGCAGCGAGAACCGGGACTTGAAGGAGCGGCTGGCGTGCATCGAGGTCGGGCCACCGTCTGCTCTCTCAGCATACTATTCGTGACATGCGTCCAGGACTGATGCTCGCGGCGACCGCCGGCGCGGCCGCCCTCGCGTGTGCCGACGGACCGTCGCCGGAGGAGCTGGCCGAAGCAGCGCTGCTCGAGCGCGCACGCGGGATCCACGAACGCGTGGTGACGCTCGACTCCCACGTCGACATCCCGCTGGACTTCGCCACCTTCAACGTCGATCCCGGGCGGCGCGGCGATCAGCAGGTCGACCTGCCGAAGATGCGCGAAGGGGGGCTCGACGCGGCCTTCTTCATCGTCTACGTCGGCCAGACGGAACGGACGCCCGACAACTACGCCCGCGCCCGGGCCGATGCGAGGACCAAGTTCGAGGCGATCCACCGCATGGCCGGGGAGTTGTATCCCGACGAGATCGAGATCGCCTACCGGGCGGACGACGTCGAGCGCATCGCGTCGCGCGGCAAGCTGGTCGCCGCCATCGGCATCGAGAACGGCTATGCGATCGGCACCGACCTCGAGCGCCTGGCCGAGTATCACGAGCTCGGCGCGCGCTACATGACGCTCGCCCACAGCGGTCACAACGACATCGCCGACTCGGCGACGACGCCGGGCGGCGCCGGAGAGACCGGGCCCGAGCACGGCGGCGTGAGCGAGTTCGGCGCGCAGGTGATCGCCGAGATGAACCGCCTGGGCATCATGGTCGACGTCTCGCACATCTCCAAGGAGGCGATGCTGGCCGCGACGCGGCTCTCGGCCGCGCCGGTGATCGCCTCCCACTCGAGCGTCGCGGCCTTGCACGAGCATGCCCGCAACATGGACGACGAGCAGCTCGACGCGCTGCGAGCCGGCGGGGGAGTGCTCCAGACGGTCGCCCTCGGGGCGTTCCTCACGGAGTCGGCCGAGAGGCTGAGCGTAGCCTACGCACGTCTCCGGTCCGACTTCGGGATGATCCCGGGCCAGCAGCCGGAGGAGCTCGGAGCCGAGCCCGCGATCGACTTCCTGGACCGTCTCGACGGGCTCAACGAGCGCTACCCCGATGCCGCGGTGGCCGACTTCGTGGACCACATCGACTACGCCGTCGAGCGCATGGGCATCGATCATGTCGGCATCAGCTCCGACTTCGACGGCGGCGGCGGCGTCTCGGACTGGTCCGACGCCAGCGAGACGCTCAACGTCACGGTCGAGCTCGTCCGCCGCGGCTACACGGAGGTCGAGATCGAGAAGCTGTGGGGCGGCAACCTGCTCCGGGTCTGGCGGGAGGCCGAGCGCGTCGCGGCCGACCTGCAGGCCGCCGGCGGTTGAGCCCCGGGCACGGAGAGGGCTCGGCGATGGCGCGTCAGGCGGCGCTCTCACTGCCCTGGGCCCTGGACCCGGAACAGATGGAGCGCTGGCTCGCGCCGGTGCGCTCCGGGTCCGCCATCCTGTTCCTCGACTACGACGGCACGCTGACGCCGATCGTCGACCGGCCGGAGCAGGCGACCCTGGCGGAGTCCACGCGCGCGCTCGTCGCCGCCCTGGCCGCCCGTTGCGCGGTGACGATCGTCACCGGTCGCGACGTGGCGGTCGCACGGCGCCTCGTGCGCCTCGAGAGCGTGGGCTACGCGGGCAGCCACGGCTTCGACATCGTCGGTCCTCCGGGCAGCGGGCTGCGGAAGGAGGTCGCCGTCGACTGCCTGCCCACCCTCGACGAGGCGGAGACTCTCCTGCGCCGCGCCCTCGAGGGCATCGGGGGGGCGCTCGTCGAGAGGAAGCGGTTCAGCGTGTCGGCGCACGTGCGCCTGGTGGCGCCGGGGGACCGGCCGCGCGTCGAGGCCGCCGTGGCCGGGGTCGCGTCGCGGTTCCCCGCGTTGCGGCGGGGGAGCGGCAAGGCGGTGCACGAGCTGCGCCCCGACCGCCCCTGGGACAAGGGTGCCGCCGTGCTGTGGATGGTTCGCGAGATGGGCGGCGACCTCGACGCCGTCTTCTACGTCGGCGACGACCTGACCGACGAGGATGCCTTCACCCGCCTCGACGGGACGGGCGTGACGATGGTCGTCACCGCGGAGAATCGACCGACGCACGCCCGCTTGCGTCTGGCCGATCCCGGAGAGGTCGAATCGGCGCTGGGCCGCGTGCTGGCCGCGATGCCCGGGTCGCAGTGATGGTCCGCGCCGTTCGCACGCCGGTTGCCGGCCATTCCGGGCTGCGGTACGATCCACCGGCGGGTCGGGGACGCGGGAGACGCGACGTGGATGCGGTGCCGCACGTCGTGGCACGGTTCGAGGACGATCTCAGCCACCTCAAGGAGCGTCTGCTCGCGATGGGGGGTGAGGCCGAGGAGCAGGTGCGCAGCGCGGTGCGCGCCCTTTCGGCCCGCGATCTGTCGCTCGCCGAGCGTGTGCTCGCGGGCGACGAGCCGATCAATCGGCTCCACGTCGAGGTCGACCAGCGGTGCTTCGCGCTGCTGTCCCGCCACCAGGCGGACGCGACGGCGGTTCGCGTCATCGTGTCGGGGTTGAAGATCAACAGCGACCTCGAGCGCATCGGCGACTTCGCCATCAACATCGCAGAGGCGACGTTCCGCTACCTGCAGCACCCACCCGTCAAGCCCCTCATCGACATACCCCGGATGGCCGATCTCGCCCAGGGCATGCTCCGGGACGCGCTGAACGCGTACGTGCGGCCCGATACCGGCCTCGCCCAGCGCGTGCTGGATCGCGACGATCAGCTCGACGGCTTGAAGGACCAGGTGTTCCGCGAGCTGCTCAGCTACATGATGCAGAATCCGGCGACCGTCGAGCCCGCGCTCGATCTGGTGCTGATCTCGCGGCATCTCGAGCGCGTCGGCGACCACGCCACCAACGTCGCCGAGGACGTGATCTTCATGGTTTCGGGCCGCGACGTCCGGCACCACCGGCAGGAGGGCGCCCCTGGCGACTGATCGCGGGGCGGGCCGCATCCTCATCGTCGAGGATGACCAGGACATCGCCGGGCTGGTGGCGCACCATCTCGCCAAGGCCGGTTACACGTCGGAGATCCTGGCCTCGGGCACCGAGGTGCTGGCGCGCGTGCGCCGGGATCCGCCGGACCTGGTCGTGTTGGACCTGATGCTGCCCGGCTTGAGCGGCCTGGAGATCTGCCGGTCGATGCGCGCGGACCCCAGCGTCTCCGGCGTGCCGATCATCATGCTCACGGCGCGGACGGAAGAGACCGACCGCATCGTGGGGCTGGAGATCGGCAGCGACGACTACGTCACCAAGCCGTTCAGCCCGAAGGAGCTCGTGGCCCGCATCGGCGCCGTGCTGCGACGCACGTCGCGGGGGCGTGCGGGCGGGGCGCCGCTGCGCTTCGGGCCCCTGCTGGTGGATCCCGACCGGCACCTCGTCACACTGGACGGCGAGGAGGCCCGGCTGACGGCGAAGGAGTTCCTGCTGCTGAAGTACCTGATCGAGCACCGGGGCCGCGTCCTGTCGCGCGACGTGCTCCTCTCCGACGTCTGGGACTACAAGTACACGGGAGGAACGCGCACCGTCGACGTCCACATCCGGCGCCTGCGCGAGAAGCTCCCGGTCCTGAGCGACGCGATCGTCACGATCAAGCAGTTCGGCTACAAGCTGGTCGAGCCGGCGCCCCAGCGGCAATGACGCTCCGCACGCGCCTGTTCCTCGCCGCCTTCGGCATCGCCGGCGCGAGCCTGCTCGTGGCGGCGGCGTTGGTCGCCTGGTCGCTCGAGCGGCAGCTCCTCGCCCGCATCGAGTCCGACCTGCTGGCCGAGACGCGTCTCGTGGCCGATCTCGTCGCTCGGCTCGGGCCTTCGCCGGCCGTCGCGGAGCTCGATCGGGAGGCCGACGCGTTCGGCGACACCCTGGGCGCTCGCGTGACGCTGATCGCGCCGGACGGGCGCGTGCTCGGCGACTCGGCGGAGGACGGAGCCTCGCTGGCCGCCATGGAGAACCACGGGACGCGGCCGGAGGTCGAGCTCGCGCAGGCCAGCGGGCGGGGCGTCACGCGCCGCTTCAGCACCACGGTCGAGCGCGACCTGCTGTATGTCGCGATCGCGGTCGATCAACCCGGCCTCGGCGTCGTTCGCCTCGCCCTGCCCCTCACGGAGGTCGACGACCAGATCGACTCGGTGCAGCGGGCAACCGCGGTCGGGCTGCTGGCGGCGCTCGCGGGGGCTGTCGTGCTCGCCTGGATCGTGTCCACCCGGCTGAGCGGCCGCGTCAGCGAGATCGCCGCAGTTGCCCGGCGCTACGTCGAGGGCGATCTCACGGTCCAGGTCGGCCACTCCGGCGATGACGAGTTCGGCACCGTGGCCCGCGCCCTCGATTCGGCGGTGCGCGAGCTGGGCCGGAGGCTGGGCGAGCTCTCCCGGAACCGCCGGCTGACCGACGCGATCCTGTCTAGCATGGCCGAGGGCGTCCTCGTCGTCGATGCGCGCGGCTACACGCAGATGGCCAACGACGCCGTGCGCCGGATGCTGCCGATGTCCGAGTCCCCCGTCGGCCGGCACTACGTCGAGCTCATCCGGCATCCGGGCGTGGCGAAGCAGATCGGCCGGGCCCTCGACGAGGGCGGTTCGTCCCGGCGCGAGATCACGCTCAGCACGGAGCCGGCCCGCGTGTGCCTGGCGAGCGCCACCCCGTTCGTGGCGCAGGACGAGCCCGGCGTGGTGCTGGTGCTGCACGACGTCAGCGAATATCGACGGGCGGAGCAGATCCGGCAGGACTTCGTCGCCAACGTCTCCCACGAGCTGCGCACGCCGCTCACGGCCATTCGCGGGTCCGTCGACGCGCTCCTCGACGAGGCGGACCCGACGGCGCAGCAGCGCTTCCTGGCGATCATCGCGCGCCACACCACGCGGATGGAGCGGCTGGTGGCGGACCTGCTGCGGTTGGCGCGCCTGGACGCGGGCCAGGAGGGCCTGAGCGTCGCGCCTTGCTCCACCGTGGCGCTCTTCGAGAGCGTCCAGACCGAGCTGGCTCCCCTGGTGCGGGAGAAGCAGCAGCACCTGGAGCACCACGTGGACGCCGGCGCCGACACGTTGCTGGTCGATCCCGCCAAGTTCCACGACGTGCTGCGGAACCTGATAGACAACGCCGCCCACTACGCCCCGGAGCGGAGCGCAATCACCCTCGGCGCCTCCGTGCACCAGGATGGGACGGGCGCGGTGCTGACGGTGGCGGACCGGGGGCCGGGCATTCCGGACACCGACCTGCCCCGCGTCTTCGAGCGCTTCTATCGCGTGGAACGGTCGCGGGCCCGCAATCCCGGCGGCACGGGACTCGGGCTCGCCATCGTCAAGCACCTCGTCGGACTGCACGGCGGGACGATCGCGGCGGCCAATCGCCCGGGCGGGGGGACGATGTTCGTGATCACGGTGCCGGGACTTCCGGGGGACGCCGATGCCCCCGGCGCCGAAGGTCGCCGGGCGGTTCACGCGTAGCGCAACCCTCGCCGGCCGTCGCCGCCTGCGGCACGGAGGCTTGCCCTGCGGCTCGCCTGCGGCGCGGGGTCACGGCTGTGGGCTCGGCCTGCGGCGCTGGAGTCCCGCGTCCGCCAGATTCCCGACGCGCCCGGCGGAGCCCGGGTTCGAGGCCCTGGCGTCCCCTCGGTTGCCGGGGGAATCGACCACCCAGGCCAGATTCGCTTCCAGGGGTCGCCGAAGGTCGATGTGGCCGGCCAGGGTGTCGACCTCCCGCCCGCCGACCATGATCTGCACCGCGCCGATCTCCGCCACGTTGAGGGTCAACGCGTTGACGAGCGCGTACACGGTGAAGAGCTCGTCGAGCGAGCCGCCGGGGTGCTCGGCCGAGACCTCCCGGCTGAGATCGACGAACGCGTTCCCGTCCGCGGCCAGGTAGAGCGAGCGCAACCGGGTGCCCTCGGGGAATGGAGACAGGAGCGGCGGCGGGGCCGGGTCGAGCTGCCGCCGCACGATGGCCCGCGCGCGCTCGACCGGGTCGATGGCGGCGTCGAGCCGGCGCTCGCGGCCAACCAGCCCCGTGCCGTCCCGGGACAGGTAGAACAACGTTACCGGCGCCAGAGGTCCGCTTCCGCCGACTTCCGCGGCCGCAGGCTCCGACGCGGGGAGGAACGCGGGTCCGTACCAGCGCAGCAGCAGCACGACAGCGACCAGGCCCGCCCCCAGCGTCACCCCGGCGACGAATCGCGCCACGCCGAAGTACGGCCGCCGGCGGCGCGTGCGACGGCGAACGCGCCGCGTCGCCGCCTTGCGCCGCTGGCGGGAGCGGGCAGGGCGCGCCGGTCGCTCCGGTCCGGAGAGGTTCAGCATGGTCAGGACTGGCCCGAGGCCTGCGATGCCGCGGGGGCGCCGCCGCCGGTGGCAGAGTCGCCGACGGCCTCGCCCTCGCTGTCGGCGGGCAGGGCCGGCAGCCGCTCCAGGTAGTCGCGGAACCGCAGCACCGCGCCGATCAGGGCATCGACGACCTCGTTCTGGAACGACGCCGCCGTCAGCTCCATCTCCTGCGTGGGATTCGAGATGAAGCCCATCTCGACGAGCACGGCCGGCATGTTGGCGCCGACCAGGACGCGGAAGGGCGCCTGCTGAATCGCGCGCGGGCTCATCGGCACCCGCCGTCGGAGCTCGTCCTCGACCAGCTCGGCCAGCCGTGCCGAGCGGTCGACGTGGCGGGCCTGCGCCATCTCCCACTCGACGATGTCGATCTCGCGGGCGCCGCCGCCGACCACCGACAGCAACGGCGCCTCGCGCTCCGCCACCTCGAGGGCTTCCGCGCCGTACTCCGCGATGCTCAGGTAGAACACCTCCGCGCCCCGGCGGCTGCGGCTGAGGGACGAGTTCGCGTGCAGGCTGATGAACAGGTCCGCCTTGTTGTTGTTGGCGACGGCCGCCCGCTCGTCGATGGGCACCAGCGTATCGCCGGTCCGCGTCAGGATGACGCGGGCGCCGAGCCGCGCCTCGATGGCCGCCCGCAAGCGCCGCGCCACGCCGAGCGTCACGTCCTTCTCGAGCGTCCCATCCGACCCCCGGGCACCCTCGTCGGTGCCGCCATGCCCCGCGTCGATGACGATGGTGCGGATCGTCGGCGCCGCGGCGAAGTCGGGAAGCGCCTCTCCGTCGGGGCGACCGCCGCCGGGCCGGACCGCGTCGCTCGCGCGCCCGGACGGGCTCGCCCCGGGGCGGGCGCGAGCGGCAGGCCCGGCCGGACGTGCGGGACGCGTTCTCGCCGCCGCCCGGCCCGCTCCCGGCCGTCCGGCGTCCCCGGCCGTTCCCGCGGAGGCGGATGCGTCCGCCGCAAGCAGATCGATCACGAGGCGTGCCTGGCCGCCGGCCGCGGAGGGCTGCGTGACGCGGAACGAGTCGAACGCGGGGCCGAGCTCGATCGTCAGGCCAGGCAGTTCCCGGTCGATCTCGATGCTGCGGACGATTTCCCCGCGGGCCGGAGACAGTCGGACGACGTCGACGGCGTCGGCCTCGAACCGGACTCGGAGACGTCCCGGCTCTTCGATGACGCGGTGGGCGGTGCCCGGCGTCGTCTCGACGCTCAGCCGGCCGGTGCGCGCGCGCGGCCGGTAGCGCGCCACCACGCGCGGAACGTCCACGCCACCCAGGAGGACAAGGCCCGACCGCGGCCGCAC
>JAPOVI010000362.1 GCA_026708265.1 Acidobacteriota bacterium
GCGCGGGCGGAACTGAGGACGTAGAACGGCGACAGGGCGATGAACTTCCGGCAGTGAACGTCCAGATGGTCCAGAACCTTCAGGCCGGCCCGCGCAGCGGGAGGACGATAGATCTCGCGAAGTTTCGCCAAGCTGTCGACAGCCATCACCACCTCCCCCGCGCTGGAAGCATGAAACATACCATCATGCTGCTGCCACGGGAAACCACAGCGCGCGGCGTCGCTCCTCGACCGGATGCGCGCTCGATCTGCGGATCGAGAACTGGCCGGACGTGGCTGCGGGGATAGTCGCCCGCTCAAAGCCCCATCGCGATACCGCTCAACCCGTGGCCGCCTTTTCCGAATCGGCACTGGCGCCGTGCGCTTGCGAGAGCCAGCCGACCAGCGCTTCGAGTGCTGCGCGAGGGGTGTCACCGTAGAACGGCATCACGGCGCTCGGGACGTCCGCGCCGCGGAGGAGACTCGCTCTCCAGCGATTCCCGTGCGCGGGCGTGACTTCGACGGTGTACCGTCCCCCGCCGATGCTCTCGTCGAAGCGGTGAGCGTCCATCATGGCCCTCCTGCTCTATATCTGAGAGAGTCGGAGGCGGCATGTCGTTACAGTTGTCGCTGTCGCCGACGCGGCGGAACCCCGCAGGCCGACCGGTCAGGTGGTGAGATGTCGTCGGCGAGGCGGACTGCGCGCACGACGACGGCGATCACCATCGCGCACACCGTTCGACGGGTAGCCGCAGCGCCGGTGACGGGAAGTGCTCCTCGGATTGCCCGTGACCTGTTGACGACCCGCATCCGCTGCCCGCAGAATCTCTCGGATGGCCAAGGTTGCGAGGCTTCCCGGGATCGAGGACGCGGCCCGGTGTCCGCTGCTCGACCGCGACCCCGAGGCGTGGCTTCGGTGCTGCACGGCGCGGTTCCTGCCCATGGCCCGACGGATCGCCGGTGACGATGCGACCGCACAGGATGCTCTGCAGGACAGCTGGATCATCGTGCTGGAGAAGCTCTACCAGTATCGAGGCGCGCCTCCGGCGTGCGGTTGGGTCGGCGCCATCGTGCGTCACGAGGCAGGCCACCGGGCGGCGGGGAAGAACCGCGCGGCGTTGCTCGCACCGGTCGAACGCGCTGCGGACCTCCAGAGTCCAGACGAGGCCCTGCAACAGCGCCAGTTGCTGCGGATGCTGCTGGAGGCGATCGACCAACTGCCTCCGACGTACCGTGAGGTCGTGCTTCTGCGGGATGTCGACGAACGCCCCGTTGCCGAGGTCGCCCGTGAGCTGCACATTTCCCGGTCCAACGTGGCCGTGCGCCTGCACCGGGCTCACAACCGTCTGCGCCGCCGGCTCATGGAATCGCTTCAGACTCCGACGGTCCAGCCACCGTCGGGCGCGTCGCCATAGGTCCTCCGTCCGTGGCGGCGGACAAGGGCCGTTGCCGTGGCTCGGGGTCACTCCGGGGAGTCTTGACGGTCTCGTTTCAAGAGCGTCGAAACCCCTTCGGCAACGACGCGGACCAAGTCGCGCAGGTCCTCGGCCACTACATCGAAGTGCGTTCGCAGACGCTCCTCCGTGTCGGTAGCCTCCCTCCGCAGGCGCTCCTCCGAGTCGGCGATCTCGGTTCGCAGACGCTCCTCGGTGGCCTTCAGATCCCGTTTGGTCGAGAGAGTCGGCAGGATCCTTTCAACCTGATCGACTCGCTCCTCGACCTCGACCCTCTCCTCGCGCTCCTCCAGTTGCTCTGTCGGCATCGTGAACCTCCCGTGCTGCTCGACGTGACCGCCGGTCGCCGGCCGTCGTCGTGCGGATCACGGTCATCACGACGTCACGGGTGCGCGCCGGAGCACGTGGGCGAGTGGCAGCGAACGGGAATCCCCGGTCTGACGCCGCCGCCGAGCACCCGCCGTATCGAGTGCTCCCGCCGACGAGAGCGGCGCGGTCTTCGGCATCTCGAAGGCGAAGCGGTGGCTGATGCGGATGCCGAGCAGGTGTACGTCGGCGTAAACTTCGCGGCCGACCCAGGACCGCGTGCGACGGAAGAGGCCACTACGGGCCGCGATGCAGCGCCCGCAGAAGCAGCGCCGCAGGTCGATTCCGGCGAGCCGGAACAACCTGCGGGTGAGATGGCCGCACGACCGCCCGGGGTGCCGTTGGGAAGCGTATGCGTGCATGATGCCCCTCCTTCTCTCTCTGTATGAGAGCCCGAGGGAGCAAGCGATTACAGTTTATGCTGCGACCTCGAAAACAACGAGGCAGCCGGCGCGAACCGTCGGCGTTGCTGACCGCGTGCTCGACGGCGG
>JAPOVI010000184.1 GCA_026708265.1 Acidobacteriota bacterium
TTTACGCCATCACGGGCAGCCTCTTGTCGCTACGCCGGTGAGAATTCCAGGCTAGGAGCTTGCGCCGCAGAACGCCAACGGAGTGCGTGCCGCGGCGCAAGCTCCCAGGACGGTGGGGGCTGGGGCCGACCCGGAGCCTGCGACGGGTTGGCGGCGGTAGCGCCGACTCACCCGGCCGCGGCGGCCGCGTGACGGGAGACCGAGAACTCGAGCCTCCCGATCGTCAGCCGATCCCCGTCCCCCAGCGCGGCTCGCTCCACGCGGCGGCCGTTCACGAACGTCCCGTTCGTGCTCCGGAGGTCCTCCACCAGCAGCGCGTCCGCGCGCGCCGTGATGCGGCAATGGACGCGGGAGAGGAAGGGCGCGTCGAGGACGAGGTCGGCGACGGCGGCCCGTCCCACCGTCCGCACCATGTCGGGCCGCAGCCGGAGCACCGCCACCCGCTCACCCGGCGGGGGATCGGTGCGGAGCTGCCACTCCGGGCCGTCCGCGGTGCGATCCGGTTCCGGCGGCAATGGCATCGCGGCCGTTCTCACCGGCGGGGCTGCGACGGCCGCAACTCGACCCGGCTCGGAAGGCTGCGCGGCGCGTGCTCGAGCAGGTCGACGACGACCCGGGCGACGTCCGCCGGCGTCAGCTTCCAGGAAGCCGCGGCGTGCCGCCCGCCACCGAAGTCCGTTCCGACCGAGCCGGGCGCCACGGTGGCGACCCGGATGCCGTCGTGCCGCAGCTCCTGCATGAGGGCGGTAGTGAAGGCGTCGAGGCCCGCCTTCGACGCGCAGTAGGCGGCGGCCCCGGCGAACGGGTGGCTGCCCGCGAGGCTGCTGATGTTGACGATCCACCCCCCGCCGCGCCGGCGCAGGTGCGGTATGGCGGCGCGGCAGCAGTAGAAGACGGCGTGCAGGTTGGTTTCGAGCACCTCGCGCCAGTCGGCGACGGGCTGCTCGGCGAAGTCCTGGAAGTGGCCCACACCGGCGTTGTTGACGAGGATGTCGAGGCCGCCGAAGCGCTCCGCCGCCGCAGCGACGGCGCCCTCCGCGTGCGTCTCGTCGCGCAGGTCCCCGCCGTAGGTCTCCACCCGGCCCGCAGCCCCGCCCGCGGCGCGCTCGGCGAGGCGTGCGCGGGCGGCGGCCAGCGCCTCCGCGGAGCGCCCGCACGCCACGACGTCGGCGCCGCGGGCGGCGAGGGCCTCGGCGACGGCGAGCCCGATGCCGCGCGACGCGCCGGTCACGACCGCGGCCTTGCCCGACAGGCTGGAAGCGTCGTCCATCGGTTGCCGCCCGGCCGTCCGGCGGCGCCCGGCGATCGGGCCGGCGCGCCTACGACCCGGGCCGGGTCCGAACACTAGAATACCCGCGACCGCCATGTCTGTCGTCGCCATCGTCGGAGCGGGCACGCTCGGCGGAGCGCTCGCGCAGACCATCGCCGCACGCGACCGCGCGGGCGCGGTCCGGCTGGTCGACGAGGCGGCCGACGTCGCGGCCGGCAAGGCGCTCGACATCCGGCAGTCGGCGCCCGTCGACCGCTTCGCGACCCGCGTCACGGGCCACGGGGACGTCGCCGCCGCGGTTGGCGCCGACGTCGTCGTCCTCGCGGGACCTGCCGCCGCGCCGGAGACCGAGTGGACCGACGTCGCGGGGCTCGCGCTGCTCGAGCGGCTGGGCGCGGGAGACTCGGGCGCGGTGATCCTCTGCGCCGGCGCCTCGCACCGCAGGCTGGTCGAGCGCGGCGTGACCGAGGGCCGCATCCCGCGGGGGCGGCTGTTCGGCACGGCGCCGGAGGCGCTGCGCGCCGCCGTCACCGCCGTCGTCGCCCTCGACTTGGGCTGTGCCGCGTCCGACGTCGCGCTCACGGTGCTCGGCGTCCCGCCCCACGCCGTCGTGCCGTGGGGACAGGCGACCGTCGCCGGCCAGCCACTGGAGGAACTGCTTCCGGCCGCCCGGCTCGCGCGCACCCGGGCGCGGACGCCGCTGCTCTGGCCCCCCGGACCCTACGCACTCGCCGCGGCGGCGGCGCGGGTCGTGGCGGCGCTCGTCGACGCGGCGGCGCGCGTGCCCTCCTGCTTCGTCGTGCCGGACGGCGGGCACGGCGCACGGCGGCGCGCGCTGGCGGCCCCCGCGCAGCTCGACGCGGGCGGCATCGCCCGCATCGTGGAACCGCCCCTGACCTCCGCGGAGCTCGTGCACCTGCGGAACGGGCTCGCCGCGGCGGACCGCGAGGGCTAGCAGCTAGCCTGGAATTCTCACCGGCGTAGCGACAAGAGGCTGCCCGTGATGGCGTAAA
>JAPOVI010000110.1 GCA_026708265.1 Acidobacteriota bacterium
GAATGAAGAACGTCTCGAGCCCGGGGTGGTACGACATCGCCCGCCAGCTCTTGAAGCCGGCCGTGCTCGGGCACCAGAAGACCTCCTCGTAGAGCTCGGGGATCATTCCTTCCCGGTGCGTCACCTCGCCGGTTTCGGGATCGACGTCGGCGAAGGTCTGGTACCCGAGGTCGTGCGCGTTGCGGAACGCGCCCGTTTCGAGGTCCAGCTCCCAGAGCACCGCCATCTTGCCCATCGTGAAGACGGAGCGCTGCCCGTCGTAGTCGACGAGGATCCGCTCGAACACCTCGTCCATGTCGAGCGACTCGGCCGGCAGGTGCTGGAAGTACCACTTCATTTCGCCCGTCGCCGGGTCGAGGGCGAGCGTGGAATTGGTGTAGAGGGCGTCCCCGTCCGTGCCCCGCACGACGGTCGCCCACGGCTTGGCCTGCGCGGTGCCGTGGAAGAGGGTCCTCGTTACGGGGTCGTAGCTGCCGGGGATCCACGAGTCGCTCCCGGCCCGGAACATCAGCGGCAGGTCGCCCCACGTGTCCCCGCCCCGGTCGCCCGGCCGTGCGATGGTCGACGTGCGCCACGCCTCCTCGCCGGTGGCGGCGTCGAGGCCGACGATGTAGCAGGTGTCGTCCTGGTACACGCCGCACCCGGTCAGCCCGGCCACGATCCGCCCGTCGGCGACGATCGAGCCGCTCGTGAACTGGAACGTCGCACCCCGCGCGACATCGGTGTCCCAGGCCTCTTCGCCCGTCCGTGCGTCGATCGCCACCACGTGCCCGTCCGACGTGTTCAGGTAGATGCGATCCTGGTAGATGGCGATGTTGCGGTGCGGCCGCCCGGGGACCGGCGCCGCGGCGCCCGTTGCCGCGGCGGCTTCGCCGCGGCGGTAGGTCCAGAGGAGCTCCCCGGTGGCCGCGTCGAGCGCCTGCACCATCTCGCCCGGGTTGGCCAGGAACATGACGCCGTCGTGGACGATCGGCGTCGTCTGCTGGCTCCCGGGCGTCATGCCCCAGCTCCAGGCGAGCCGCAGGTCCTCCACGTTCTCCGTCGTGATCTGATCGAGCGGGCTGTGGCCCTGCCCGTCGAGCGTCCGCCGCCAGTTGAGCCAGTCGGCGGGGTCGGGATCCTGCAGCATGGCGTCGGTCACGGGGGTGAGCGCCTCGACGCGCGTTCCGTCCTGTGCGCCCACACCCGCGACGGCAGCAAGCAGCATCACGGTGGCGGTCAGGATGGCCCGGGGGCAGAAAGATGACGCGGGTTTCATGGCGGACTCCTTCGCGAACAGGTGTCGTCGGGTGCGGGCGCAGCCCGCACGAATCGACTCTACAACACGGGTAGGCCGGCGATGGGCTGCACGGTCGGACGCCTGCACGTCACCGTCCCTGCTATCGTCGAAGGGATGTCCGTGCTGCAGGCCTGTGACCTGCACAAGCGGTACGCGCGCGGCGACACCGAGGTGACGGCGGTGGCCGGCGTCAGCCTGACGCTCGAGCGCGGCGCCTTCGTTGCGCTGGTCGGTCCGTCGGGATGCGGGAAGTCGACGCTCCTGCACCTGTGCGGCGCCATGGACCGGCCGACGGCGGGGGAGGTGCGGCTCGATGGCAGGTCGCTGGCGGACTTGGACGACGATGCGCTGACGCGGGTGCGGCGCACGAGAATCGGCTTCGTCTTCCAGACCTTCAACCTGCTGCCGACGCTGACGGTGGGCGAGAACGTCGGATTGCCCCTGCTCCTGGCCGGGCGCGACCCTCGGGAGGTCACTACGCGCGTGGGGGAGTGGGCGGAGCGCGTGGGCATCTCTCACCGGCTCGACCACGTGCCGGCCCAGCTCTCCGGCGGCGAGGCGCAGCGGACGGCGATCGCGAGGGCCGTGGTGCACGACCCCGTGCTGCTGCTCGCGGACGAGCCGACCGGCAACCTCGACAGCGCGAACGGTCGGCGGATCGTGGAACTGGTGCACGATGTGAACCGAAGCTCGGGGGCTGCGGTGCTGCTCGTCACCCACGATCCCACGGTAGCCGCGGCGGCCGCACTGGTCCTCGAGATGCGTGACGGGCGGCTGGTCGCGGCCGCCGATGCCAAGCCCGACCCGGACGGCGCGAGGGGAGCGTCGTCGGAAACGGCTTCGGATGCGGTGCCGTCGGAGGCCGCGCCGACGGTGCGGGGCGGCATCGCGGAGGCGGCGTCCGTGACGGAGCGGCCGGCTTCGTGACGCTGTTCCGCACGTTCATCGTTCGCGCCCTCCGGCAGCAGCTTCTACGGAGCGCCGTCACCGTCGCGAGCCTCGCAGTCGGGGTCGGCGTCGTCGTCGCCATCCAGCTCGCCAACGGCGCCTCGGTGCGCGGGTTCGAGACGGCCCTGGAGGCGATTGCCGGGCGCACGTCGCTCGAGGTCACGGGGACGGGCGCGGGGCTGGACGAGACGCGACTCGCGGAGTTGGGCTGGCTGCGCGAGTACGGGCTCGTCAGCCCCGTGATCGATGCCGACGTCGTGCTGGCGGTGACGTCGGTCGCCGCGGCGCAGCGCGGGAGAGACGGGCGGGATTCCGGAGCGGGAGCGGTCGAGCCCAACGCCGGCCCGCCTGTCGATCCGCCGGCCGCCCTGGAGACGGTGCGGCTGCTCGGCGTCGACATCCTCCGCGACCGGCCGTTCCGCGACTACCCGTTGCTGCAGGGCGACGCGGTTCGCGAGACGACCACCGAGGCCTTCCTCGATCGCCTCACCGATCCGCGGGCCGTCATCCTCACCCGCGCGCTGGCGGACCGTCACGGCGTCGGGATGGGCGACGCGGTGGCGCTCGCGGCAGGGGAGCGGTGGGCTCCGCTGCACGTGACCGGCATTCTGGGCGCTGACGGGCCGGCCCAGGTTCTCGACGGCAACTTCGCGCTGATGGACATCGCGGCCGCGCAGTGGGCGGTCGGGAGCCTCGGGCGGCTCGACCGCGTCGACGTCCGTCTGGCGGACGGCGTCGACGTCGCGGTGGCCGAACGGGACATTTCGGAGCGCCTGCCGGCCGGGCTGACGGTGCGGCGCCCGTCGGCACGCGGCGCCGAGGTGGAGCGGATGCTCCGCGCGTTCCACTTCAACCTGACGGCGCTCAGCCTGATCGCTCTGCTGGTCGGGCTGTTCCTCGTCTACAACACGGTCTCGGTCTCGGTCATCGCCCGCCGGGCCGAGATCGGCACGCTGCGGACGCTGGGCGCCAGCCGGGCCGCCGTCGCCGCGCTCTTCCTGGGCGAGGCCGCGGCCCTGTCGGTCGTCGGCAGCGCGATCGGAGCGCCGCTCGGGTGGGGGATGGCCCATGGCGCGGTCGGCCTCACGTCCTCGACGGTGAGCCAGTTCTGGATCGCATCGGCGGCCGTGGTGCCGCCGCTCGATGCGACGACGGTCGCCATCGCCTTTGCGGTCGGCGTCCCGCTCGCGCTGGCGGCCGCCGCCGTGCCCGCGCTCGAGGCGTCGCGCGTCGCTCCCCTGGCGGCCGTGCGCGGCGACCACGACCTGGCGCTGCGAACGCGGCTGCCCCGGCGCTTCGTCGCAGGTCCGGCGGTGCTGCTCGCCGCCGGCGCCGTCCTGGCGCTGCCGGGACCGGTCGGCGGCCTGCCGGTGTTCGGGATGCTGGCCGCGCTGGCCGTCGTGCTGGGCGCCGCGACGGCCATGCCGGCGGTGCTCGTCGCTTTCCGGGGCGCGGCCGGGGCGGCCCTGGCGCGCTGGGGCCGGGTCGAGGGCCGGCTCGCGCATGCCAACCTCGGCGCCGCGATCCCGCGTCTCTCCATCTCGGTGGCGGCGCTCGCGGCCAGCCTTGCCATGATGGTGGCGATCGCGATCATGGTCGGGAGCTTTCGCGAGACCGTCGTCTACTGGGTCGGGCAGACGTTGCAGGCGGACCTGTTCATAGCCGCGTCCCGTCGCGGCCCGACGGATGCTCGCGCGGCGATCTCGAACGAGTCGGAGGCCGTCGTCGCGGCCCACCCGGCGGTGGCGGCGATCGACGGGTTCGCGAGCGTCGAGGCGCGCCATGGCGGATCGGTGATTTCCATCGGGGCAGGTCGCTTCGACGTCGTGACCGCGCACGGCGGACTGCAGTTCAAGGCCCCGGCGGACGGGGGGGAGGCCATGCGCCGCGCCGTCGGCAGGGATGCCGTGGTCGTCACCGAGGCCTTCTCGCTCCGGCACGGCGCCGGACCGGGCGACCGGATCGATCTGCCGACTCCGCTTGGCCCCGCTCCCTTCGACGTCATGGCGGTCTACTACGACTACTCCAGCGATCGCGGGGGCGTGGTCATGGACGAGGCGACGTTCGCCCGCCACTTCGGCCCGCGCCGGCCGGCCGGCCTCAGCGTCTACCTGGCGCCGGGCGCGGACGCGGAGACCGTCCGCGACGAGCTGCGGGCGGCCCTCGGTCCGGAGCGGCGCCTCTTCTTCAACACCAACGCGTCGCTTCGCGAATCCGTGCTCCGCATCTTCGACGCGACGTTCGCGATCACATACGCGCTCGAGGCGATCGCCATTGCCGTCTCGATGTTCGGAATCGCCGCGACACTGCTGGCGCTGGCCCTGGAGCGGCGCCGCGAGATTGCGATGCTCCGCCTCGTCGGCGCCGAGAGCCGCCATCTGCGGCGCATGATCGTGATCGAGGCCGGGGCGCTCGGCGTCGTGGCGCAGGCGGTGGGTCTGGCCGTCGGCCTCGCGCTGTCGGTAATCCTCATCTACGTAATCAACGTCCAGAGCTTCGGATGGACGATTCAGTTCCACCTGCCGGCGGGCTTCCTCGCGCAGGCCACGGTGGCGGTCGTGGCCGGAGCCGCCCTGGCGGGGCTCTACCCGGCCCGGCTGGCGGCGCGCTTCGCCTGCGGCGAGCTGTCGGACGCGCGATGAAGGCACCGCTGACGTGTAACAGGATGGGATAAGCTGGAGGATGATGAGCCCGGAATTCTGGGCGATCGTGAGTGTCGGCGTAGCGCTCGGCGTGTTGATGTTCTACCTGTTCAGCAGCCTCGACCGGAGACTGTCCACGGTGTCCGGCGACGTAGCCGCCCTGCGCGAACGCATGGCCGAGCTCGAAGGTGCGATGGACGGCTTCATCGCCGGCCAGCGAGGGCTGCTGGGCCACAAGGGACATTGACACCACGCCTGCAGCGGGTGGCGCTGGCCGCACTGCTGGGGGTGGCCGCTGCCGGTTCAGCCGAATCGCAGTCTCCCGTCGAAACTGCGTCCGAGCGTGGCTGGCGGAGCGCAGATCCCGGCTACACCCTCACCTTCCCGCGCGACCACGCAGCCCATCCGGACTACCGCATCGAGTGGTGGTACTACACGGGCAATCTGGAGGCGACCGGCGGGCGCCGCTTCGGCTACCAGGTGACGTTCTTCCGGGCGGGCGTGGACCGGCGGCCCGCCAACCCGTCGCGCTGGGCGGTCCGCGACCTCTACATGGCGCATCTCGCCGTCACCGACGTGGCGCGGGGAGAGCACCACGTGGCCGAGCGGCTGAATCGGGCCGGGGTCGGGTGGGCGGGGGCGGACCCAGAGACGCTGCACGTCTGGAACGACGGGTGGTCGCTGACGGTCGAGGAGGGCGCCCACCGCCTCGTCGCCGCAAGCGACGACGGCCGCCTGGCCGTCGATCTCCGCCTGGAGCCAGCCGCGCCACCGGTCCTGCACGGGGACGGCGGCTACAGCCGCAAGGGAGACGAGCCGGGGAACGCCTCGCACTACTACTCGCTCACGCGTCTCCCGACGACGGGCCGCCTCACGGTGGGCGGCCGCTCGTTCGACGTCGCCGGCGCGAGCTGGATGGACCACGAGTTCGGGACCAGCTTCCTGGAGCCGGCACAGGCGGGCTGGGACTGGTTCTCGATCCAGCTCGACGACGGCACCGATCTGATGCTCTACACGATGCGCCGCCTCGACGGGTCGGCCGACCCGTGGTCCAGCGGGACGGTCGTGACGCCGGCCGGCGTCACCCGGCTCCGCGCCGGTGACTACCGGCTCGTTCCGGACCGGCGCTGGGCGTCCCCCCACAGCGGCGGGTCCTATCCTGTCGCCTGGCGGATCGCCGTTCCGTCCCTCGGCATCGAGCTCGGGGCGGAGGCGGCGGTCGACGCCCAGGAGCTGCGCACGGGGCGCTCGACCGGGGTCACCTACTGGGAGGGGACGATCGACGTGCTCGGCACCCGCGGCGGGACGCCCGTCACCGGGCGCGGCTACCTGGAGATGACCGGCTACGCCGGCCCGCCCCTGAGCCGTGTCCTGCGGTAGCCCGCCATTCGTCGCCTGACGGCTCCGCCTGGCACCCCGACCGGCACGGCGCGAGTCGGCCCGGCAAGCTCCTCGTCGAGATGATTGAGGTGCTTCCCGAGATCCGAGAGCCTCTCGACCAGGAACGTCATCCGCCGAGGGCGTCCAGCGTCTTGCGCCGGTACCGGTCGAGGAAGGGCGCGAGGTCGGCTTCGGTCGTCGGCCCGGCGGGGGCGTAGTCGTGCGAACCCATCGGGGGACCGTTGCCGGCGCGGGTGCTACGCTGCGCCCTTCGGGTAGCCCAGGCCGCGGAGCGCCTCCGCCATCTCGTCCAGGATGGCCGGGTCGTCGATGGTCGCCGGCGTCGTGTACGGCTGCCCGTCGGCGATCTTCTTGACGGTGCCGCGCAGGATCTTGCCGGAGCGCGTCTTCGGCAGCCGCGCCACGATGGCGGCCTGCTTGAAGGCGGCGACCGGCCCGATGGAGGCGCGGACCCGCTCGACGAGCTCCGGCACGATCTCGTCGGCCCCGCGCGCGACGCCCGCCTTCGTCACGACGAAGCCCACCGGCACCTCGCCCTTGAGATCGTCGGCCACGCCGACGACGGCGCACTCCGCCACGTCCGGATGGAAGGCGAGCGCCTCCTCCATGGCGCCGGTGGAGAGGCGGTGCCCGGCCACGTTGATGATGTCGTCGACGCGGCTCATGATGTAGAGGTAGCCGTCGTCGTCCATGTAGCCGGCGTCGCCGGTCAGGTAGCAGCCGGGGTAGCGCGACAGGTACGACTCCTCGTAGCCGGCGTCGTTGTGCCAGAGCGTCGGCAGGCAGCCGGGAGGCATCGGCAGCTTGATGACGATGGAGCCGATCTGACCCCGCGGCATCTCCTTGCCCTCGTCGTCCAGAATCCGCACGTCGTAGCCGGGCACGGCGCGGGTCGGCGAGCCGGGCTTCACCGGCAGCGTCCCCAGGCCGACGCAGTTTGCGGCAATCGCCCAACCGGTCTCCGTCTGCCACCAGTGGTCGATGACCGGCACGCCGAGACGCTCGCGCGCCCAGTGCAGCGTGTCGGGGTCGCAGCGCTCGCCGGCCAGGAAGAGCGTCCGGAAGCGGGAGAGGTCGTGGCGCTTCATGAACGCGCCGTCCGGGTCCTCCTTCTTGATGGCGCGGAACGCGGTGGGCGCCGTGAACAGCACGCTCACGCCGTGTTGCTCGATGACGCGCCAGAACGCGCCGGGGTCGGGCGTGCCCACCGGCTTGCCCTCGTAGAGAACGGTCGTGGCGCCGCGGAGCAGCGGCGCGTAGACGATGTAGGAATGGCCGACGACCCAGCCGATGTCCGAGGCGGCCCAGTAGACCTCGCCCGCCCCGACGCCGTAGACGTGCTCCATGCTCCAGTGCAGGGCGACGGCGTGACCTCCGTTGTCGCGCACGACGCCCTTGGGGATGCCCGTCGTCCCCGAGGTGTAGAGGATGTAGAGCGGATCGGTCGCCGCCACCGGCACGCAGTCGGCGGGCGCCGCCTCGTCGCACGTCTCGCGCCAGTCCAGGTCGCGACCCGCGACGAGCGGGGCCTCGGCCTGCGGGCGCTGCAGGATGATCGTCCGCTCCGGCTTGTGCGACGCGAGATCGATGGCCGCGTCGAGGAGCGGCTTGTAGGGAATCACGCGGCCGGCCTCGATGCCGCACGATGCCGACAGGATCAGCCTGGGCCGGGCATCGTCGATGCGCGTGGCGAGCTCCTTCGGCGCGAAGCCGCCGAAGACCACCGAATGGACGGCGCCGATCCGGGCGCACGCCAGCATGCCGATCACCGCTTCCGGCACCATCGGCATGTAGATGACGACGCGGTCGCCGGCGGTGACCCCCTGTGCGGCCAGGGCGCCCGCGACCCGCGCCACCTCGTCGCGCAGCTCCTCGAAGGTGAAGCGGCGGACGGTGCCCGTGACCGGGCTGTCGTAGATCAGGGCGAGCTGGCGCCCGCGTCCGCGGTCGATGTGGCGGTCGATGCAGTTGTAGCAGGTGTTGATCTCGCCGCCCGCGAACCAGCGGTGGAACGGCGGGCGGCGATCGTCCCGGACGGTGTCCCAGCGCCGGTGCCAGTAGAGCGGTTCCGCCGCCTGCGCCCAGAAACCCGCCGGGTCGTCCTGGCTGTGCCGGTAGACCTGTTCGTAGACCGAAGCCATAGTGTCCCGGATCCTACCGCAAGCCCGCGCGGAGCCCGCGAGCACGCTCCCCGCGCGCAGGGCGCATCCAAGATGCGGGAGGTTCACCTCCAGGATGCGGCCGGTTCACCCCACCCGGCCGGTCGGCCCCGCGCGCACGCTGCACCTGTGACGGCTCGCCGGGCCGCAGGGCGGTGGCGTTCGGCCTGGCCGCGCCCCCGGGTCCACTTGTGATACGGTCGGCAGATCCATGCGTGCGCTCCGGACCCGCACCGTCGTCGCCGTCCTGGCGTGGAAGCTGGCCGCGCTGGCGCTGCTCCCGGCGGCGCTCTGCTGCCGCGCGGTCCTGGCCGCCGACGGCTCGGCGGTGCCCGCCTGCTGCGAGGGCGGCGAGCACGGGTCGATGTGTCCACTGCAGCGCGCCGCCGAGCCCGCCACGGACGCCGGGGAGGACCGGGCCCGCATGATGGGTTGCGGTTCCCTGGAGGACGCCCTCCTCGGTCTGCTCAACCTGACCGGGTTCACGCCGGACGAGACGGAGCGCCTCGCCGCTCCCGCGGCCGCGGGCCTCCTTGCGTCGGCGGGTGATTCCGCCGCCTCGTTCTTCCGCACCCCTCCGTCACCCCCGCCCCGCGCCTGAACGCACTCTCGCCTTTCTGTTCCCAGAAGCGTTCCGGTGTCGATCGGCGTGTCGCCGAGCGTTCGCGCGCCGGTGGGCCTGCGTGCCCGCGAATCGCGCAGCGACGGCGTCCGCCGGCGGAGGTTCCATGGTGCGTTCTGCTCGTCCGGCCGTGCGGCTTGCGGCCGCTCTGCTCGGCGTCGTCTCCCTTGCCGTGCCCGGTGCCGCGCAGGCGCCGGACGGCGTCACGGTCGCCGGCACGGTGACCGATGCCCAGGCGCTCGCGCTGCCCGGCACCGCGGTAGTGCTCGGCACTCCCGGCGGCGCCTTCGTCGACTCGGCGATCACGGACGGGGCGGGGCGCTATGCGCTCGCCGGAGTGATGCCGGGCGAATACGTCGTGCGGGCGACCCTGGTCGGCTTCGCTCCCCGCGCGGTGACGCTCCGGGTGGCCGGCGATCGCCTCGGAGGGCATCTCGACGTCCCGTTCACCCTCGACGTCGGGGCGTTCACGCAGGAGGTGACGGTCTCGGCCCTCATGCCGGAAGTGGCGACGGAGTTCGTCGTGGCCGCGCCCGATATCGAGCGGCGGGTGTCGCAGGACCTGGCCCAGTCGCTGCGCAGCCACGCGGGCGTCACCTCCCTCCGCCGCGGTGCGATCAACCTGGATCCGTCCGTGCGCGGGCTCTACGCCGAGCAGATCGGCGTCTTCGTCGACGGCACCCGGACCTTCGCGGCGGGCCCGGCGCGCATGGACTCGGGGCTGAGCCATGTCAGCCCGCACGCCCTGCAGGCGCTGCGCGTCGTCCGCGGCCCCTACGCGCTGACGTGGGGCGCCGGCACGCTGAGCGCCATTCGCGCGGAGACCTTCAAGCCGGCGTTCTCCGGAGGCGGGCTGGAGCTTGGCGGTCGCGCCGGCTACAACTACGGGGCGAACGGCCACGCGTCGGACGCCTTCGCGAGCCTGCACGGAAGCTCCGACCGGATCCGCTTCGGCGTGCAGCACAACACGCGGACCGGCAGCGACTACACGGACGGCAACGGCCGCCGCGTCGAGGGGGACTACGAGTCGTTCGACACGCGCTGGGTCGGCGGAGCCCGCATCGGCGGGCAGACGCTGGTGGAGTACAGCGGCGGCTTCCAGCGCCAGAACGACATCGACTATCCCGGTCGCATCCTGGACGCGACGTTCTTCGAGACGCATTCCCACGCCGTCGAGTTCTCGCACCAGGCGGGTGGCGGCGTCCTGCAGGAGCTGGCCGGGCAGGTTTACCTGAACGACAAGCGCCACCTGATGAACAACGACGACAAGCCGAGCGCGGTCCGCGATCCTCAGCGGACGCCGCCCTTCGCGATCCGCGTCGATCTGCCGGCCTCGGCCCGGACGCTCGGGGGGCGGCTCCACGCGGCGCTCGGCCGCGGTCCGCTGCGCTACAAGGTCGGCTTCGACGCCTACCGGCTGCAGCAGGACGCCCGGCAGACGATCAGCGATCGCGACACGGGGATGGTCCACCACGACCGGCATCCGGTCTGGCCGGACGCCGACCTGACCAACGCCGGCGCGTACGCCCAGGTGCTGCTCGAGCAGGGACGCAGCACCATCGGCGGCACCGTTCGCGTGGACCGCGAGCGGGCCGGCATCGGGCAGGTGACCCCCTTCTTCGCCCGGAACGCGATACCGGCCTACGGGCTGGACACGGCCGGCGGGCACTTCCACTGCGTGACGGAGCTCTGCGGGCGCGGCAGCGGTCCCGGGGCGCACGGCGGCCACGGGTCGGACAGCGGCCGCGGGGCCGATGGTCACGGGGCCGCGGGTCACGGCGCGGGAACCGGGCACGAGGGGGGGCACGGCCACGGTGCGGCCATGCTCGTCTCGGGCGACCGGTTCGCGGAGGCGAACACCAACGTCAGCGCGGCCGCCAACGCCAGCCTGCGCCTGGCCGACGGCTGGCTCGTCACCCTCGGCGTCGGCCGCGCGGTCCGCAGCCCCTCCGTCCTCGAGCGCTACTCCGACCGCTTCCCGGCCGTGAAGTTCCAGACGGCGGCCGAGTTCGTAGGCAACCCGGCCCTCGTGCCGGAGAAGAGCGTCGAGGTCAACGCGGGGACGACGCTCCACGCGGGACAGGCCAGCGTCGAGGTCGACGTCTTCCTGCGCCGCGTCGACGACTACATCACCGTCGCGCCCGATCCGAACCTCGCCCGGCGGCTGCCGCTCAGTCCCGATCGCGTGTTCCGCTACGTCCAGGCCGACGCGGCCCGCTTCGCCGGCGTCGACCTGCGGGCCCGCTCGGGCGCCGGGCCCTGGGTGGACCTGCGGGGAAGCTGGTCGTTCGTGCGCGCCGAGGACGTGCTGTTCCACGAGCCGCTGTTCGGCGTGCCGCCGTTCGAGCAGCAGTACGCGCTCGACATCCACAACCCGTCGCGGACGCGCTGGTTCGAGGTGCTGGTCACGAATACCGCCGCCCAGGACCGCGTGGCCGCGACCCGCCTGGAGCTGCCGACGGCCGGCTGGACGACCATCGACCTGATGGCGGGCGCCGAGCTCGCAGAGGGGCTTACGCTCCGCGCCGGGATCCAGAACCTGACCGACGCGTTCTACGTCAACCACCTCAACTCGCTGAATCCGTTCACGGGGCAGCGGATTGCGGAAGTGGGACGGACCGCGTATGTTGGGGCCGAGGTCGGGTTCTGAAGAGGTCGGGTTCTGAAGAGGGAAGGACAGCGATGATGCAGAAGCGGAACGCGGTCGTGTGGGCTCTCGTGCTGGTCGTCGCAGCGGTCGCCGTCGCGACCGCACATCTGCGGGTGCAGAAGTCGATGCCGGAGGCCGACGCCATCCTGGCCGCGTCCCCGGATCACATTCAGGTGTGGTTCTCGCAGGCGCCGGATCCGGCGATCAGCAGGTTGACGCTCGAGGGCGCCGGCGGGGAGATCGCGGTCGGCGAGACCACGATCCACGACGACAAGTCGCTGAAGGCGATGCTTCCGTCGACCCTGGCCCGCGGCGACTACACGGTGAAGTGGCGGACGGCCGGCGACGACGGCCACACGCAGCGGGGCGACTTCGCGTTCACCGTGCTGGCCGCCGACTGACGCAGCCCGGCGGAGCCGTCGAACGACGAATCGCGGCCTGGGCCACCCCGCCGCGGCGCGACGAGCGATGCGCCTCAGGCAGGTCCGAGCTTGCCGAGCGCCCAGCGGCGGAGAGCGTCCAGGTCGCCGAGGTCGTGCTGAATCGCCCGGTAGGCGAGACGGTGGTCCAGGGTCAGGTAGTCGTGCACCAGGACGTTCCGGAAACCGGCCCACCCTTGCAGGCGTTGCGAGAGGTCGCGATCGATTTCGCCCGACTCTTCCAGGACCAGGAACGAGTCGCGGTTGGATTCGGGCGTGCGGAGCGCGGCGTCGGAGATCCAGTGGTTGGCGAGATCGAGGGCGGCTTCCGTCGCGAGGTGGAGATAGCGGGCGGCGAGATCGTGGACCGTCGGGTCGGAGAGGTACTCGTCCTCAGTCGCCCGACCGAGGTCTCTCAGGCGGCGCAAGTAGCCGTCGAGTGCGTCGAGCCGCCGCGAGAAGATCTCCGTATCGACCATCGTCGCCTCGATCCTCCCTGAGCCTCCGGATCCGGCGGCGCGTGAATTCGCGGAGGCGCGGCTCGAGGTCCTGGTGGTCGCGGATCGTCTGCCGCACGAACCGGACCCGATCGGCAGCGGAACGCGACGTGAGAAGCACGCCGTCGCGGATGACGCGGTGGCGCAGCAGGGCCGGGGCTCCGTTCAGGATCACCAGATCGATCCGCTCGCTCGGGACGTCGCGGGCCAGCACGGCCACCAGGTGCCAGATGGCATCCTTCAACCGCGCGGGAGTCGCGGCCCGGGCGTCGTCGATCAGCACCGCAACGTCGACGTCGCTGTCGGGGCGCTCGGTCCCGCGAGCCCGGCTGCCAAAGAGCCAGGCGGCACGCACCATCGGATGGTCGCGCAGCCTGTGGGCGAGCACGCTGCGGAGCGGCGCTGCCAGCGAAGCGGGCTCGTCAGCGTTCGGCAGGGTCATGCAGATCCCCAAATGTAGCAGAGGCGGCAGGGGGACGCGCTCGCGGGCGCGCCGAACCGCTGAAGGGTCGACGACCTCGCGCGGCGCGGCACGGGGACGCGCTCGCGGGCGCGTCGAACCGCCGAAGGGCCGGCAACCTCGCGCGGCGCGGGACTCGTGATGCTCTCCGGCGAGTCCATCGCGTTGGTCTGGCTGGCCGCGGCCACGTGGGTCTCCGATCTCGGGTTGATCGGGTTGACCGGCGCGGTCGCCTGCCGGCCGCTGCTGGCCGCGGCGTCGCGTGGGACGGGAGCGGCGGCTGATGGTCGATCCCCGGAGCGACGACTGATCGCCATCGCCGCCGGCTCGGCAGGCATCATGCTGTTCGGCGCCGCGGCACGGCTCCATGCCCAGACCTGGTCCGTGTTCGGGCTCGACGAGGCGGTCACGCTGGAGCTGGTGCGGACCATCGCCGTCGAGAGCCGCTGGGGAGCCCGCTGGCAGCCGCAGGCCGGGCTGGCCCTGGCGGCCGCGGCCGGGGTGGTCTGGTGGGCGCGGCAACCCCGTGCCGGATGGTGGGCGGCCGGCGCGGCGGTGGTCGGCGCGTGGGCGGCGCTCCCGCTGACCGGCCATGCCATGAGCGCGGCTTCGAGCCTGCCCTGGATTGCGCAGGTTGCGCACGGGCTGGGGGCGGGGCTGTGGATCGGCACGCTGGCCGCGGTCGTCGCGGTGGCGTTCGGTCTCGCGCGCGATCCCGCCGCGCACCCGCGCATCGGCGTCCTGGTGCGACGCTTCTCGCGGCTGGCCATCGCCGCGGTTTCGACCATCGCCGTGTCCGGCGCCGTCACCGCCGTCTTCTACTTCGACGCCGTAGCGGAGCTCTGGTCTACGGCCTACGGCCGAACCCTCTTGCTGAAGGTCGGGCTGTTCGCGGCCGTCGGTGCCGTGGGCGCCTACAACTGGCGCAGGTTGACGCCGCGCCTCGGCGACGCCCGAGGCACGTCCGCCCTGTTGGCTTCGGCGCGCGTCGAGCTGGCCCTGGCGATCGTCCTCCTCGCCGTCACCGCCGTCCTGGTCCACCTGGGGATGCCCGCCGGTGCGTCCTGACGATGTGCTACGAAGAATCTCGGCTCCCGATTCATCCTTCAGGGTGGCCGCCGCAGGTGGACATACCCAACTTGACAGATCCGCTCGGGCCGGGCCACTGTTGTAGAGATCCGACAAGAGAAATGGTGACTTGACATGATCACCCGCAAGTCCGAGATGGCACCCAAGGGGCAGGCTTCCCGGCCCGCGGCGCGCCCGGCTCCGGCGCGTCCCGACCGATCAGCCTCAGGACTGGATGACCGTGCCGCGAGCCGGGACGTCTCGCGAGCGCCGGCTCCGACGCCTCCGCCTCGGACGCCGGCCGCGCGGTCCCGGGCGCCGGGCGAGGGTGCCGTTCCGCCCCGCCGGCGGTTCGGCGAATCGGCGATGGACATCGCCAGACCGGACCTCGCGCGAAAGAAGAAGATCCGCCAGGGGGCGTACGGCGTCCTCGCGACGGTGGTCATCGTGCTGATCACGTTCGGGGTGCAGCAGCTCCAGCCCGCGGCCCCCCGCGTGGACCGCAACACGGTCTACATCGACACCGTGCAGCGGGGCCCGATGGTGCGGCAGGTGCGGGGCACGGGGACGCTGGTGCCGGAGGAGATCCGCTGGATCCCGGCGACGACGGAGGGCAACGTCGAGCGGATCGTCATCGACCCGGGGGCCGAGGTGACGCCGGCATCGGTCATCGTGGAGCTCAGCAATCCGGAGCTCGAGCAGCAGGCGCAGGAGGCCGAGCTGAACCTGCGGGCGGCCGAGACGCGCTACGAGAACCGGCGGGTGGAGCTGGAGAGCGACCTGCTGCTGCAGCGCGCGACGCTGGCGAGCGTGGAGGCCGCGTTGACGGTGGCGCGCCTGGAGGCGGCGGCGGACGCGGAGCTGGCGAGGGACGGGCTGGTGTCGTCGCTGCAGCTCGAGCGGAAACAGGCGACGGAGCGGGAGCAGGAGACGCGGTTCGCGTTGGAGCAGGAGCGCCTGCGGATGTCGGAGACGACGATGGCGGCGAAGCTGGCGGTGGAGCAGGCCGAGGTGGACCGGCTGCGGGCGTTGTGGGAGTTGCGCCGGGACCAGGTGGCCGACCTGCGGGTGCGGGCAGGGATGGCGGGGGTGCTGCAGCAGGTTCCCCTGGACGAGGGCCAGCGGGTGACGGCGGGAGCCAACCTCGCGCGCGTGGGCGACCCGACGGTCCTGAAGGCCGAGCTGCGGATAGCCGAGACGCAGGCGAAGGACGTGCAGATCGGTCAGGTGGCGTCCGTCGACACGCGGAACGGCGTGATTGCCGGCCGCGTGGTGCGCATCGATCCGGCGGTGGAGAACGGGACGGTAACGGTGGACGTGACGCTGGAGGGGGAGCTGCCGCGGGGCGCGCGTCCGGACCTGACGGTGGACGGGACGATCGAGCTCGAGCGTCTCGACGAGGTGGTCTACGTGGGACGGCCCGTGTTCGGACAGGAGGAGAGCACGGTCAGCCTCTTCCGCGTCCACGACGAAGATGGAAGCGCCTCGCGGACGCGCGTCCGGCTGGGCCGGGCGTCGGTGAACACGATCGAGGTCCTCGAGGGGCTCGAGCCGGGCGACGAGGTGGTGCTGTCGGACATGTCCGCCTGGGACGAGTTCGACCGCGTCCGCCTCGACTGACAGTCGACGGGACGGTCCTTCCGAGGGCCGCTTCGCCGCGCTCGCCGGTCACACCTCGTCCGGCGTCGTTCGGAGGGCCGCCGCCATGGCGACGGTCAGCCGCTCCCAGCCAGCCTTCTCCTCGCGGAGGCGCCGCCTGCCCGGGCGGGTGAGGCGGTAGTACTTCGCACGGCGCCGATTCGCGCTCTCCCCCCACTCCGATTCGATGAGGCCCTGGTGCTCGAGTCGATTGAGGGCCGGGTAGAGCGAACCCTGCGGCACGTTGAGCGCCTCGCCGGTGATCTGACGGATGCGGAGCAGCACTCCGTAGCCGTGCTGGCGCTGGAGCGAGATCGCCTTCAGGATCAACAGGTCGAGGGTTCCGGGCAACAGCTCCTTCGGCTTTCGCGGCATGGACTCTCCCTGCGCTGCAGGAGCCTACCGATACCGGCCCGCAAGGGCAAGAGTGACCGGTCAACGGTAAGATTCGTGCGCCGGCCGGCTCTTGCGATCCGACGCGCGGGCCAGGCCGTCCCGGCCGTCATGCCGCGCGGCGAACGTCGGTGCCGGCGCGCCGGTTCAGTCTCGCGTATACCCGCACGAACAACGAGACCGGCATCAGGCGGACCGCCACCTCCCGGACCCTGCAGGCAATGGGGTTCGTGGTCCGCATGATCCGCGCGGTCCGGCGTCCCTGCGCCACGAGCGCGGCGGTCCTGCGGCGGCGAACGTGCTCATGCGAGCGCAGGGCCTCGTCCACGTCGACGTCGCCCCCAAGCGCCCGGCCCAGCGAAACGGCGTCGACGATCGCCTGCGCCGCTCCCTGGCCCGTGTGCGGCAGCATCGGGTGGGCTGCGTCGCCCAGCAGGGTCACCCGGCCCACGCCCCAGTACGGCAGAGGGTCCCGGTCGACCAGCTCGTCGCAACGGAGTTCTTCGGTGGCGGACGTGACAGCGCGGAACGCCGGTTCGAAGCGGGGGGCCAGATGGGCCACGACGGCAGCGGGGTCGCGCGTGCCCGCCGGGGCCACGCCACGAGCCAGCGAGAGCATCCAGTAGATGCCCGTGTCGCTCGCGCGGACGAGGAACGACTCGACGCCGGGGCCGAGGTAGAAGATGCCGGAGAGGCCGCCCAGCAGGTGCGCCGCGCCGGAGACGGTGCCGCGCACGGTGACGATGCCGCACGGGCGGGGCGGTGGCTCGGTCGGATGGAGGGTGCGGCGAACGACGGATCCGATGCCGTCCGCGCCGACCAGCAGATCGCCCTCGGCCGTCGCGCCGCCTGCGGTCTGCAGCAGGACGCGGTCGTCGGTGGCCGAGTATCCGGTCACTTCGCTCCGGAGCGCGATCGCGTCGGGACCGACGGCGTCGAGCAGGGCGCCGTAGAGGGCAGGGCGCAACGCGACGACGGTGGGGCCGCCGAGCACCTCCGGCGGCGGGAACTCGGCGCGCTTCAGCACGGTCCCGTCCATCCGCCGCAACTCGCCGCGGTTCGGGGCGAAGCCGCGCGCGAGGACCGTTTCCGCGACGCCGAGCTCGCGGAGGGCGGCGATCGCGTTCGGGGCCACGAGGAGCCCGAAACCGAGCTCGCGCGCCGTCGCGGCGCGTTCGAACAACCGCACGTGCCAGCCCGCCTGCCGCAGGGCGAGCGCCGCGGAGAGGCCTCCGATGCCGGCCCCGACGATGAGGGCGGTGCGTTTCGAGGCCACGCTGTCAAGCAGGAGTCTACTCTCCTGGACACGCTGGCGCCGCCGAACCCGTCGCAGACTCCGTGTTCGGCCCCAGCCCCCACCGCCCCAGGAGCTTGCGCAGCGGAACTCCACTGCGTTGCTTTCTGCAGCGCAAGCTCCTAGGCTGGGCGCCATGACCATGCCTCTCTCGCGACGTCACTTCCTGCAGGCGGCCGGTGCCGGGGCCGCCGTCTGGGTGCCCGCGCCGGTCAAGGGCTACTCCGGGGCCGAGATGTCCGCCTTCGCGACGCAGGACGGGCCGGCGCTCTCGACGCTGGGCGTCTCGCTGTGGGACCTCGACACGCCGTCGCTGGTCGTCGACCTCGACGCGCTCGACGCGAACCTGGCGACGATGCAGCGGACCATGGAACGGAACGGCATCGGCAGCCGGCCCCATGCCAAGACCCACAAGTGTCCCGCGATCGCCCGCCGCCAGCTCGAGACCGGTTCGGTCGGCATCTGCGTGGCGAAGGTGAGCGAAGCGGAGGCGCTCTTCGAGCACGGGATCGACCGGTTGCTGATGACGACGAGCAACGTCACCCCGTTCAAGATCCGCCGGGCGATGCACCTCCGCAAGTGGTGTCCGGCGTTCATCCAGGCGACGGACACCGCGGAGAACGCCCGTGACCTGTCGGAGGCGGCGGAGGCGGCGGGTGTCGTGGCGGACGTGGTCGTCGACGTCGATCCCGGGGGGCACCGCACCGGAATCACGCCGGGCGAGCCGGCGCTGGCCCTGGCGCAGCTCGTCGACCGGCTCCCGGGCCTGCGGCTGCGGGGAATCCTCTGCTACGACGGCGGGTCGCAGCACATCACGGGGTTCGAGGCGCGGCAGGCGCGGACGCTCGAACGGCTGGCCGCGGCAGCTGATACCTGCGAGCGGATGGGGCGGTCGGGGCTGAGCACCGAGATCTTCAGCGGCGGCGGGACCGGCACCTACAACATCGACCACCAGACCGCCGGCTTCACAGACGTGCAGGTCGGGAGCTACGTCTTCATGGACGCGCAGTACCTGGGCATCGGCGGCGCCGACGACCCGGAGGTCTACAGCGACTTTCGGCCGGCCCTCACGATCCTGACGACCGTGCTGAACGCGCAGTACGAGGGGCGCGCGACCACCGACGCCGGCGCCAAGGCCTGCACCATCAACCGGCCGTGGTCGATCGTGAAGGGCGAGCGGGGGATGAGCTACACCTCCGGCTCGGACGAGTTCGGCTCGATCCGCTACGGCGACGACGCCAGCCGGACTTACGCGGTCGGCGACAAGCTGGAGCTGATCGTGTCGCACTGCGACCCGGTGGTGAACCTCTACGACCGGATGTACGCCGTCCGGGGCGGCATCGTCGAGGCGGTGTGGGAGATCGCGGCGCGCGGGCGGTCCACGTAGGCGGCCGGGGCCGGCGGAGCCCGGAGATCGGGTCGTGGGTTCCTGCGCGCGGCTTCCGGTATAATGGGCTCGCCCATGTGGACGAAGCTGATGAACAAGCCTCGCAAGAGGCCTCCCAAGCGGATCGCGGTCATCGACCCGGAGCAGTGCTTCGGTGCCTTCGCCTGCTCGATCTGTCAGGCAGCGTGCCCGGTCGAGGACTGTATCGTCGAGGAGCCCGACGTCTACGGCCGGATGGTCTGCGCCGTGCGCATCGACAAGTGCATCGGCTGCGGCCTCTGCGTGACCCTCGGCAACCCGACCGCCCCGCAGCCGCGCGACTTCGGCTGCCCGCCCGACTACGACGCCATCGACATGCACGACTACACGGACGTCGTCGAGGTGATCGAGGCGGAGCTGGGCGACACGTCGCAGACGGCGGCCGCGGAGCAGCCGGCCTAGCGCCGCCAACCCGTCGCAAGCTCCGGGTCGGCCCCAGCCCCCACCGTCCCAGGAGCTTGCGCCGCGGCACGCACTGCGTTGGCGTTCTGCGGCGCAAGCTCCTAGCCGGCCCAGCCTGCGGCTCCGCTCGGCGCCCAACCCAGTCCCTCGGGGGGTCCGCGCCGTTCTACGGCGTAGATTCGCGGGAGTCTACGCCCTCCAGGGCGACCAGCGGGCGCCCCGGCTGCACGAGATCGCCGTTTCTGCAGTGAACGGCCGCGATGCGCCCCGCGCGCGGCGCGCTCACGACCAGCTCCATCTTCATCGCCTCGAGGCGGACGACCGGGTCACCCGCGGCCACCTGGTCCCCGGGACCTACAAGGACCGCGGTGACCGTCGCCGGCATCGGCGGCGAGAGCTCCACGCCAGCGGCGCCGGCGGCGTCGGTTTGCGAGGCCGGGCCGCGCGCGGTCGCGGCCGTCGTGCCCGGGACCGGTGCGCCGTCCGCCGTCGCCCGGAAGGCCGGCTCGACCTCGAACGACTCACCGGCGGTCGCGGCCCAGGTGCGCTCACCGTCCACCGCCACGTGGACCGTGTGGCGGGCCTCGCCGGCGGTGACGACGAACTCCGATTCGGCCGCCCGCGACACGTCGACGGCCACCCGCCGCCCGTCGATCTCCACGACCGTGTCCGACACCACCCGGACGCTGCGGGTCGAGCCGCCGGCCCGGAGGGCGAGATCGCGGGGCGTCACCGTCGCCGTCGGCGGGGGCCGGGAGGCGTCACCCATCAGAGCCGCCAGTCGCGAAGCCCCACCCAGGGGTCGACCTCCGCGTCGGCCGCGGCAGCGGGCGCCCCGAGCGGCGGAGCCTGAGGCCCCTGCCGCCCCGCCCGCGCGGCGGACGCCGCCACGGCCGCGAGGACGGACTCGTCGGCGGCGCTTCCCACGAGCTCCGCCCGCTCTTCGTCGACGAACCCGATGTCGACGGCCCCGCGCGCGAACCGCGGGTGCGCCAGCACGCGTTGGAGCAGGGAGAGGTTGGTCCGGACGCCGAGGACGACGTAGCGCCGGAGCGCGGCCAGCGCGCGCTGCCGGGCCGCGTCGCGGGTCTCGCCCCACACGGCGAGCTTCGCGAGCAGCGGGTCGTAGTGCACGGGGACATTGCTGCCCGGGCCGACACCGCTGTCGACGCGCACGCCGGGGCCGGCCGGCTCCCGGTAGGCCAGGATGCGCCCCGCCTGCGGACGGAAGTCGGCCGACGGGTCCTCTGCGGACAGGCGGCATTCGATCGCGTGTCCGCGCGGTTCGCGCCGCGCGGGGGCCCAGTCGCGGCGGCCGGCGGCGATGCGAAACTGCACGGCCACGAGGTCGGCGCCGGTGACGAGCTCGGTCACCGGGTGCTCGACCTGCAGGCGGGTGTTGAGCTCCAGGAAGTAGAAGCGCGCGTCGTCGCCGGCGCTCTCGACCAGGAACTCGACCGTCCCGACGCTGTCGTAGCGGGCAGCCCGCGCCAGGTCGACGGCGGCCGCCGTCAGCCGTTCGCGGGTCGCCTCGGTCAGGTCGGGCGCCGGCGCCTCCTCGACCACCTTCTGGTGGCGCCGCTGCACCGAGCAGTCGCGCTCCCCGAAGTCGACGACCCGCCCCTCGCCGTCTCCCGCCACTTGCACCTCGACGTGGCGCGGCCGGTCGAGCCGCCGCTCCACGTAGAGCGTCCCGTCGCCGAAGGCCGCCTCGGCCTCGCGCCGCGCCGCCGCCGCGGCGGCCGCCACCGCCGCGTCGTCGTCGGCCTCGCCCACGAGCCGCATGCCCTTCCCTCCGCCGCCCGCCGACGGCTTGAGGAGCGCCGGGAGGCCCGTCCGCCGCACCGCGGCGACGATGCCGGCCGGCGACTGGTCGGCGGGCTCGACGCCCGGCACCGTCGGCACGCCCGCCTCCCGCGCCGCGCGCCGCGCTTCGATCTTCGAGCCGAAGCGGGCGATGACCTCCGCCGAAGGCCCGACGAACGTCAGCCCGGCGTCGCTGCAGGCGGCGGCGAAGGCCGCGTTCTCCGAGAGGAAGCCGTAGCCCGGGTGCACGGCGTCGGCGCCCGCCGCCCGCGCGGCGTCGATCAGGCGGTCGATGGAGAGGTAGCTGCGGGACGCCGGCGCTTCGCCGATGGCGACCGCCGCATCGGCCTCGACCACATGCCGCGCGTTGCGGTCGGCCTCCGAATGGACGGCGACCGTCTCGATGCCGAGCGTCTCGCAGGTCCGGATGATCCGGACGGCGATCTCGCCACGGTTGGCGATCAGCAGGCGCCGGAACATCGTCACATCCGGAAGACCCCGAAGGTGGACTCGGGGATCGGCGCACGGTGGGCGACGGCCAGGCTCAGAGCCAGCACGTCGCGCGTGCGGGCCGGATCGATGACGCCGTCGTCCCAGAGGCGCGCGGTGGAGTAGTAGGGCGACCCCTCGCGCTCGTAGCGCTCCAGAATGGGCCGGCGGAGCGCCTCGAGCTCCGCCTCCGTCATCGTGCGCCTCTCGCGCGCCGCCTGCGACTCCTTGACGCTGGCCAGGACCCCGGCCGCCTGCTCGCCCCCCATCACCGAGATGCGCGCGTTGGGCCACATCCAGAGGAAGCGCGGCTCGTAGGCCCGCCCGCACATGCCGTAGTTGCCGGCACCGAACGAGCCGCCGACGATGACCGTGAGCTTCGGCACCGCGGCGTTGGCCACCGCGTGCACCAGCTTGGCCCCGTCCTTCGCGATGCCCGCCTGCTCGTACTGCCGGCCGACCATGAACCCGGTGATGTTCTGCAGGAAGACGAGCGGCACGCGGCGCCGCGCGCAGAGCTGGATGAAGTGCGCGCCCTTCAGCGCCGATTCGGAGAAGAGCACGCCGTTGTTGGCGAGGAAGCCGGCGAGGATCCCGTGCACGCGGGCGAAGCCGGTGACGAGCGTCGCCCCGTAGCGGGCCTTGAACTCGTCGAATCGCGATCCGTCGCGGAGGCGGGGGGCCGGCACGGCCACATCTAGGGACGGCCGCGCGCGCAGC
>JAPOVI010000246.1:0-21240 GCA_026708265.1 Acidobacteriota bacterium
GTGGCCGATGCCGTTCCCGGCGTCGTCCCCCGCGTGGCGCTCGAGGGCGCGCGCGGGGGGTGGCCCGGCTACGGGGCGCTCGTCGCCGCCGAGGAGCCGGCGTTCGATGCCCCGCCGATCGACGAGAACGACCCGCTGACCATCAACTACACCAGCGGCACGACATCGCGCCCGAAGGGTGTGATGATCACGCACCGCAACGCGTACATGAACGTCGTCGGCACCCTCATCCACTGGCCGATGACGTGCGAGTCGCGCTACCTCTGGACGCTGCCGATGTTCCACGCGAACGGCTGGACGTTCACGTGGACCGTGACCGCGGTCGGCGGGGCGCACGTCTGCCTCCGGGCGGTGGATCCGGCCCTCGCGTTCCGCCTGCTGCGCGACGAGTCGGTGACGCACCTCTGCGCGGCACCGACGGTGCTGATCATGCTGGCCACCGCGCCGCCCGGCGACCGCGGCGAGGTGCGTCGCGGCGTCAAGGTGATGACGGCGGGCGCGCCGCCCGCCGCCGCCACCATCCAGCGGGTCGAGGACGAGTTCGGCTGGGAGCTGATCCACGTCTACGGCCTTACGGAGACGGCCCCGTTCATCACCGTCTGCGAGCCGCGGCCCGAGCATCGGGAGCGGCCCGCGGCGGAGAGGGCGACGATCAAGGCCCGGCAGGGCGTCGAGCTGGTCACATCCGGCGAGCTCCGCGTCGTCGACGACAACGACGCGGACGTGCCGTGGGACGGCGCCACGCTCGGCGAGATCGTCGTGCGCGGCAACGTCGTCATGGCGGGCTACTACAACGACCCGGACGCGACCGCGAAGGCGATGCGCGGCGGGTGGTTCCGCAGCGGAGATGCCGCGGTCGTGCACCCGGACGGCTACCTGGAGATCCGCGACCGCTTCAAGGACGTCATCATCAGCGGTGGCGAGAACATCTCTTCGGTCGAGGTCGAGGGCGTGCTGATGCGCCACCCGGCGGTGCGGGAGATCGCCGTCGTCGGCGTCCCCGACGAGCGCTGGGGCGAGACGCCGCACGCGTTCGTGGTGCTGAACGACGGCGCGTCGTGCGGCGCCGACGACATCGTCGCCTTCGCCCGCGACCACATGGCGCACTTCAAGGCGCCGCGCAAGGTGTCGTTCGTCGAGCAGCTTCCGAAGACGGCGACCGGCAAGATCCAGAAGTACGTGCTCCGGCAGGGCCGCGCGGCAATCGGAACGCAGTAGCATCCATACGACCACGGCAGGATGCGGAGCGGTGTCCGCGGTCGGCTCGCGTTGATTCTGGAGCGCGTGCGCAGGCCCTCGTCGTGACCGCGAGATCGTTCGAGCGGCGACGCCGCGAGGGAACCCCTTCCATAGGAGGCGACGATGCCACAGCGCACCCTGACGGATTGCCGGACCGCAGCGGTCGGTGTCGCGGCTGGCTTGATCGTCTCCCTGGCCGGAACGGCCGGCGCCGCGCCGGTGGGTCGGGGCGCCCAGAGCGGAGAGTCGGCCGGCGTCACCTGCAGCATCGAGCAGGCGACGATGCGCGACGGCGTCCGGCTCGCCACCGAGGTGTACCTGCCGCCGGGCGAGGGTCCGTTTCCCGTGATCCTGCAGCGGACGCCCTACAACCGCCGCTCACCCGCTCCCGGAACCGACTGCGATGCGGGGGTCGGCCGCTACTTCGCCGCGCGCGGCTACGCCACCCTCAACCAGGACACGCGGGGCCGCTACCGCTCCGAGGGCGAGTTCGACGCCATGCGCCAGGAGGCCCGCGACGGCTACGACGCCGTGGAGTGGGCCGCCGCCCGGCCGTGGTCGAACGGCAAGGTCGGCATGGTCGGCGGCTCCTACGTCGGCCTGACCCAGTGGCAGGCCGCCGTCGAGCAGCCGCCGCACCTGGTGGCCATCGCGCCGCACTACAGCTCGTCCGACTACCACAAGGGCTGGACCTACCAGGGGGGCGCCTTCGACCTCTGGTTCGCGCAGAGCTGGACCGCGCAGACGCTGGCTCCCGACACGCTCGAGCGGCGGCTCGAGGCGGCCGGGATGCCGCGGGAGCAGGTGCTGCAGGAAGTCGAGGCGTTCGTCGCCGAAGGGCGCGCGAAGCTCCTCGACGACTGGCTCTGGCAGGTGCCGCTCAAGGACTTCGCCGGGTTCCGGCGCAACGGCAACATCGCCGCCTACTACGACGAGTGGCTCGCGCGGCCCGCCTACGACGACTACTGGGGCGCCCTCGACGTCGAGATGAAGTACGCGCGCATCCAGGTGCCAGCGCTCATCACCGGCGGCTGGTACGACGTCTTCCAGGAGGGAACGGTCCGCAACTTCCTCGGGATGCGCGAGGAGGCCGGCTCGGAGGCGGCGCGAAACGGAACGCAACTCGTCATGCGCGCGCTCTGCCACGCCTGTCCCGCCGACACGACGGCGGGGGAGATCGACTTCGGCCCGGACAACGCGTTCGACCTCAACGCGGCCTGGGCGCGCTGGTTCGACTACTGGCTGAAGGGCATCGACAACGGGGTCGCCGACGATCCGCCGGTCCGGCTCTTCGTGATGACTCCGCCGGACGCAGGCACCGCCGGCGGCGGGTTCTGGGTGACGGCGGACGAGTTCCCGCCGCCAGGCTCCGTCGATACCCGCTTCTACCTGCGGAGCGGCGGCCATGCCAACTCGCTGGCCGGCGACGGCGCGCTCGCGGCCGAAGGCCCCGCCGGATCGGCCGACGTCTACGTCTACGACCCCCGGGAGCCGGTGCCGACCGTCGGCGGCAACATGTGCTGCCGCAACGACATGCTGGCGTCGGGAGCCTTCGACCAGCGCGGCGTCGAGCGCCGCGGCGACGTCCTCGTCTACACCAGCGAGCCGCTCGGGGACGACCTGACCGTGATCGGTCCGGTGCGGGTCGAGCTGTGGGCCGCGTCGTCGGCCCCGGACACCGACTTCACCGCGAAGCTGGTCGACGTCCACCTCGACGGCTACGCCCAGAACGTCTCCGAGGGGATCATTCGGGCCCGCTACCGGAACTCCGACTACCTGGAATCGTGGCTCACGCCGGGGGCGGTCCACGACTACACCATCGATCTCGGCTACACGGCCACCGTCTTCCGGCGCGGTCACCGCATCCGCCTGGAGATCAGCTCATCGAACTTCCCCCACTTCGACCGCAACCCGAACACCGCGACCGTCTTCGGCGAGGCAGCCGAGTTGAAGGCGGCGACGCAGCGCGTGCTGCACGACGATCTGCACCCCTCGCACCTGGTGCTGCCGGTGGCGCGCGGGGTACGGGCGCCGTAGCCCCCGACAGATCCTCGCGAATCGCCGAGCGAGCACGGAGCGACGACAGACCGGGGCGGCGGCCTACCGCGTCCCGCCGGCCGCCCCCCGGTCCTGCGCCGGAGACCCGCCAGGATGTTGAGCGGCCCGTAGTCTGTTCACGTCCGCACCGTATGTCGGGGTCTCTCCACTGCGGCCGGTGGAGGAATCATGAGCGATGCGTCCTCGGCAGGAGAAGCGCCATGCAGACGACGTCGTCGGCGACACCGTCGAGCAGGCGGGCGCCGCGCTTGAGGCCCTCCCGGACGAACCCGGCCTTCTCGAAGACGTGGACCGCGCGGGTGTTCGACGCGAATACCTCCAACTCGATACGGCGCATTCCCGCCGCGGCGGCGGCCTCGATGGCTCGCGCGAGCAGCTTCGGCCCGAGCCCGCGTTCCCGGTGGGCGGGCAGCAGTCCGACGCCGAGCGTGCCGACGTGCCGAAATCCCTCGAACGGGTTGCGCCGGATGTCGCACCAGCCGGCGACACTACCGTCGTCCGCGACGGCTACGAGCTGGACGCCGCCGCCGGCGGCGAGGGCGGTAGCGAACTGGCGGACATCCTCGAGGGGAAAGCCGTCGACGTTCCCCAGGTAGCGCCGCTCCCGCGCGACCGCCTCAATCGCCCGGCACAGGCCCTCGAGGTGCTCCTCGGAGACGGGCTCGATCGTCACCGGCATGCCTCGTTTCCCCCTCTCGACCGCCCCGTGGACGAAGTGGTCGCGTCCGCGGCCCGCGATTCCCTCGGCCGGCCCACGACCCAGACCGCTTCCGCCGCGAGCATCGCCGCGAAGCGGCCTCCCTCCTCCCGCAGCCGTTCCCACTCGCCTGCCGTATAGACCAGGAGGTCCACCGGCACGGGCAGCGTGTGGGTCGGCCAGTCGCGGCCGCGTCCGACGAACGGATGTGCGCTGTGCTTCACGATCGCGACGAGATCGAGATCGCTGCCGAAGCCGCTATCGCCTCGCGCGTGGGATCCGAAGTAGCCGAGGGCTGTCAACTCCGGGCGCTCCTCCGATTGTACGAGCGCCCAGGCGCGAAGGGCCTCGAGCACGGCGTCAGCCGCGGGCCAGCGCTTGACGCACGAAGCCGAGGATGTCACCGGCATAGCTCAGTCCCTGGTCGCTCTGCAGGGGACCGTAGTGCTCGAAGGACGGTCCCTCAGGGTGGCCGTTCGGATAGCGGATGCAGCGCCTTGACCGCCTTCTCGGCCGCCTGGTGAGCGGCGAAGCAGGCCCAGTCGTGGCGTCCCTCTCGTCTCGACGCGGCGGCCTGCTCCAGGTCGTGCTCCGCCTGCGCGAGCCAGTCTCTCCAGCGTTGCGCCATGGTCCCTGCTAACGCCTCGGATCGACCCGCTCCGCGACGTCCTTTGCGATCGCCTGCCGGGCCGCATCCCGCATGCCCCCACCGTGATCCTGGTCGAGCTCTCCGGCAACCTCCCTCCCGGCCGCTGCTTTGGTCGTGGGGGGATCCGCGCCTTGCGCGACAGCGTCGTCCCCGTGGGCGCGGATGATGACCAGGAACGTCTCTCCGTAGCGCTCCAGCTTCGTGGCGCCGACGCCGGGAATGGTGGCGAACTCGCCGAGCGAGCGGGGCCGTCGCTCGGCCATCGCGACGAGGCTGGCGTCGTGGAAGATGACGTAGGGCGGCACCCCCTGCTCCGCGGCGAGCTCGCGCCGCCGCGCCCGCAGCGCGTCGAACAGGGCCTGGTGGGCGGGGCCGGCGGAGCGCCGTCGCTCCTGCGCCCCGGCGCCCCCCGGCCCACGGCTGCGGCGGGTCCGCTGCGCCGGCGCGTCGCGCCGAAGCGTAACGGCAACCTCGCCGCGCAGCGCGGGACGCGCTTCGTCGGTCAGGCGGAGCCCGCCGTAGCCGTCGACGTCCACCTGCAGCAGGCCCCTCGCCACGAGCTGGCGGACGACCGACCGCCACTCGGCGGCGTCCCGGTCTGCGCCGACCCCGAACGTGGGCAGCCGATCGTGCCCGAAACGGCGCACCCGCTCGCCGCCCTTCCCGCGCAGGACGTCGACGACGTACGCCGTGCCGAAGCGCTGGCCGGTCCGGTAGACGCACGAGAGCAGCTTGCGCGCATCCTCCGTGGCGTCCCACGTCTCGGGCGGCTCGAGGCAGTTGTCGCAGTTGTCGCAGCCCGCCGGGGGCGACTCCCCGAAGTAGGCCAGGAGCGATTGCCGCCGGCACGTCGCCAGCTCCGAGTAGCCGAGCATGGCGTCGAGCTTGCGGCGCTCGATCCGCTTGCGGGCGTCGTCGGCCTCCGAGCCGTCGACCATCTGGCGCCGCGCCACCACGTCCTGCAGCCCGTAAGCCATCCAGGCGGTTGCCGGCAGCCCGTCGCGTCCCGCGCGCCCGGTCTCCTGGTAGTAGGCCTCCAGGCTCCCCGGCAGGTCGAGATGGGCCACGAAGCGGACGTCGGGCTTGTCGATCCCCATGCCGAACGCGATGGTGGCGACGATGATGACGCCCTCGCCGCGCACGAACGTCTCCTGGTTGGCGTCGCGCTCGCGGGCGCCGAGCCCCGCGTGGTAGGGCCGCGCGTCGACGCCGCGCTCGCGGAGCCACGACGCCGTCTCCTCCACCCGGCGGCGCGACAGGCAGTAGACGATGCCGGCGTCGCCCGCGTGCTCGGCCGCGATCAGGCGCGCGAGCTGCTCGCGCGGGTTCTGCTTCGGGACGACGCGGTAGCGGATGTTGGGCCGATCGAAGCCGCCGACGAACACCCGGGCGTCGCCGAGTCGCAGCCGGTCGAGGATCTCGCGCCGCGTCGGTTCGTCCGCCGTCGCCGTGAGCGCCATGCGCGGCACGCCGGGGTAGCGCTCGGCGAGGGCCGCGAGCTCGAGGTACTCCGGACGGAAGTCGTGCCCCCAATGCGAGACGCAGTGCGCCTCGTCCACGGCGATGAGCGCCAGGTCGACTTCGTCGAGCAACGCCAGCGTCCGCTCGCCAAGCAGCCGTTCGGGGGCGACGTAGAGGAGATCGATCCGCCCGGCGCGGAGTCCCGCTTCGACGTCGAGCACCTCGCGGTAGGCGAGGGTGGAGTTGAGGCACGCCGCGCGCACGCCGGCCTGCCGGAGCCCGTCGACCTGATCGCGCATCAGGGCGATGAGCGGCGAGACGACGACGGCGGCGCCGGGCCGGACGAGGGCGGGGATCTGGAAGCAGAGCGACTTGCCGGCGCCGGTCGGCATCAGCACCAGGCTGTCGCCGCCGCCGACCGCGTGGGCGATGATCGCCTCCTGCTGGCCACGGAACCCGCCATAGCCGAAGACGCGGCGGAGCACGTCCTGCGGCGTGACGGGCATCGGTCGATCGTACCACGCACCCGCGCATCGACCCGGCGCGTGAGGCAGCCGACGACCGGCGGAGCCCGGCGTCAGTTCGATCCGTCGGGCAGCGGGTTGCCGCGGACGTCCATCAGGGTCCGGTATCCATCCGCGCGATCCCGAACCACGTGCGCGTCCCGGTAGAAGCCGGCGCTGCTGAAGGTGATGGTCACGTCGTCGTTGTTGAGGTTCTCCCAGTACCAGCCGTGGATGCCGCTGAACGGCGCGATGTAGCTCCCGTGGGCGGTGTCGTTCTCCTGGGCGTCGAAGCTCTCCGCGTAGCCGGCGGGCGCTCCGTCGGGCGCGCTGTGCAGGTTGTAGGGAAGCGGTCCGGTGGCGCGCCACGAGTACAGCATGGCCGCCCCCTCCTGCATGCGGTAGGTGTACTCCACCCATTCTTCGGGCCGCAGCGTCAGCTCCACCGCGTCCGTGCGGTACTCGTCCTCCTCGGCGGTGACGGCAACCACCTGCGCGAGCGCGAGCAGCCCGAACAGCTCCCCGGTCCCCAGCGGGTCGACGCCGTACTCCGCCGGCAGCACGGCGCCTGCGAAGACCAGCAGGGCGGCGACCAGCGACGCCAGGGCGGCGAGACCGATCCTCCGCACGGAGATCGGCGGTGGGCCGGGGGTGGGCGCGGCGTCGGCCATCGAGCTTCCTCAGGAGTAGAAGACGTACCCGAAGATCTGCTGGGCGGTCAGGATGAAGCCGCCGCTCATGAGCACGGCATTGGTGACGAACGCGTGGCGCACGAAGCTGGGACGCGTGCGCCAGATCGTGATCCCGATCAGGACGGCGCTCAGGGCCAGGATCTGCCCCATCTCGACGCCGACGTTGAAGCTGAGGATGTTGGCCACGAGGCCGGCATCGGTGACCGTGAACTCCTGGAGCTTGGTCGCGAGGCCCAGCCCGTGAAAGAGCCCGAAGACGAGCACGGCCCAGCGCGTGTTCGGCCGGAAGCCGAGCGTGCGCTCGAAGCCGCCCATGTTCTCGAACGCCTTGTAGCAGACCGACAGCCCGATGATGGCGTCGATGACGTAGGCGTTCACCTCCAGCCCCCCGAGCACGCCGGCCAGGAGCGTCACGCTGTGGCCGAGGGTGAACAGGCTGACGTAGAGGATGACGTCGCGCAGGCGGTAGAGGAAGAAGATGACCCCGACGAGGAACAGCAGGTGATCGTAGCCGGTCACCATGTGCTTCGCCCCGAGGTAGACGAACGGGCCGGGCGCCGGCCCGTCGACGCCCTGGACGAAGGCCGCGTTCTGCTCGTCCATCGGATGGGCGGCCAGGGACGCGGGCGCCAGCACGGCCGCCACGACGACGACTGCACAACCCAGCCGCAGCAGATTCATGGCTTCAGCCTGACCTGGCGAGCGCTCTCGCCGGTTGGGACGACCTCGACCGGCCCGCGATCGACGCCCGGGACCGACGACCCACGACTCCGTCGCAGGACCGTCGTCCCCCGGCGCCCGTGGCGGGCGGCCGCGGCCGGTTCCGGCCCGGGACGTACCCCGGGTGCCCTCAGTTCTCGGTCTGCGGCTTCCCGGGCATCGCCACGGAGTACTCGTAGAAGCCGTTGAACATCTCGTCCCAGCTCTGCTCGGCCCAGAAGACCTCGCGGCCCGGGGCCGGGTTGTAGCGGTTGCGGATCGAGTTGTCGAAGTGGCCTATCGTCATCAGCTTGCTGCCGGCCTCGATCTCGATCGGCTCGACGAGCTCGTAGAAGAGCTGCCAGTTGAAGTCGTAGTTCGGCACGCTCAGCAGTGTCTCTTCCGAGCCGTCCGGGCGGACCAGGACGTACTTCATGTCCTTCCCCCGCAGGTGCATGTGCGGGGCGAGGGCGAAGAGCGTCACCGCCTCGGTGAACGGCGTCGTGGCGACGAGCTTCCAGTTGCCGGCGTGCGGCGGGATGTTCGGCACGCGCGGCCGCCGCTGCCCGGCTCCGGCGATGACCTCGACGTCCTCGGCGATGAACGCGCCGCTGCCGCTCACCATCTTCTGGATCATCTCGGTCTCGACCGCCTCGTCGTGGAACCACAGCCCGATCTCCGTGCGATCGGTCTGCGGGGTGCCGATCGGCGTGTAGTGCTGGTCGAAGCGGTAGTACCAGCCGGGGCTGATGCGCTTGCCGGTGCCGGGGCGGTAGCGCTGGAAGCCCTTGCCGGGGGCGTAGCCGATCAGCTTGTAGCTCTCGCGCGCGAAGACGAACTGCTGGCCGCCGTCGTCCCGCTCGCACCCGTCGATCGGCGCCACCTGGCCGCGGGCGTCGAGCTCGGTGCACGGGGGAAGCCTCGCCATGTCGATCACGGCGTGGTGCACGGCGGCCCGGTTGCCGGGGCGTACCTCGATCCCCCTGATGAACCGGTCCTCGGTCAGCTCGTTCCTGACGTAGTACTGCTGGTAGGCCTGCTCGCCGTCCGCCGGCACCTCGACGGTCACCGGCATCGGGACGATGAGGTCCGGATCGCCCATGTCGCCCAGCGCCCAGTTGTCGGAGAACGCCGGCGGCTCCGGCAGGTCCTCCGGATCGCCGAGCGGCGCCCCGGCGTCGACCCAGGCGGTGATGGTGTCGATCTCCGCCTGGGTCAGCCGACGGTCGTTCAGCCACGTCCCGTACCGCGGGTCGGCGAACCAGGGCGGCATCTCACCGGACGCCACCTTGTCCTTGATGGCGCGCGCCCAGGGCCGCGTCTCCGCGTAGTCGCGGAACGCCATCGGCGCCACTTGTCCCGGCCGATGGCAGACCAGGCAGTTCTCGTACAGAATCGGCGCGACGTCCGCGGTGTAGGTAGCGCCCTCGGCCGCCGCCGCGGCTTCCGGGGCGGCGCCGAGCGCCAGCACCGCCAAGGCGCCGGCGAAGGCCATCCTCGGTCGAACCCGCTTCGTCATCTGCTCGCTCCCCTTGCGTGCTCGTTCCCTTCGCGGACGGCGGGAGACCCGACACGCCGCGATGCGGACGGCCGGCGCTACTGGTTGTCGTTGGTGGTACGCCCCCCCTTGGGGCCGATGGTGTTGCGCAGGACGCCGACGTGCTCGAGCTCGATCTCGACGACGTCGCCCGGCTCCATCGCCGAGGTCGTTCCCGGCGTGCCGGTGAAGACCATGTCGCCGGGCTCCAGCGTCACGTAGCGGCTGATGTAGCTGACCAGGAAGGACGAGTCGAACAACAGGTCCGACGTGCGCTGCGACTGCAGCGTCTCGCCGTTCACGCGCGTCTGGAGCAGCAGATCGTCGTAGTCGACGCCGCGCGCCATCACCGGACCGACCGGTCCGAACGTGTCGGCGCCCTTGGCCCGGAACCACTGCAGGTCGCCGCCCTGCCAGACGCGCTCGCTGATGTCGTTGCCGGGGGCCACGGCGAAGATGTGGTCGGGGGCGTCCTCGACCGACACGTTACGCGCCGTCTTGCCGATGATCAGCACCATCTCCCCTTCGAAGTGGAGATTGCTGGCGTCCTCGTAGTAGGTGATCTCCGCCCCGTGACCGATGAGCGACGTGGCGTGCTTGTCGAACAGTCCCGGGTACTCCGCCGGCTCCGCGCCGCCGAGGTGGCTGCGGTAGTTCAGGCCGGCGGCGACGACCTTGCGCGGGTCGGTCGGCGCGAGCAGCGTCACGTCGCCGAGGGCCACGGTCGCGCCCGTGCGCTCCGGGGAGTCGAACACGTCTCCCGCGAGCTGGTGGATCGTCTCGCCCTCGAGGATGCCGTAGGAGACCGCGCCGTCGTGCTCGTAGCGGACGTACTTCGTCACGTCCTGGGCCCACGCCGTCACGCCGGCGGCGAGCACCGCCACCGCCAACACCGCCACGATACCCTTGCGCTGCATCGCCTGCCTCCTGGCCGTTCGTCGCCTGCGACTCCGCTCGGCGCCCGACCCAGCCCTTCAGGAGACCGCGCCGTTCCCCGGCGCGAACTCCTGGGTCCCCACACGCACGGAGGAATCCCCCCGGTTGGCTTGTCGCCGGACATCATAGCGGATTGGCCGCCGCCTCGCCGAGGATGCGGGCCGACCCGCGAGCCCGACCCTCCGCGCCCTGCCACGCGGCCGCACTGCCCCGGACGTGCTGCGCGACGCCGCGGGCTCCGCGCCGCGGCGGGCGCGCAGCACCACGCGCCCGCCGCGGGCGTACCTGTCCATTGATCGATGTCCCGGCAACCTGGTACGGTCGGCTCATGGCCCACGTCCACGAACCGACGACGACGACCGCAACCGCCGCACTGCTGGCGCGCGACGCCGCGCACCTTCTCCACCCGCTGCACGACGCGTCGCTGCACCGCAACGCCCGCGTCTGGGCCAGGGGCGAGGGCGCGCTGCTCACCGACGTGGAAGGCCGGGAGTACGTCGACGGGCTCGCCGGGCTCTGGAACGTCACCGCCGGGCACGGCCGCGCGGAGCTGGCGGACGCGATGCGCGAGCAGGCGTCGACGCTCGCCTACGCCTCCGGCTACACCGGCAGCTCCAATTCGCGGGCGATCGAGCTCGCGGAGCGGCTCGCGGCCATCTGCTACCCGTCGATAAACCGCTTCTTCTTCACGAGCGGCGGCGGGGAGGCGACCGAGAGCAGCATCAAGATGGCGCGTGCCGTCTGGAAGCTGCGGGGGCGCCCGGACAAGACGAAGGTCGTCTCGCGCATCAACGCCTACCACGGCGTGACGCTGGCCGCGATGAGCGCCACCGGCCTCAGCCCCTACTGGCCGCTCTTCGAGCCGCGGGTGCCCGGCTTCCTGCATATCCCCTGCCCCGATCCCTACCGCTACGAGGCGCCGGCGGGTCAGAGCCAGGGGGTTGCCGCGGCGGACGAACTGGAACGGGCGATCCTCGAGGCGGGTCCGGAGACGGTAGCGATGTTCATCGCGGAGCCGGTGCAGGGAGCGGGCGGCGTGATCGTGCCGCCGGACGACTACTTCCCCCGCATCCGCGAGATCTGCGACCGGTACGACGTCCTGCTCGTCGCCGACGAGGTGATCACCGGCTTCGGCCGCACGGGCCGGCTCTTCGCCCTCGACCACTGGGGGGTGGAGCCGGACATCGTGCAGTTCGCCAAGGCGATTACTTCAGGCTACTTCCCGTTCGGCGGCATCGGCGTCAGCGACGGGATCGCGGCGACGCTCGACGAGGCCGGGCGACCCTGGATGCACGCCTACACCTACAGCGCGCATCCGGTCGGCTGCGCGGTGGCACTCCGGACGCTCGACATCGTCGAGGACGAACGCTTCCCGGAGCAGGCCGCGGCCAAGGGTGGCGATCTCCTCGACCGGCTCCGGGCGGCGCTCGCCGATCACCCGCACGTCGGCGACGTGCGCGGCAAGGGCCTGATGTGCGCGGTGGAGCTGGTCGAGGACCGGGCGTCGAAGCGTCCCTTCCCGGCGGAACGAGGCGTCGGTGCGGCCGTGCTCCGCGAAGCCCTCGAGCGGGGGCTGGTGAGCCGCGTGAAGGCCGATACGTTCGTGCTGGCCCCCCCGATCGTCATCACCGGCGAGCAGCTGCGGCACACGGTGGAGATACTGGCCGACGCCGTCCGCGCGGTTCTCGGCTGACCGGACAGGGCCGGCGCCGGGGCGGACCGCCGCCGTCGCGGCCGGCACGGCGGCCGGTCGCCCGTCGGGGCGCCCTACCGCGCCGGACGGCGGCGCCACCACGAGCGCATTCGCCGCGCGGCCTCGGGGCCGGCCAGGGCGGCGCCGCCCCAGAAGGCGACCTCGGCGACGACGACGATGCCGGTCGCCACGGCCCCTTGCGCGGCGAGGCTCAGGGGGAGGAAGGGCACGCCGAGGAGCGCCGGCCAGAGCGGCAGGGACGAGGCCATCAGGATGACGCCGACCCGCGCCCAGCGGCCGGCGGGGGCGCGTCCGGCCCGGAGTGGTGCCGGCGATTCCCGGCCGTGCGCGGACACCCGTCCTTCGGACGATGTCGATCGAGTAGCGGGGCGGCCGTCCGTCCGGGTCGGCGTGCCTGGCAGGCCGGGACGGACGGCGCCGTTACGCACCGTCAACGCGCCGGCCGAATCGGTCCCTGCGCCGGTCGAGCCGTCTCGCCGACGGCGAACCCGTTCGCCTTCCAGTCGTTCAGCGCGCAAAACTCACCCGCGTCGTATCCCTGCGATCTGAAGAGCTCCGCAGCCCGGGAGCTCCGCCCACCGGCGTTTCAAAAGAAGACGCGCCGCACGCCCTTCCGGATGGCCGGCATGCGTGCTTCCAGCTCGCCGACCGGGATGTGAATCGCTCCGGGGATCGAGCCGCTCACCACCTCGTGGTCCTCGCGGACGTCGATCAGCAGCAGCTCGGCGCCGGCGTCGAGCTGCGCCTTGAGCGCGTCGACCTCGAGCCGCTCGACCTGCGCGCCGACCGGCGCGGTCGCGAGCGTGAACGCGGCCAGACAGGCCACGCAGAGAGTGACGCCGAGTCGTGACACCTGCCGTCTCATCGGGAGGCACCTCCTGCGCCTAATGATGCACGAACCGGTCGCTGCGGTCGACAGCAGGCGACGGCTTCGGCACAATAGGCGTCGATTCGCGTGACTACTCGCTTCTTCTGCGGCGTCGCAACGCTCGTCGCTATCGTCGCGTCGCCTCCTCCCGTCTCCGCCCAGGCGGCTCGGACCGTTGCGATCGTTCCGTTCGAGAATCTCGCCGCGGCTCCCGACGACGACTGGATCGGAATCGGAGTCGCGGAGACCCTCGCCACCGACCTCCGTGGCGCGTGGGGCATCAGCGTCCTGAGTCGTGCGGTCGTCGATGGCGCGGTCAGGAACGTGGCCGGGTCGGGCCGCTCCACGGACGAGAGGGTCCTGCTCGCCACGGCGCGGGAGGTGGGGGCGGACCTCCTGATCGCGGGAGCGAGCCGGCAGGGCGGCCGCGAGCTCGAGTTGACCGCGCGACTCATCGACGTGCAGAGCGAGTCCACCGTCGAGGCGTTCCGGGTGAAGGGCCGCCCCGCGGACCTCTTCACGCTGCAGGATCGCCTGGCGGGAGAGGTTCGCGCCGCGTTGCGCCGGCTCGTTCCGGAAGCCGGGCTCGGCCGCCCGCGAGGCACTGCGACCGGCAACGGAAACGGCGGCGGGAACGGCGGACCGGACGGCGCGGAGGCCGACCCGGCGGTCGTCGCTGCCGCCGGCGACGCGCCGGTCGCGGCAATAGCCGGCCGGCGACCCCGGGGTGCCGGATCCGCTTTCGGCGCACGGCCTCGCGCTGGCGAGTCGGCAACCGCCGTCTCCGGCGGCTTCGGGGCGGCCGGCGTGCAGGTCGCCGGCGTACCCGGGCCGACGCCACCCCCGAACCCGACGCCCGCCGCGCAGACCGGCCCCGGGGCGGGATTCGCCCTGCCGGCCCGGCCGTTCGTGCGTGCGCGACGCACGGACGAGCCGCCCAGCATCGACGGGCGCCTCGACGACGCGGTCTGGCGCTCGGCGACCCTGGTGAGCGACTTCATCCAGACCAACCCCGTCGAGGGCGCGGCCCCGACCGAGCGCACCGAGGTCCGCATCGCGTACGACGCCGACCATCTCTACTTCGCCTTCTACGCCTACTACGCCGACCCGACCCAGATGCGCGCCAACCGCGTCGACCGCGACCAGGCGTGGCGCGACGACTGGATCGCGGTGGTCTTCGACACCTTCCTCGATCAGCAGCGGGCCTACCGCTTCTCGGTCAACCCCTACGGCGTCCAGGGGGACGCGATACTGCGGGGCGGCCGCCGCCGCTTCGGCCCCGTGGGCGGGAGCGGCGACTGGTCCTGGGACGCGCTGTTCGAATCGGGCGGGCGCATCGTCGACGACGGCTGGACGGCGGAGATGGCCATCCCCTTCAAGAGCCTGCGCTACCCGTCGCGCGGCGAGGGAGAGCACCGCTGGGGGTTCCAGATCAGCCGGACCCTGCAGACGAAGGACGAGACGGTGGTCTGGTCCCCGGTGACGCGCCGCATCGCGGGCGAGCTGACCCAGATGGGCACGCTCGGCGGCCTGCGGGGCCTGTCGGCAAGCCGCAACCTGGAGGTGCTGCCGACGGCGACCGCCATTCAGGTCGGCCGGTTGACCGACGGCGGGTACGTCGACGATGCCGCGCAACCCGACTTCGGCGTGAACGTGAAGTACGGCGTGACGTCGAACCTCACGGCCGACTTCACGCTCAACCCCGACTTCTCGCAGATCGAGTCCGACCGGCCGCAGATCGAAACCAACCAGCGCTTCCCGCTCTTCTTCCCCGAGCTGCGGCCGTTCTTCCTCGAGGGGCAGGAGATATTCCGCACGCCGGGCCGCACGACGCTCCTGCACACGAAGACGATCGTCGACCCGCAGGTCGGGGGCAAGCTCACGGGCAAGGTCGGCAACACGACTCTCGGCGTCCTGCTCGCCAACGACGCCGCCCCCGGCAAGTTCGACGACCCGCAGGAGTACGGCTTCGGCCGCACGGCGCAGTTCGTCGTGGGCCGCGCCCGGTACGACATGTACTCCGAGTCGTACGTCGGCGCTCTGGTCACGGACCGCGAGTTTCTCGACTCGTTCAGCCGGGTCGCGGCCGTGGACGGGCGCTTCCGCATCGGGCAGACCCACAGCGCCGCGTTCCTGGCCGCGACCTCGGCGAACCGCGAGCTCGACGGCGCGGTGCGCAACGGACCGCTCTACGACCTGCAGTTCCGCCGCGACAGCCGCCATCTCAACTACCGGTTGCAGTACCACGAGATCGATCCCGAGTTCGGCACCGCGGCCGGATTCGTCCGCCGCGTCGACATGCGCCGCTTCGACGCGGACGTCGAGTACGTATGGTGGCCCGAGAGCTGGATCATCTCGTGGGGGCCGGGTTTCCGGTACTCGCGGAACGTCGATCACGCCGACGTGCTGCAGGACGAGGAGTTCCGCGGCGACGTGAACGTGCGCTTCGCGCGCAACGTCTTTTTCCGCGCCGACGGGCGCCGCGAGCTCGAGCGCTTCAACGGCATCGACTTCCACAAGACCCGCTTCTCGCTGCGCAACGGCATCCAGTCCAGCCGGCGCGTGTCCGTCTTCTACGGCATCGACTGGGGAGAGCAGATCCGCTTCATCGACTCCCCCTTTCTCGGACGGATGTTCGACTACAACGTGAACCTGACGCTGCGCCCCACGTCGCGCCTGAGCACGCAGTTCCGCCTCGACACCGCCCGCTTCACTGACGCCGGCACGGGTGCGCTCGAGTTCGACGTGAAGCTGCTCCGGACGTACACCACCTACCAGTTCACCGACCGCCTGCTGATCCGGAACATCCTGGAGCACGACACCGGCAACGGGAAAGTAGGCATCAACCTCCTGGTCACCTACCGCGTGAACGCCGGAACGGTGTTCTATGCCGGCTTCGACGATCGCCTGCAGCAGGGCATCTACCTCGATCGCGAGCAGTTCGACAACCGCGACCTCCAGCGCCACCAGCGTGCGTTCTTCACCAAGCTGCAGTACCTCTTCCGCTATTGACGGCGTGGCGGCGCGCACCGCCGCTATAATCCGCGGTCATGTTCGATGGTCTGACCAGGGAAGCGGTCGTTGCCCGCGAGCGCGAGCTGGCCGCGCGGTTCGAGGCGCAGCTCGAAGCCGGGCTCGCTCTCGATCTCACGCGCGGGAAGCCGGGCCCGGAGCAGGTGGCGCTGTCGGACGGACTCGACGACGTGCTCGGCGGCGACTACCGCCTGGACGACGGCACGGACGTTCGCAACTACGGCGGACTGACCGGCATTCCGGAGGCGCGGCGCCTGGGGGCGGAGCTCCTGGGCGTGCGGCCGGACGAGGTCATAGCGGGCGGCAACTCGAGCCTCACGCTGATGTACGAGTACGTGCTGAACGCCTGGCTCAACGGCCCTCTCGGCGAGGAGACGGCCTGGCGCCGGGAGCCCGGTCCCCTCAAGTTCCTGTGCCTGGTGCCGGGCTACGACCGCCACTTCCGAATCACGGAAAGCCTCGGCTTCGAGCTCGTGAACGTGCGCATTGGCGACGGCGGCCCGGACATGGATCGCATCGAGGCCCTCGTGGCCGGCGATCCCGGAATCAAGGGGATCTGGTGCGTCCCGAAGTACTCGAACCCGACGGGGCACGTCTACTCGGACGAGGTCGTGGAGCGGTTCGCGCGGCTCGCCCGGCGGGCGGGCCCCCACTTCCGCATCCTGTGGGACAACGCCTACGCCGTGCACGATCTCGACGACGACCCGCCCGTGCTCGCCAACGTGATGGACCGTTGCCGGGCGGCCGGGACCGAGGACAGCGTCGTGCTCTTCGCGTCGACCTCCAAGATCACGCGCGCCGGAGCCGGCGTGTCGTTCGCCGCGGCCTCGCCGGCCAACCTCGCCGCGTTCACGAAGCACCTCGGCGTCCAGACCATCGGGCCCGACAAGGTGAACCAGCTCCGGCACGTCCGGTTCCTGCGGGACGCCGGCGGCGTCCGGGCCCTGATGCGGCGGCACGCCGCCATCGTGCGGCCGAAGTTCGAGCTCGTCCGGCGGCACCTCGAAGACGGGCTCGGGGCGGAAGGCCTCGGCTCGTGGACGAATCCGCGTGGCGGCTACTTCCTGTCGTTCGAAACGCCGCCCGGGCTCGCGTCCCGCGTCGTCGCGCTCGCCGCGAAGGCGGGCGTCAAGCTGACGCCGGCCGGCGCGACCTTCCCCTGCGGCCGCGACCCCGACGACACCAACATCCGCATCGCGCCGACCTATCCCTCGCTCGACGAGATCGACCGGGCGATGCCGGTGTTCGTCAACGCCGCCGCGCTCGCGGCGGCTCGGCGGTGGCTCGAGTCGGGGACCGTCAGCGTGTGAGCGGGGCGGGCGGGCTCCCGCCCCGGCGGCACGCGGCGCGGACGAAGGCCTGAACGCGGTGGAAGCGCGTCTCGACGGAGATCGCGTCCGGCAGCCCGGGGACGTCCGTGCGGCGCGCGAGGTAGGCGACGGCCGGCCGCCCGTAGCGGATGGCGAGCCGCGCCTCGCTCGCCGTTCCGTCCCCACCGGGCAGGACGATCACCACGTCGGACGTGAGCACGTTGAGGTGGTTGCGGGAGGCGGCGTCGCCGCCGTGCGGCCCGCGGGCGTCGAGATGGGTCCGGATGGCGATTTCCACCCAGGGATTCGGATAGCCGGGCGGTGCCGCGCCGGGCACCGGCGCCTCCGGCGCCGGGTGTCCGCCGGGCGCACCGGGCAGGATGCCGATGGCCTGCCCCGCCCGGTCCGGGACGCCGACGAACGCCTCGGTGACCGCAGCCATCACGCCCGCTCCCCCACCGGTCAGCAGGTGGTAGCCTGCCTGTGCGAGCCAGATGCCGACGCGGTGGGCGCGATCCGCGTGCGGATCACGTCCCGATCCCATCACCCCCACGACGGGTCGCCGCGCCGCCGGACGCCGGGCAGGGCGCTGGGGCGGGCCAGCCATCCCCCTCACTATAATCTCGAGATCATGGGATGGAGCGACCGGTGGCGGCGGGCGTTCGGGCTCGCGACGGTCGGGGCGCTCGCCGGCGCCGGGCTCGCCTGCGGTCCGTCCGGCGCCCTCGACGGTGCGCCGGACACGTCGGGCGGAGCGGCGGGCGAGACGGTCCGCCTGGAGGTGACGCACCGCTCGGAGTGGCGGCAGCTCTGGATCGAGGGGGCAACCGATCTGCCCGACGGCGCTCACGTCAACTACCAGGTCGTCCACGAGCTGGGCGAGCGCGCGCCGGCCGACGAGTGGCCCGCCGCCAATCTGATCAGCTCCGGCCGGGCCGCCGTGCGCGACGGCCAGTACTGGACGCGCATCAACACCTTCAACTGGCCTCCCGGCGCGGTGCGTGTCCGCGTGCAGTTCCCGCTGCCGCCGCAGCCTCCGGAAGTGGCGGCGCGGTACGGCGCCCTGGGCGAGCACCTGACCGGCAACAACATAGTCGATCTCGCCGGAACCAAGGCGGTCGAGGTGGAGCACACCTTCGACCATCGGCGGTAGCGCGAGACTCCGGGCCCGCCCGGATGCGCTACGATACGGGGGTCGGTCCCCGCGGGGCGTGGCGCAGCCTGGTAGCGCGCCTGCTTTGGGAGCAGGAGGTCCCGAGTTCGAACCTCGGCGCCCCGACCACTTCACCACCAGAACGGCCGTTGGCAACCCGGAGTCTTAGCCGTAACGAGCGCGATGCAGGAGTCTCGCGCCTGCGGAGACTCCCGCAGGGCTCAGAAGGGCGGGCGAGCACCACACGCGACCGCGCCGCGGGCGCGGCGATTGCCGGCATGCTGGGGCTCGCGATTGCAGGAGTCCTCTGGCCCACCGTCCCCGTCATGGCGGCAACGGTCCCGGCGTGGGCGGCCCTCGCACTGCTGTGGCCGGGCATCGAGCGCTGGCAGCGGCTCCAGTCGCTGGCGTTCATCGCCGTCGGGCTGATCGCGCTGACCTGGGCGGCGGACCAGGGAACGGCGCCGAGCCTCGAGAGCCTTCTCGGGCAGAACCAGCCGATCCTGTCGATGCTCGCTTCCGTCACGCTGCTGCGGCTTCTGAACCGGCCGCCGCGGGCCGACGAGCCGGAGCTCCCTCGGGGCCGGCGCGCCTACGTGCAGAGCATGCTGGGGGTGCACGCGCTGGGCGCGGTCATCAACATCTCGGCCGTCATCCTCATTGCCGACCGCCTGGCCCGCACGCGGCGCCTCGGCGTCGACCAAGCCCAGCTCATCAGCCGTGCGTTCAGTGCCGTGGCCTTCTACTCACCGTTCATCGGCGGCGTTGCGTTGGCGCTGGCGTCCACGCCCGGCTCGAATCCCCTGGTGATGGCGGCGTTCGGCATGCCGCTGGCGGGCGTTGCCTTTCTGCTGCTGTACGCCTACGCGCGAGGGGCCCGCTCCCAGGAGGTCGAACGCTTCCGCGGCTACCCCGTGCACGTGGCTTCGCTCCGCGTGCCCCTCGCGCTGGGCTCTGCGGTCCTTGCGGCGGCGGCCACGACGTCGCGCTACTCCGTTCTGGACCTGATCACGATGATCACTCCGCTGCTGGTGGCGATCGTGCTGCTCCGGCGCGACGGCCTGCGAGCCCTGCGCGCGGGAGGGGTCGACTACGTCGTGTCGCGAGCGCCGCAGATGGGCACGGAGCTTGCGCTCTTCCTGAGCGCCGGGGTGATGGCGGCGGGCCTGATCGCGGCCGCGGGCGCCGCCGGCGGCTGGACGCTGTTCGCCCGACTCGACGCCTTCCACGCCAGCCTGCTGCTGCTCGCCTTCTTCCTGACGTCGCTCGTCGGCATCCATCCCGTCGTGATCGTGGGGGTCGCCGCTCCCCTGGCGGCCACCATCGACGCCGACCCGACCCTGCTCGCAACGACGTTCGCAATGGGATGGGGCCTCGGCTGCGCCGTCAACCCGATGTCCGGCATCAACATGGTGCTGAGCAGCCGCTACGGCATCAGCAACTGGCGGGTAGCCCGCGGGAACGTGGGCTTCAGCGCGGCTCTCTACTGTGTGGCGGTGGGCCTCCTCTTCCTGTTCCAACTCACGCGCCTGTGACGGCGGTGCGCCCGAAGTCTGCCCCGCCGCGGGAGCTTGTCGCCGTGGGAGTCGCTCCGTTGGCATTCTGCGCCGCAAGCTCCTAGAGTACGGCCTGTGGCCGCGCCAGTCGCCGACGCCGGAACGCCCCCTTCGGTCGCCGTGCGAACCATCGCGGCCCGGGTGCACGGCCGCTACCTCGTCGAGCCGGCCGACCGGCCCGGCCCCGCGCCGCTTCTCGTCGGCTTCCACGGCTACGGCGAGCACGCCGAGCGCCACCTCGCCGAGTTGCGACGGATTCCGGGGAGCGCACGGTGGGTTCGGGTCGCGGTGCAGGCACTGCACAGGCACTACAGCGCCGACCGCCGCCACGTCGTGGGGAGCTGGATGACGCGGCAGGATCGGGCCCTCGCGATTGCCGATAACATCGCCTACGTGCGGGACGTCGTGAGCAGAGTACGCCGCGACTACGCCACCGATGGCTGCGTCGTCTACTGCGGCTTCTCCCAGGGCGTCGCCATGGCCTATCGCGCGGCGCGACGGGCCGGCCATCCGTGCCGCGGCGTGATTGCCCTGGCCGGGGACGTCCCGCCGGAGCTGATGGAGGCGCCCGACGGCGACTGGCCTCCGGTGCTCGTCGGGCGAGGCACGACGGACGCGTGGTACACGGAGGTGAAGATGGCGGCCGACCTTGCGTTTCTCGAGCGCGTGGCCCCCGTCACCCCGGTCGTCTTCGACGGGGGCCACGCGTGGACGGATGCCATCCGCGCCGCGGCGGGCCGCTTCCTGGCGTGCGTGAGCTGATGGCCGAACCCCTCGCGATTCCGCTCCCGGACGGCGGGACGGTGAGCGCCCTCGTCTATCCGCCCGGGGCCGCGGGCGGCCCCGCCGCCACGCTCATCCTGGCGCACGGGGCGGGCGCGCCCCAGACGCATCCGTTCATGACCGGCTTCGCGCAAGGTCTGGCGCACCGCGGCATCGAGGTAGTGACCTTCAACTTCCCGTACATGGAGCGAGGCCGCCGCGTGCCGGACCCGGCGCCGCGCCTCGAGGGGTGCTACCGGGCGGTCATCGGCGTCGTGGTCGGCCGCCCGGCCCCCCCCGCCCGGCGGCTGCTCCCGGGTGGCAAGCCGACGGGCGGGCCCCCCCCCCCCCGCGCGGCAGCGGGCGCCCCCGG
>JAPOVI010000246.1:21250-22069 GCA_026708265.1 Acidobacteriota bacterium
CCCCCCAAGGGCGATATCGCCGAGCAAGCCGGCGTCAGCAGGGTGACCGGCGGCTGCTCGTGGGTGGCAAGTCGATGGGCGGGCGCATCGCATCCCAGGCGGTAGCGGGCGACGCCGAGGCCGGCCTCCCCCCCACCGTCGACGGGCTGGTCCTGCTGGGCTATCCCCTCCATCCGCCGGGGCGGCCCGACAAGCTGCGCGCCGCGCACCTGCCCTCGATCCCCGCGCCGATGCTCTTCGTGCAGGGGAGCCGCGACGCGTTCGGCAGGCCCGACGAGTTGCGCCCGGTGCTATCCGACTGCCGGCGGGCCGAGTTGCACGTCGTCGAGGGGGGCGACCACTCGTTCCGGGTTCGCGGGAAGGACGCTCCTGCCGCCGAAGAGGTCCACGCCGCCGTGCAGGGGGCAATCGTCGATTGGATCCTGGGCGTCGAGCAAAGTCGCACCTGAAGCGAGAGACCCACGGGAAATGCGCCTATTGCGAATCGGCCACCAGCACCGTCGCTCACGGCGACGTAGAGCACTTTCGGCCCAAGAGCGTCTACTGGTGGCTGGCTTACTGCTACGACAACTTCTCCTTCAGTTGCCAGATCTGCAACCAGGTGTACAAGGCGGACACGTTCCGAGTCGCCAGGGATGACCGGCGCTGGCGAGGACCTCGAACCCCGCCGCCGACGAGCGAAGGGAGACTACGATGGCTCGCTGCTTCGTACGTGACATATGGCGACTGGACGTGTAGTCGGCGGCGCAGTGGGCCCGGATCGGCAAGACAGACAGGAGACCGTCTCGGCGTTCGCGCGTCGAGGAGGCTCCCGGGGAA
>JAPOVI010000326.1 GCA_026708265.1 Acidobacteriota bacterium
GACGACCCGCCGGCTGAAAACATCCAGGACGATGGCCAAGTAGAGGAAGCCCGCCAGAGTCGGCACGTAGGTTATATCGGCGATTCACAAGCGGTTCGGCTCGTCAGCCTCGAAGCGACGCTCGACGCGGTCCGGCGCCGGCCGGGCTTGGACATCGCGGCGCGTCGTGCGGGGGCCGCGGCGCCGGCTCACTCCGGCGATGCCCGCCGTGCGCATCAACCGCGCGACCCGCTTGCGGCCGACCGCGACGCCGTCTTCGGCCAATTCGGCGTGAATCCGAGGCGCGCCGTACGTACCCCGGCTGCGGGCATGAATCGCTCGCACGCGGTCCGTCAGCTCCGCATCGGCCTCCGCCCGAGCCGACGGTGGACGTTGACGCCACGCGTAGTACCCGCTCGGGGAGACACCGAGCACGCGGGCCATCGTGGCGACGCGGAAACGACCCTGATTCGCGCTCATGAACCGGTAGTCCTCCCGGGTCCGGTCTCCCGCGCGAACCAGGCGGTTGCTTTCGCCAGAATTTCGCGTTCTTCACGCAGCCGCCGGTTCTCCCGGCGCAGCCGACGAATCTCCTCCTGTTCGTCAGTGGTCAGTCCGTCGGTGCGCTTGCCAGCGTCGCGATCAGCCTGCGCGACCCACTTGCGTATCGCCTCGGCCGACGGCTCGAACTCCCGAGCCAGCTCTCCCGGTTTACGTCCGGACCGAACCAGCTCGACCATCTGCTGTCGGAATGCCGCCGGGTACGGCGGTCTCGATTGCGGCATCGTGGACTCCTCCTCCTCCTGCTCGCCAACAGGATAGGTGTCCACGGAATCGGGTCAACTCCACTGACAGAACGCGGAAGGCTTTCCGTACTGCACTGCCGTCGTCGACGGTCGGCACGATAGTGGGCCAAATCCAGCGCTACTACGGCTACTTCTTCGTCGACCACGACCAGCAACTGTTCGGGGACCGCGTGCACCTGGACATCAGGACCCCGGTCGGCGGGCTCGAGAACCGGGCCACTGTCGGCTTCAAGGCGTCCACGCTTGACTTCGAGCGCGGTCGCGGGTTCCGGTCGCGGTGGGCACGATGCACCTTGGCAAGGGGCTCGTGTGTGGGGGTGGTCGCCGTGACCGTTGGCCATGCCGGTGCGTTGGACCCGGGTGAGCCCTGATCTGAAGCGCCGCCTCAGGGAGTCTTCAGCGAGTCTTCAGGTGCAAGACGCCGCCTCAGGGAATCTTCAGCGAAACTTCAGGTTGGTCGCAACGTGTCGCGACGGGCTTCATTGTAGTTTGGAAGAAACCATTTCGCTTCCGGGAGTCTGTACTGAATGACGAGGAACAGGAAACAACGCTGTCATCGGCGCCGCGGCATGACGTTCGCGCTCGCGCTCTGGCTCTCCGGTGCGGCGGCCCAGGCGCAGATCGGCAGCCTGCGCGGCACCGTCACGGATCCACAAGGGGCGGTGGTGGCCGATGCCGCCGTTTCTCTCGAATCGGTCGATGGCGCCGCGCGCTCTACCCGCACCGCCGCCGACGGCACCTTTTCGTTCGACGGCGTGGCGGCCGGAGACTACACGCTGCAGGTCGAATCACCCGGCTTCGAGCCGGCGCGGCAGCCTGTCGCCGTGACAGACGGCCCCGTCGCCGTCGACGTGGTGATCGACGTCGCGGGCCTCGCCGAGGCGGTCATCGTCACCGCGCCGGCCGTGGCGGCGCTGACCCAGCCGACCATTACCGGCAGCCGCCTCGGCATGTCCATGCTGGACACGCCGGCCAGCGTCCACGTGGTGAGTGGTGACACCGTCCGCGAGCGGGGCGACGCGTCGGTGGCGCAGGCCAAGAGCCGAATGGTCGGGGTGGCGACGCAAGCCAATCCCGGCAATGGCGGCGGCTCGGTGAGCTCGCGCGGGTTCGGCGGCACCGGATCGGTGATGCAGCTCTTCGACGGCGAGCAGTTCTTCGTCGGCGCGGGCACCGTGACTTTCCCGTTCGACCCGTGGACCGTCGAGCGCATCGAGGTGATGGGCGGGCCGTCGTCGGTGCTGTACGGGACCGGCGCCATCGGCGGGGTCATCAACATCGTTCCCCGCCGGCCGAACACCGACGTGCGCGAGAACGCCCTCCGCATCGCCACCGGCTCGTTCGGCACGTGGCGAGCCGCCCTCGGCAGCGGCGGCCCCATCAACGAACGGGCCGCGTATCGGGTCGACCTCAGCCACAATCGCGCGGACGGCTGGCTCGACCGCGCCGGCGAGATGTCGAGCACCGCGCTCTCGG
>JAPOVI010000281.1 GCA_026708265.1 Acidobacteriota bacterium
AAGCGCATTAGATTCAGTCAATTACAGGAAACCGGCTGCTGAAACTTCCGGCTAGGCAGAGGGTGGTTGCCGCTTCCCGGCCCCCTCTGTGTGTAGGGTGCGGATCGCCTCTCCGGGCATCTATGATCCGGGGCCAGGGTCATGAGCCGGCACGAACTGTTCGAACGCCTCCTGAAGTCGCTGCACACGTGCGTCCTGGATGATGCGGAGTGGCCGGCCGTCTCCGGCCTGGTCGATGAATGGTGCGGTTCCCGGGGCAATAGCCTCCTTGTGGCCCAAGGGACGGCACAGGGCGATGTGGACGTCTTCTTCCGGCGATTCTGTTTCCGAGGTGAGCACCGGCCGGATCTGGAGCGCGAGTACTTCGAGGGCTACCACCTCCTGGACGAGCGCCTGCCGCGGTTGCGCGAGCTGCCCGACGGCCGGGTGACGTCCAACTCCTCGCTGTTCACCGACCGGGAGAAGAAGACCTCGGCGGTCTTCAACGAGGTCATGTTGCGCAACGGCACGCAGGACGGCCTCAACGTGCGCCTGGACGGGCCGGACGGCTGCCGCATCGTCTGGGCGACGGCCGACTCCGCGCAGGGCGACGGCTGGTCGTCGTGGCAGGGCGAGGCGGTCGGGCGCTTCCTGCCGCATCTGCGTCAGTTCGTGCGGGTGCGGCAGGCGCTGGTGGACGCGCGGGCGCGCGCGGCGTCGGCCATGGAGTTGCTCGGTAGCCTGACGACCGGCGTCATCGAGCTGGACCGCCGCGGGCGGGTGACGGCGGCCAACGACATCGCACGGGCGCTCTTGCGCGAGCGCGATGGGCTGTCGCACCGGAAGGGCCGCCTTCGGGCCAGGACGTCCGCCGAAGACGTGGCGCTCTCGAGGCTGCTGGCGCGGGCGCTGCCGTTCCCGGGCGGCGGTCCGAGCGCAAGCGGCTCGATGCGGGTGAGCCGCCGGCGCGGGCTGCCGCGTCTCGTGGTGCACGTCAGCCCCGTGTACCCGGGCCGGCCGGAGGTCGAGTCGAGCCTGGTCGGGGCGGTGGTCCTGGTGGTCGACCCCGTGCGTCGCACGGCCCTCGAGCCGGGCCGGGTGGGGGCCATGCTGGGCCTGACGCCGGCGGAGAGCCGCGTGGCGCTGTCGCTGGCGCGGGGCCAGACGATCCGGGACGTCGCGGCAGCGACGGCACGCAGCGAGACGACCGTCCGCTGGCATGTTCGGCAGATCTTCGCGAAGCTGGGGGTCTCCCGGCAGGCGGACCTGGTGCTGCTGGTGCGGTCCCTGGCGGACGTTCCGGGGGTAGGCAGCTCGACGCTGCCACGCCGGTCGCGGCGGTCGCAGCGCGGCTGACCGAGAGGGTCAGGTCGTCGTCAACGCCAGCCGCCGGCGTCGCGGGCATTCTCCGGGGGTAGCCGCTCACCGCGGGTTCCGCCCCTAATCCACTCAGTTCATAGGGCGAAAAGTGCCCTCATGATGCGGTACTTTCACCCGCGTCGGGCTCGCACCGCATGGTCGGGCGGTCCCGCACCGGTCGGAGTTGCTGTTGAACGCAGGGTTCTCTGCACCCGGTAGCTGGCAGGCGGGGACGCTGTACCACCGTGTCACCTGGTCGAGGCCGCGGACATCTCAGGCGTTCCACCGCGGGGCCATCGACCGGAAGCAGGATCCACTGCCGGCGTTCGCCTCGGCGCTGCACCGGGACGCGCGGGCTCCAGTGAGTCTGAGCCCGATCGCGGGACTGCGGCGGCTGCCCACGTGCGGGGCGATGCGCGCCGGCCTGACGTTGCGCGCCGTCCGCGAGTCCGTGCTGCGGCACGACCGCGAGGGCCGGATCGCCTGATCGAAGCCGACGGAGCCGGTAACGAGATGGATGGCATGCGTCGACGCGCCGGCGGCCGCGGGTTTTCAACGACGATCCCGCCGCGGCCGGGGCGGCCGGCGCGCTGCCCCAGAGGGACCCGCTCCCTCGGCTGGGCCGGGTTGTGCCTGGCGTGCGCGGCCGCGCTCGGCGGCGGCTCCGCGGCTGGCGCTCAAGGTGCGCTCGCCCCGGCCGAGGGTGCGACCCTGACCGCGAGCAGCCGGTCGTTCGACGTCGCGGTCGCGCCCTTCCTCAATCTGAGCCAGCGGCCGGACGACGATTGGATCGGTGGTCGCATCGCCGAGGGGCTCGCCACCGCACTCCGGACCCGGGGCTGGACGCCGACGTCGTGCGCGACACCCCCTGCCGGAGGTGGCCTCCGCGGCCCGGGTGCTGGTGCGCAGTCCGGCGACGA
>JAPOVI010000105.1 GCA_026708265.1 Acidobacteriota bacterium
CAGCCCGCCGGGCTACGTCATCTACGAGTACGCGTGTCACGAGGGGAACTACCCGATCGCCACCGCGTTGGCCGGCGAGCGGGTCCTGGAGGCCGCGGGACGGAGATCACCATAGGGGCGGCATTTCGGTATGCTCGTTAGAGATGCACGTTCCGTCAGCCTTCGCCGAGGGGTACGAGAAAGCCGCGGCGATGGATCCGGCGCTCGCGCATCTCTACGCGAACTACCTGCGGATTGGCGATCCCGACGCCGATGCCGTGATCGCCGACCTCGCCGAGCTTCCCGCGGACGAGGCGCGACGGTTCCTGCGCGCCGGCATCGAGCTGGACGAGGATGCTCTGCGGCAGGCGCCGGAAAGCCTGCAGGAGTTGATCCGCGAAGCGGCCACCCTGCCCGCGTGGTACGACCGCGAGATAGCCCAACGGGGCTGCGGGGCCTTTCTCCGCAATTCGGACGCGTTGCTGTCGGCCTACATCGGCGGCGTGATGGTGGAAGGCTTCTCCACGCTGCTCGGCAGGTCGTACGCCGCGACGGGATACGCGCCCGACGACGGCGTCCGGTGGCTGAAGCAGGAGCTGCGGCAGTTGCTCGACACCTTCCTGCCGCGCGGCATCGAGCCGTCCGGGGACGGCTGGCGGGCAACGCTCCGCTTCCGAATCGCGAACGCACAGGCCCGCAGGCTTCTCGGGGCGTCGGAGAGGTGGCAGCCCGACGATTGGGGCGTGCCGATCAGCACCGCGCACGTCAGCCTCTGGGCCGCGGCGCGTTCAGCTCGCCTGCTCGAGTTCCTGCCGCTGCTCGGTGTCGATCTCGAGAGTCGGGATCGCGAGGGGATCATGACGGTCCTCAGTTGCGCCGCCCACGTCATGGGCGTCCCCGGCGCGCTCCTGTTCGACAACCAGGAAGAAGGACTGCGACTGTTCCGGGTCGCCGCCGCCTCCGAGCCCCCGCCCGGCGCGGACGCGGTCGCCATGGCGAACCGCATCGTCACGAGCGTGCCCGCGGCGATCGGGATCGACGGAACGAAGGCGCGCACGAACCTCGAGCGGTACGTCTACCGCATCTCCCGTGAGCTGATCGGCGACGAGACCGCCGACGAGTTGGGCTTTCCGCAGAGGCAGGCCTTGTCGCTGCTGCCCTGGTTGCGGGCCAGGGGACGGATCGCGCGAGGGCTCCTCCGTTTCTCCCCCGGCGCGGCCAAGGCGCGTGACCGCGAGGCTTTCCTGTATCTGCTGCGGATCTCCGACCATGATGAGTCGGAAGGAGTCTCGGGGCGCTAGGAGCTTGCGCCGCAGAACGCAGCGAAGCGAAGCCTGCTGTCGGACTGCGACCGCCCCGGTCCCTTGAACGCCAGCGACGGTTGACCATCGAGCGCGCTGGCGGGAACGGTGCGGGCGCCTACGGCGCGCGCGGAGCGGCCACGCCGACGCCGTGCTCGTAGACGAGGCGCCCGCCGCGTTCGGCCGTCTGGAACAGCAGGAAGATGCCGGCCAGCCCCGCCGCGACGACCGGCAACCAACGGATGCGATCGGACAAGCCGCCCGCGAGCACGAGACCGAGCCGGCCCAGCGCGAACGCGCCCAGGTAGACGGTGGTTCGTAGCGCCCATGTCCAGTGCTCGTCGACCACGGCGTGCGCCGGACCGGGTATCCGCACCAGCGCGGCATCGCTCCGGCCGGTGAAGTACGCCGCGATCAGGGCGGCCGCGCCCGCCAGGTACAGGCCGGTTGCGGCACGCCGCAGCGTCGAGCGCGGACTCGTCCCGAGTGCCGCGACGTCGATGACCGCGGCCGTCACGATCAGCCCGATCGGGAAATGGACCAGCAGCGGATGGAGCGTCACGGCGCCACTCGCCACGGCGAGACCTGCGGCCAGGTGCGGAGTTCCTCCAGCGCCCACTCGTTGGTCTCGTCGGTGTGGCACGAGGTGCACGGGTTGGGGACGCCGTAGCGCTCGGTGTCGGCCGGGGACACGAAACGGAAGGTGTGGCTGCGCACGTTCACGTCACCGACGGTGCGGGCGATCCGCGGCATGTGGCAGGCGACGCCCGCGCTCCCTTCGCCCTCGGGGTCGTGCGGCGTGTGGTACTCCACCGATCCGATGGGCCCCGGCTGTAGCTGCGGCTGGTGGCACGAGGTGCAGGCCGCGTTGCCGGGCGCGATCAGGTCCGCCTCGTGCTCGGTGCCGTGGACGTCGTGGCAGTCCATGCAGGTGACGCCCTTCACGTACATCAGGCTTCGCACGTAGTCGTTGC
>JAPOVI010000315.1 GCA_026708265.1 Acidobacteriota bacterium
CCCGGTCCGGTGGCCCAGACCTTCTTCATGGACGACGAGATTCGCGCGGAGTTCGCGCTGGACGGGATCGTCACACTCGTCGACGCGGCCCACGTCGAGCAGCAGCTCGGCCGAAGCGACGAGAGCACGGAGCAGATCGCGTTCGCGGACGTCCTCGTTCTCAACAAGACCGACCTCGTCGACGACGACGCTCTGGACCGGCTCGAGGCCCGGCTCCGGGAAATGAACCGCATGGCGCGAGTCATCCGCAGCGAGCGGGCGGACCTGTCCGTCGATACGGTGCTCAACCTCAACGCCTTCGACCTCGACGAGGTGCTCGAGCGTCGTCCCACCTTCCTCGAGCCGGAATACCCATTCGAGTGGACTGGAGTCTATTCGCTCGATGCCGGCCGCTACGAACTCAGCCTGGCCGACGGGCCCGATCCGGCGATGTCTCTCGTCGTCGTACCTGGTCAGGGCACGGATGACTCCGCACTTCGTGAGAGTGCGGAGTGGTGTGTGCGCAGGTACGCCGAACCCGCGGATCTCATTCGCCCGGGGGACGAGATGCCTGTCGGAAAGCACCTGAACCTTCAGCTCGACTCCCCGGGGCGCAAGTCGTTCTTCCTGGAGGTCGATGCGCAGGTGAGGGTCGGCCTCTACGCCCAGCACACCGCGGAGGAGTTCGATCTGCAACTGATGAGTGCGAATGGCGCTGCGAGCAGGCCGGAAGACAGTCCGCGCGCCAAGCCGGCGACCTCCATGGACAACGGCGCCCCGCATGTCAACGGAGCGGTTCCCGTCGAGGTCGAGCGAACCTGGGTCGCGCAGCATGAACACGACGACGAGGTGGGCTCGATCGCCATCGAGAGGGAGGGCGACGTCGATCCCGACAGGCTCAACGAGTGGCTTGGGGAGTTGCTCCGGGAACGCGGGGTGGACATCTTCCGAATGAAGGGCTTCATCAGCCTCGCGGGTGAGTCGCGTCGCTTCGTCTTCCAGGGAGTCCACATGCTCTTCGACGGGCAGCCGGACCGTCCGTGGGGGAACGCGCCCCGCCGCAATCAGCTCATATTCATCGGCCGCAACCTCGACGAGCAGTCCATGCGGCAGGGATTCGAGGCATGCCTGATTTGAATGTCGACGCCCCGGGCGGCGTGCTTCGCCCGGGCTGGTCTGCGAGCGTCGGCGACTACGCCATCGCCGGGGGCTGGACGCTGCGCGGTGAGGCGCTGGTGGTCGGTGATGCCGCGGGCGGCGTCTACGCGTTCGAGGGCAAGTCCGGCGCTGCCATCTGGGCGCAGCGCGGGGTTCATGAAGGCGGGGTGCTCGCGCTGGCGATTCACCCGAACCGCCCGGCGTTCGCTACCGCCGGCCAGGACGGCCGCGTCCTGGTATGGAATGTCGCGGAGGGTCGGGTCAGCCTGGCCGTCGACGTCGGGAGCGATTGGGTGGAGAACGTGGCGTGGTCGCCGGACGGAAGGTGGTTGGCGGCCTCGTGCTCCCGGCAGGTTCACGCGTATGGCGCGGATGGCGTGAGAGTCTGGCGATCCGATGATCATCCCAGTACCGTCAGCGCGATCGCGTGGTCCGGCACGGAGGAGTTGGCGACGGCCTGTTACGGTCGGGTGACATTCTTCGACGCGTCCACCGGCAATCTTCGCCAGAAGCTGGAGTGGATAGGCTCGCTGGTGTCGATGGTGCTGAGCCCGGACGGGGATATCGTGGCCTGCGGCAGCCAGGACAACTCGGTGCATTTCTGGCGCCGCTCCACGGAGCAGGACTCCATGATGTCGGGATATCCCGCCAAGCCGTCGGCGTTGGCCTTCGACGACACCGGCACGCTGTTGGCAACCGGGGGAGGGGAGGCGGTGACGGTCTGGAGCTTCCGGGGAAGCGGGCCCGAAGGCACGCGGCCCGGCGTTCTCGAGCAGCATGTTGAAACCGTCACGACGCTCGCCTTCGCTCGCCGCGGGATGCGCCTGGCCTCGGGAGCTCGGGACGGCGGCGTCGTCGTGTGGTCTCTGGGGCGCGATGGGCAGGGCGACGCCATAGGAGCTGCGCCGGTGGCGGATGTGGTCGGCGCCTTGCACTGGCGACCGGATGGGCGCGCGCTTGCGGCGCTCGACGCCCAGGGTGGGGCGACGGTCTGGCGAGTGGGCGACTAGTGGAGCACGACCGCAGCGCGGTGCTCTTGCAGAGCCATCGCGTTCGTGTGCTCCTCCAACGGGGTCCCGATCCAGCTGACGAACAGGCACGCCCATGAATGCTCAAACTCAACGCATCCGCGAGACGCTCGGCAGACGCGAACCATTGGCTACGGCCCGAGGGCGCGTTCTCGGGCAGATCGTGTTATGCGAAGGCTGTTGCTGCGGTCGGACGGACAAGGGGTTCGGGCCGGTGCCCCGTGACTGGATCAAGCAGCGGTGGAAAGACGAGAAGCTCAACAAGTCGGTGCAACTGACGATCTCCGGATGCATTGGCCCGTGCGATCTGGCCAATGTCGTCTGTGTCATCTCTCCCAGGGGGCTGCAGTGGTTCGGAGGCCTCCAGGAACAACGGCAGTACGACTTGCTCCTCGATTGGGCCAGAACCTCGCGCGATGCGGGCGTCTTGCTCGAATTGCCCGCTGAACTGAATCGCTACCGGTTTGAACGGTTCGCGGTCGGGTGTGGCTCGACCGCGGAAAGAGCCTACCCACCCATTCACAAGGGTCCAGTGGCGACGGACACTCCCTCTTCGGTGCGGTGTGAGCGTGGACAGCCTGCGGCCGGCATTTCGACCCGCCTCTTCTCGGACGGCCGGCCCGACCGGTGGTCCGAGCGCGACGAGTGCTTCGTTCGTCCTCTCCGACGCCCCCCCGAGTCCTTTCCGCTCCAGAAGTGAGCGCCGCGGAACGCCAATCGTTGCGTTCGGGGCTTCGGCCGGTTCGGTCTTCCACTTCCGCCGCAGCCGGCCGGCCAGGCCGCCGGGGTACGTTCGCGGTCGGAGCGGGTAGACTGGCCTGGGCCTCGACATGTCGATGCTCGAATCGCTGGCGCACCACATCCGTCCCGCGGCTCGCTCGCTGGTCCGGCAGCCGGGGGTGCCGGTCCTGGCCCTGGGCATCCTCGCCCTGGGTCTGGGCTTGAACGCGGCGGTCATGGCCGTCGCCTACGGCGTGCTGTGGCGCCCGCTGCCCTACCCGGCCGCGGACCGACTGGTGACGGTCCGAGGAGACGCTGCTCGGCGAGGTCCGGCCCGTCCTGCGCGTGTCGGTGGCGGCGGCCCTGCTCGTGCTCGTCGTGGCGTGCGCGAACGCGGCGACGCTCCTCGTCGGACGTTCGGCCGCCCGCACGTCGTTCATCGAGGGCGACGCGCAGGAGCAGATCGCGTTCGTGGGCACCCTGCTGGAACGGGTGCGGGCGTTGCCGGGGGTGCAGGCGGCCGGCGTGGGCAGCGTGCTGCCTCCCGACGATGATCCGGTGGCGGTGGAATTCCACCATGAGGACCATCGGGGCGAGGCGTCGCGGCGCGAGATCGTCCTCTCGTTCGGCGCGGTCACCCGCGGCTACTTCGCAGCGCTGGGAACGCGGCTGCGGGCGGGGCGCCGGTTCGACGCCGCCGACGGTCTCGCGGAGGTCGCCCCCGTGATCCTGAGCGAGACCGCCGCGCGTTTCGTCTACCTGAACGAGGATCCGGTCGGCCGTCCGTTGCCGTACAACGTCGATGCGCTCGGCATCGCGCGGTGGGCGCCGGTCATCGCCGTCGTCGACGACATGAAGTACGCGGGGCTCGCGGCGCCGCGGGGCGGCACGGTCTACGTCCCGTGGCCGCGGGTGCCAGCCGGTGTGTCGCACCTGGTGGTGCGGACCACCGGCGATCCGATGGCGCTGGCTCCGGCGGTCCGCGACCTCGTCCGGACCCTGGACCCGTCGCTCCACGTCCCGGAGGTGCGCTCGCTGGCCGACCACGTCGCCGGCTCGATCGCCGAGCGACGGCTGCGCGCCCTGCCGGCCGCCGGGTTCGCGGCCCTCGCGCTGGCCGTCGCCATGGTCGGCCTCTTCGGCGAGCGCGATGGTGTCGGGGTAGCCGGCTTCGATGGTCTCGCGCTGGCCGTCGCCATGGTCGGCCTCTTCGGCGTCCTGGCCCGGGCGGTCGTCGAGCGGCGGCAGGAGCTGGCCATCCGCGCCGCCGTGGGCGCGTCGCCGGCCCGGCTCGTCCGGCTCGTCCTGCGAAACGCTGTCGCCGTTACCGGGTTGGGCCTGGCCGTGGGGCTGCCGGCGGCGGCCGCGACCGGCCGCGGCCTCGCGACGCTGCTCTACGGCGTCCGTCCCTACGACCCAGCCACGGCGGGGGCGGTCGCCGCCGTCGTCGTCCTTGGCGCGCTGGCCGCCTCGGTGATTCCTGCCCGCCGGGCCGCCCGGCTCGAACCCATGATCGCCCTGCGGGCCGAGTAGCATTGACCGGGGACCCGCGGAGGATGAGGTTGCGCCGACAGTACGGTGCCGTAACGCGTGTGGTCGCCGCCCTTGCCGTAGTCGTCGCCGGCCGCGGGCTGGCCGGCGCGCCCGCGCTCGCGCAGGAGGCGGGGCCTGCACCGCCGGTCGTCTGGGTGCTCGCCACCGGTGGGACGATCTCCGGCGGCGGCGCCTCGTCGACCAGCCTGACGGAGTATCGGGCGGGGGCCTTCACGGGCGCCGAGCTCGTGGCCGCGTTGCCGGATCTCGCGCGGCACGCCACGATCCGCGTCGAGCAGGTCGCCAACGTCGGCAGCCCGAACATCACGTTCGAAGACTGGCTCGCGCTCGCCGGGCGCATCGACGCCATTTTTCGCGACGACCCGGAGGCGGCCGGCGTCGTGATCACGCACGGCACGAACACGCTCGAGGAGACGGCCTACTTCCTCAACCTGACCGTCCGCCACGACCGGCCCGTGGTCCTGGTCGGCGCCCAGCGGCCGGCCACCGCGATCAGCGCCGACGGGCCGCTCAACCTGCTGAACGCCGTGCGCACCGCGGCATCGCCGGAGGCGCGGGGCAAGGGCGTGCTGGTGGTCCTCAACGACGAGATCAACGCCGCCCGCGACGTCACCAAGACCAGCACCTACCGGCTGGAGACGTTCCGCACCCCCGACCTCGGCTTCCTGGGCTACGTAGACGGGGACCGCGTGGCGTTCTACCGCGAACCGACGCGCAGGCACACGGCCGATTCCGAGTTCGACCTGACCGGCGTCACCGCGTTCCCCCGCGTCGACATCGTCTACTCCTACGTGGAGCCGAACCCGGTGCTCATCGAGGCGCTGATCGAGGACGGGGTCGACGGTATCGTGCTCGCCGGCACCGGCGCCGGAATCGTCTCGCGGCGGGAGCGGGCGGCGCTCGAGCGCGTGACGGGGCCGCCCGTCGGCGCGCGTCCGATCATCGTCCGCTCCAACCGCACCGGGAGCGGTCGGGTCGTCCCGCTGCCCGCCTACGACGAGCTGGGCATGGTGGCCGGCGACACGCTCAACCCGCAGAAGGCGCGCATCCTCCTGATGCTGGCGCTGACGAGGACCCGCGACGTCGACGAGATTCGGCGGATGTTCCGGGAGTACTGACGCCCGACGGACGCATCGGCGGTCGCCCTCAGCGTCCGTCGTCGCGCAGGGCGAAGACCCAGACGACGCCGCCCTGGGGGACGACCTTCTCGCTGTCGAAGTGCGCGTTCACCGCGCGCTGCATTCCCTGGGCGTCGACTCCCCAGCCGGACTGCACGGCGACGTACTGCACGCCGTCGATCTCGTAGGAGGACGGCACGCCGATGACGCCGGAGTTGGTGCGCTGCTCCCACAGGATCTCGCCGGTCCGGGCGTCGAAGGCGCGGAAGTAGCGGTCGTTCGTCCCGCCCGTGAAGATGAGCCCGCCCGCGGTGGCGAGTATCGGGCCCCAGTTCTGCGACGTGGGGAACTCGTGCGTCCACACCTCTTCGCCGCTGGCGAGGTCCCAAGCCTGGATCTCGCCCACGTGGTCGGCGCCGTTCACGACGAAGACCTGCGCCGAGGCGCCCGTGTAACCGCCCCCCGGGACGTAGTCGACCTCCACGCCGACCATCGTCGAGCAGAGGTTCTCGTTGGCGGGGATGTAGAGGTAGCCGGTCTGCGGGCTGTAGGCGGCGGGCGGCCAGTCCTTGCCGCCCCAGAGCGAGGGGCAGAACGTGGCCGGCTTGTCGGTGCCCGGCTTGCGCTCGTCGTCGTACTCCGGGCGCCCGGTCACGGGGTCGATGGCGGTGAAGACGTTCTGGTCGACGTACGGCTGGGCGTCTACGAAGCGGATGGGGCCGGCGGCCGTCCGCTCCAGGGTCCACAGGTAGCCGTTCCGGGCCGGGTGGACGAGCGTCGGAATCACGCGGCCGTCGCGCGGTACGTCTATGAGGAGCGGGGCCGAGACCTCGTCCCAGTCCCACGATCCGTTGTGGTGGTACTGGTGGTAGCCCTTGAGCTCGCCGGTGTCGGCGTCGAAGGCGACGACGGAGTTGGTATACAGGTTGTCGCCCGGCCGCTGGTCGCCGATCCACGGGCCCGGGTTGCCCGTCCCCCAGTAGGTCAGGTTGCTCGCGGGATCGTACGAGCCGGTGATCCAGATCGACGCCCCGCCCCGCTGCCAGGTGTCGCCGGGCCAGGTGTCGTTGCCCGGCTCGCCCGGCCCCGGTATGGTGTGCGAGCGCCACACCTCCTCGCCCGTCTCCGGGTCGAGGGCGACGACGAAGCTACGGATGCCTCGCTCGCCGCCCGACGCCCCGACCATCACCTTGCCGCTCGCCACGAGCGGGGCAATCGTCATGTAGTAGCCGGTGCGGTAGTCGGCCACCGCGGTCTCCCACACGACCTCGCCCGTGACGGCGTGGAGGGCGACCACGAAGGCGTCGTGCGTGGTGAGGAAGACCTTGTCGCCGTACAGGCCCACGCCCCGGTTGGTGCGGTGGGGATGCGCCATTCCCTCCGGGAACTGCCGGGCGTAGAGCCAGAGCTGCTCGCCCGTCCGCGCGTCGATGGCGATCACGCGGTCCTCCGGCGTCGTCACGAACATCACCCCGTCGTTGACGACCGGCGGCGCCTCGTGCCCCGAGGTCACCCCGGTCGACAGCGTCCAGAGCGGAACCAGGTCCGCCACGTTGTCGGCGGTGATCTGGTCGAGCGGGCTGTAGCCCCAACTGTCGTAGGTGCCCCGGTACATCAACCAGTCGCCGGGATCGGGCGCGCGCAGCCGCTCGTCGGTCACCGGGGTGTAGGAGATCCCGGACTCCTGGGCGGTCGCGGCCGGCACGCCCAGTGCGGCGGCCAGCGCGACCCCCGCCGCGATCCCGATGCATGTGGTCAGCGACCGCTTCGTCGTTGCGTTGTCCATCCGCGTTCGTCCCTTGCTGCTACGTACGCCCCGCCGGCGTAGCGACGGGCTCGCCCGATTCGCTGCACGCGGCCACCGGAAGCAGCGGCCGCCGATCGCTTGCCCGCGACCGTCGCCAGCTCGTCACGGACGGAGCTCGCGCCCCAGGCTCTCGAGCCGCCGGGCTCCGGCCAGGATGCCGTAGAGCCCGTAGTTGCCCTCGTGACAGGCGTACTCGAACAGCGGGCCGTCCGTGCGCCGGAACGGCATCATCACCGTGTAGGGGGCGGTGTACACGGTCGGGTCGGTGACCGTGAACTCGTAGGCGACGGTGTCCGGGTCGAGGCGCGTCAGGCGCTCGACGAGGTGCATGTTCGGTCCGGTGCCGCCGCTCTGGCCGCCCCGGAACTGCGTCGTCTCGATCACGAGCGTCTCACCCTCCCAGTGCCCGCGCGACACGCCGGCGTACTGCGGGAAGGGGGGCTTCGCGGTGTCGCCGATCGGGATGACGCGGGCGTTGTGCACCATCTCGTTGAAGATGGTCACGTAGCCCGGCGTCTGGAAGATCATCACGTTGTTGTTGTAGGCGCTCGAGCGCATCGGGGGCCCCGAGTTGAAGCCCATGATGCAGCGGTCGGCGAGGCTCCGGTTCTCGTAGGAGTCGTAGCGGTGCTCCTCCAGGTGGGCGCGCCGGGCCGCCGCGGCCTCGATCGCCTCCGGCGTCCGCGGCGGCAGCCGCCCGTCCGGCGGATCGACGATGAGCGCCGTCCGCTTGTCGGACGTCAGCTCGATGCCCCGCTCGTACCAGAACTCGTTGTAGGAGAGCACCCCGCCCTCGGAGCGCGGGCGATAGCCGGCCGCTCCCTTCTCGGGGTCGAACAGGTCGCGGTTCAGCCGCGTACGCTCCGACGCCTCGAACGCGGCCGCCTCCTCCGCCGCCAGCCGCTCGACGCCCTCGAACTGCGCGGGACGCTGGAACGGGGTCAGGGTGCGGAACGTGAACATGCCGGAGACGTCGGGCTGACCGTCCGGCGTCCGCATCGGCATGCTGCGCTCTGCTCCGGACTGCGCGGCAGCCGGCGCCGCCGTCAGCGCCGCAAGAGCGAGGATGACGAGACCGACCGCGCACGCCGCGAACCTGTTCCTGGGCATCTCGAACCTCCAGGGCGCCGCGGGGTCCGGAGAGTCCGCTCCGGCGGACGCCGCCATCAGGGACAGTAGACGCAGCCGTCCGGAAACGCAAGGCAGGGTGAGCGGCTAGCCGATGCGCTGCGAAAGTGCAGCGAGCCCTTCCGCGATCAGCCGGATGTCGTCGCGCAGGCTCTCCGCGACCACGTCGAAGTGCGTTCGCGTGCGCTTTTCCGATTCGGCGATGGCGGCGTGGAGCTCGGCGCGCGTGGCGAGGGGCTCGATGGCGGCCTCGATGGCGGCGTGGAGCTCGGTGCGCGTGGCGAGGGGCTCGACGGCGGCTTTGATGGCGGCGTGGAGCTCGGCGCGCGTGGCGAGGGGCTCGACGGCGGCCTCGATGGCGGCCTCGATGGCGGCCTCGACATCGGCCTTCGTTGCGAGGGTGGGCAGAATCTGCTCCACGCGTTCGACTCTCCGATCGAGATTCTCGACGCGTCGCTCCAGCGAGTCGACGTCCACTGCCGTACTCCTTTTCCGGACGGCGACGATCGGCCCGGCCCCGGGACCAGGCACCCTGCCATCCTACTACGCCTCCACGCAAGGGCCGTGCCGCCCCGCAGGGCGGGCCGCGTCCGGTCCCGCAGCGCCCGTGATGGGGTCGGCGCCGTGAGGAGGCCCTGACCGGCCGTCGCGTGGGTCGTGCCTGCCTTGTGCGCGGCGGCGGCGGGCCCTGTGGCGCGGCTCGGCGAGGGCGGGACCGCGGAGGCGGGCCAGCGTCGCGGGAGCCCGGGAGAGGTGTTTCGGGACTGCGCGTTCCGTCCGGAGAGGGTGGTGGTGCGGTCGGGCCGGTCCGGAGGGCTGCGTGCCGCGCGAGCGACGCCCGACCAGGGGACCACCCGCCCGGCTGCCGGCCGCTGCGGGCTCAGGAGCCGCCGGAAGACCCGCTGCGTGACGCTGCCATCGAGTCCGGCGGCGGCAGCGCGAACGCGACGAGCGACGGCACCTCGCCGCCTACCGTGAGGGCTATGTACTGCCGGCCGTCGAGCAGGTAGGTCATCGGCGTCCCGATGGCCCCGCCCGGGAGGTTGATCGCCGCGAGCAGCTCTCCGGTCGCCTTGTCGTAGGCCGCGAGCTGCGGGCCGTCGTCCGTCCCGCCCGCCGTCAGGCTCTGGATGAGGAGCGTCCTGGTCAGGAGCGGGCCGTTCCGTCCGCTGTCGCCGCCGAGCGGCGGCAGGTCGAGGTGGCGCAGCAGGGGGTGGTTGCGGACGCGGTCCCCGTCGCCGAGCGGGGTCATCCAGACGTGCTCGCCGGTGTTCATGTCGATGGCCGTCATGCGCGAGTAGGGCGGCTTCCAGAGCGGCAGGCCCTGGGGCATCCGCGGGGTGCGGCGTGGATTGCCGCCGGCCAGGAACGGTGCGCCGCCACGGCTCAGCACGTAGCGCAGGTTGGCGTCCTCGCCGGGCGCCGGCTCCCGGAAGCGCATGACGGAGTGCGCGTTCCGCGACGGGACGTAGAGGATGCCGGTCTCCGGGTCGACGGCGGCCCCGCCCCAGCTTGCGCCGCCCCCGGCGCTCGGCCGGAAGATGGTGCCCCGAAGCGACAGCGGGGTGTAGAGCGGCCCGAGCCTGAAGCCGGCCACCGCGTCGACGGCCATCTGCGGGACTTCGGGCGTGAAGTCGATCAGGTCGTCGAGCGTGGCGCCCTGCGCCTCGAAGGGCGCGGGCCGGGTGGGGAAGGGCTGGGTCGCCGCGAGCACCTCGCCGTCGAGGTCGGTGTCGGTCGCCACGGGCCGCTCCTCGATCGGCCACAGCGGCACGCCGGTCTCGCGGTCGAACGCGTAGACGAACCCCTGCTTGGTCACCTGCGCCACCGCCTTCACGCGGCGGCCGTCGACCGTGACGTCGAGCAGGTTCGGCGCCGTCGGGTTGTCGTAGTCCCACACGCCGTGATGGACCATCTGGAAGTACCAGACCAGGTCGCCGGTAAGGAGGTCGACGCAGACCAGGGTCTCCGCGAAGAGGTTGTCGCCGAGGCGATGTCCGCCGTAGTAGTCGGAGGTCGGGGTGCTGGTCGGGAGGTAGGCGTAGCCCAGCTCCAGGTCGGCCGCGATGTGCCCCCAGACGTTCGTGTTGCCCGAGTAGCGCCACGCCTGGTTCGCCCAGGTTGCGGCTCCCAACTCGTCGGCGCCCTGCGGGACGGTGTGGAAGACCCACCTCGGCTGGCCGGTCCGCGCGTCGTAGGCCTGCACGAATCCCGGCGCGTTCTCCCGGCGCAGGAGGTAGTCGTGCACCGACGAGCCGACGATGACGGAGTCGCCGACGACGAGCGGCGGCGAGCGCGACGGAGGCGGGAGGCGGCTCGGATTGTCGCGCGCCCGTGGAATCGCCGCCTCGAGGCTCGCGCGCCCGCCGTTGCCGAAGTCCTCGGCCAGCAGGCCCGTCCGCGCGTCGACGGCGGTGAGGTAGCCGTCGCCGGTGCCCCACAGCACGCGCGCCTCGGCCCCGTCGGCGCTTTCCCAGTAGGCGACGCCGCGGTGGTTCCAGGGCGACGGCAGCGGCGGGCTGCCGGCCTCGTAGACGCGCGGGTTGTACACCCACCGCGTCTCCCCCGTCCGGGCGTCGACCGCCGCCGCCTGGTAGAGGGGCGTGGCGAGATACAGCACGCCGTCGGCCATGAGCGGTGTCGCCGACAGGCGCGCGATCCCGGGCCGGGTGACCCAGAGCTCGGGGTTCGCCGCCTCGAGCCGCTCGAAGACGGTCTCCGCCGCAACCAGGGAGACGCCGCCCTCCTCGGCGTAGGGCAGGAGCGCGTCGGCCGTCCGCCAGTGCCACGCCAGCTCCAGGCGGGCGAAGTTGTCGCCGTCGACCTGGTCCAGCGGCGCGTAGCGGGTGCTCCAGGCGTCGCCGCCGTAGGTGCGCCACTCGCCGCCCACCGCACCCTGCTGGGCGATGAGCGGAGCCGTCGACAGGCACACTGCCAGCATGGCGGTCACCCCGCGCCCGGGTCCGGGCCGGGGCGTGGGGGGCGATTCGGGGCGCCTCATCGTTCGCGCTTGGAGTGCTGCCTGAACTCGTGCTACCGGAGCTCGCCGAGGTCGAAGCCGCGCGTGCGGAGCGCCGCGGTGGCGAGCCGGCCCGCGTTCACCGCGGCGGGCCAGCCGGCGTAGAAGGTGACGTGCAGGATGACCTCGGAGAGCTCCTGCGGCGTGACGCCGTTCTGGTCGAGGGCCCGGTCGATGTGCAGCCGCAGCTCGTTGGTGACGTAGAGGGCCTGGTTGACGGCCACCGTGACCAGACTCCGGTCCCGCTTCGAGAGCAGCGGCCGTTCCCAGACGTCGCCGTAGAGCAGGCTGTTCCGCAGGGCGCCGAGGCGCGGCACCGCCGCGTAGGCGTCGCTCAGCCCGCCCGGCGTCGTGATCTCGGTCTCGGGCGCCGGGGCGCGCGGCAACTCCCCGAGCGTCAGCCCTCGCGCCTCGAATGCCTCGGCCGCCGTGATGGACGCCTGCACGCCGGTCGGCCAGCCGGCGTAGAAGGTGACGTGCAGGATGATCTCGGAGATCTCTTCCGGCGTCAGCCCGTTGTCGAGGCCGCGCGGGATGTGGATCGCCAGCTCCTCGCGAGCCAGGGCCTGCAGCACGCCGATCGTGATCATGCTCCGGTCGCGCTTCGACAGGTACGGGCGCTCCCAGATCTCGCCGTAGACCAGCGAATTGCGCAACTCGCGCAGGTACGGCGACCCGGCGTAGAGGTCGGGGGCGGGTAGCGGCGGGGGCTCGGCCTCTTGCGCTGCCGCGGCGGCGCCGGGGTGGGGCGCGGCTGCAGCGGCAGGCGCGGGGTGGGCCGCCGCGAAGACCGCGCCGCCGGCGGCGACGGCGACCACGAAGGCAACGATCGGGAACGCGACGCGGGTCTTCAGCATGGTTGGAATCCTTCCGGGCCGGCCGCGAGTCGGACCGGCGGACCTACTCGGGCTCGGGCGCCGTCGTGCCCTCTTCGACCTGCACCTGGAAGCGGCGGAAGCGGCTGTACGTGGCCGTGCCGTCCACCCGGGACCGGGTGCGGCGGTTGTCGTAGCGCTCGCGCATCTCGACCGGCACGAGGTGGCCCAGCCCCTGGTCGTCGGCGTAGCGCACGGTGATGCGCGAGTCGACGTCGGGGTGGTCGAGGACGAGCTCGGTGACCAGGATGCTCCCGGTCGCCGCGTCGATCCAGTAGCGGCCCTGCGCGGGGAGGTTCTGGCCCCCGCGACGGCGAATGAGCGTCACCGGCCACGTCTCCCGGTAGCCGACGGCCCACACGTCGCCGGGCCCTTCCGGTTCGTCGATGCCGAGCTCGGGCGACGTGTCCGACGCGCGCTCGAAGGCGAACCGCGACTTGTTCGCGGACCCGAGGAACAGCAGGGCGAGGGTCGGCGTGTTGGTGGTGCGCTCGACGTCGCCGATGTTGTGGCGCGCGCTCTCCTCCAGGATGCCCTGGATCCGCCGCCGGACGGAGGCGGTCGGATTGAGGAAAAGCCGCGTCAGGCGCTCTTCCCGGTCGCGCACGGGCCGGCCGTTCGCCTCGAAGACGTCGCGAAAGCCGAACGGCCGGTCCGCCCCCTCGGGCTCGAGGAGGAGGTAGTCGGAGCGCAGCGTCACCCGCGCCGAACTCGCGCCGAAGCCCGCTCCCGGGGGATAGCGCGCACGCTGCTCGTAGCGCTCCTCCATCACGACGCCGACGAGCCGGTCGTGAAGGTCGTCGACGTGCTCGGTGGCGCGCGCGAGCACGTCGAGCAGCGTCGGGTCCTGCGCCTGTCGCTGCGCTCCGGATACGAGCGCGGTCAGCGCCGTCGATAGCGTCAAGGCCGCGAGCGCCGCCGGAAGCGGGGCCCGCCGGCCGGGGATCCTGCGCTTCACCTCATGCTCCCGAGAATCGACGGCGACCGGACCGCCTCCGGCACTATACCGGCGCACCCGCCTCCTGGCCAGCCGGAGCGGCAGGCTGGAGTCGTCACAGGCGGCAGGTTGGGCCGCGGGCCTCGTGAGCGGCGAGCCGGGCCTCGATCTCACGCAGCGCCTCCGGGCTGCACTCTGCCTGCATCCGCTCGAAGAGCTCCCGCTCCTCGACGCGGATGTGCCTGCGGAGCCGCTCGCCGAAGGCGTGCAGCCGAGCGTCGAGGTCGGGGAGCGCCGCGGGTCCGGCGTCTCCGGCGGCGAGCGCGCGAACGATCGCACGCATCGCTTCGTGGTCGTCGATGAGCGCCCGCACCAGGCGATCGCCGTCCGCCACGTCGCGGGCCGCAACCGGGAAAACGTGGGCTTCCTCCGCGTCGAAGTGCGAGCCGAGGTCCGTCTCGAAGAAGTCGATCAGGCGCCTCGCCTGCTCCGCCCGGTCCGACGGCCAGTCGGCGCGGGGATTGGTGGAGCGGCCCAGCACCAGCCGCTCGGCCATCACGAGACCGTGGTGGTGCTCCCGGGAGAGCGGGACGAGGCCGGGATGGCGCTTCATGAGGGCGGCCGACCAAATCGATGGTACGCCTCTACAGCCGCCTCGCGCGCGTGGCTGGTGAGGCCGTTCCCAGGGGCGCTGCTCGTTGCCTCCAACCGGCGGGTCTGGCCGCCGGGCTTCCCGCGATCCCGCGTCCGTGGCGACCGGCGGCTCCCCCTCGACGCATGCGCCGCCGGAGCGGCCTACCCGTCGAGGGTCGTCATCAGGACCCACATCGGGTTGTTGCCGACCTCGTAGGTCTCGAGCGGGGTGAGCCCGCCCGTCTCCTGGTCGATGTGGTACGAAGTCAGCCGGCCCGTCTGCTGGCCGGTCGAGAAGAGGAAGCGCTCTCCGGGATCGAGCCCGAACGCGCGGGGCACGGGCTCGGCCGCGGCCCGATTCACGAAGGTCAGCCGGCCCGTCGCCGCGTCCACCCGGAAGCTGGCCACGCTGTTGTGCCCGCGGTTCGGCGCGAACAGGAAGCGGCCGGACGGCGTGATCCGGATCTGGGAGCAGGTGTTGGGGCCGTCGTAGTCGGCCGGCAGCGTCGGGATGGTCTGAAGCGGCGTGAGCGTGCCGCCGGCCTGGTCGATCGTGAAGGCGCTGACGCTGCTGCCCTGCTCGTCCGAGAAGTAGGCGACGTCGAGCGTCGGGTGGAAGGCGAGCGCGCGCGGTCCGAGGTAGGCGTCCGGGTCGTAGCGCGGCGGATCGGCCGGTGCGAGGCGCCCGGTCTCCGCGTCGAACGCGAACTGGAAGATGGCGTTCGGGCCGCGGTTGGCGATGTGCGGCACGTACGCGAAACGGTTCGAGCGGTCGGTGCGAATGGCGTGGGCGCCGTGCGCCGTGTAGCGCCACTCGACCGGCGGGAAGGTGGCGGCGCCGTCGGCGCCGACGGCGTGGACCGCCGCCGTGCTCTGGTAGTAGTAGGCCGACAGCACGTAGCGCCCGGTGCGGTCGGTCGCCACGTAGACCGGCTCGCCCTGGAGCGGCGTCGTGCCGATGTGCGACAGGCTTCCCGTGCGGGGGTCGATGCGGTAGCTGGAAAGCTCCTGGCTGCCCCGCCGCCCGACGTGCAGCACGCTCCGATCCGGCGCGATGGCGAGGGGGGCCGGCCCGCCCGTGATCTCAACGTCCTCCTGCCAGCTCAGGGCGCCGGTCGTGGCGTCCATCGTGTAGATCGCGATCCGGTCGTCGTCCTGGAGCGCGATGTACATGTGCCGCTTCGTCTGCTGTCGCATGACGTTCTCCCTGCTTTCGGCGGTCAGGGCCGCCCTCACTCAGCCGCGCGGTTCCAGCTCCGTGGTCTGGAAAGGCTCCAGCGTGTCGATCGCGTCGAGCGGCTGCCGGTCGACGTCCCACTTGAACTGCCGCAGCACGATGCGGTCGTCGAGGAAGTCGGCCAGCGTGAAGCCGTGCTCCTCGATCGGCGCGACCGACTCCTCGACGTCGAGGTGCGCGGGCGGCGTCGCGCCGATGCCGCGGACCACCGACGGGAACCCGCGCACCGAGGTGCCGATGGGGCCGCTCAGCACCGCCGTGATCGGGTTGGCGTTCAGGTCCACGGTCCCGGCCCGGTGCATCCGCCCCAGCCCGATGGCGTGCAGGTCGCCGCTGACGACGAGCGGGACGCGCGTCCGCTGCCCGGCGATGGCCTGCGCCAGCCGGTCGTGCTGCCGCAGCCAGCCTTCCTGCCAGTAGGGCTTGGGCACCGCGGTCGTCAGCTCGCCGTTCTCCCGGTCCAGGATGTCGGGGTACCACTCGCCCCACTTGCCGGCGCTCCAGCCGAACGGGTTCGACGGCGCGTGGACGAGGTGCCGCACCTCCTCGTCGCGCGTGCGGTCGGCCAGCCAGCGCTCGACCTGCCGGTCCACGAAGACCGCGGTCGGGCCGGCGAGCGTCAGCGTGCGGCGGACGTCGTAGAGCAGCACCTCGGCGAGCACCCCGTAGCGCAGCGTGCCGAAGCTCTCCGACAGGTCGCCCCGGTCGCCGGCGCCGGACCAGGGGAGGCCGCCGGGGCGCCGCGCGTCGGGCAGGAACTCCGGGTAGTAGAGGTGCTGCGTCGCGCGCGCGAGCTGCAGTTGGAACCACGGGATGGGGAAGTTGACGATCTCGTCGCTCGCGGCGTCGTTCTCCCAGTGATCGTGGTCGTCCTGCAGGAAGAAGACGGGCGTCGAGCGGAAGTCGGTGCCGTACACCGGCACGATCTGCGGCCCCGCGGCCGCCTTCATCGCCGCCTCGTTGCTCGCCGCGAACGGGGAGGCGGAGAAGTCGAAGTTGGAGATGCGTCCGCTCGGGCTGAGCTCCCCGACCCCGTCGCCGAGCCAGGTGTGGAGGTCCCAGTACATGTGGTCGCCGTTCGCCACCGCGGCATCGGGCGCGAAGGCGAGGGCGCGGCGCAGCAGCCGGTTGCGGATGGCGGTGGGGAGAAAGCCGCTCCGCTCGCCGATGCCCGTGTAGCTGCCGCCGGGGCCGCCCGCGCAGGTGAAGAAGAGCAGTCGGAAGCGCTCGGGACGTGCGTCGGCGGCCGGGAAGGTCGCCAGCGGCCAGGGCTCGCAGAGCGCCGCGCCCGCCTCGTCCGCGAGCGAGAGCGTGTAGCGTCGCCCGGGGGCGAGGCCGGACGCCTGGAACTGCCAGTGCTCTCCCGCGGTGTCGGTCATCCGGGCCGTCGCCGCGGCGCCGCCGACCCGCAGCACGGGGCCGGCGAGCGGCCGGTCGAACGAGACCTTGACGAGGAAGCGCGAGTCGTTCGCCGCCGGCAGCAGGTGCCGCACGCTGCCCGCGTCCCAGCCCCGGGCCGCCGGAGGCGCCCCCTGCTCGGCGAGCAGGCCGAGCGGGAGGCGTCCGAAGACCGCCGCGCCCATGGCGCCTGCGCTCCCGGCGAGGAAGCGCCGCCGATCGAACCACGTGCTGCCGGCCATTGCGTCTCCCGCGTCTCCCGCGTCAGGGCGCCGACACCGCGTCGCGCCAGAGCCAGCGCATCGTGTCGGGGAAGACCGAGCCGCCGTGATCGAGGTTGTGACCGCCCTCGCCCCAGGCCGTTCGGAAGTCGTAGCCCGCAAACTCGAGCGAGCTGGCCATCTGCTGGTTCGCGAGCCACCAGTTGCCGAAGCGCAGGTTGAGGTCCCGCGTCCCACCCTGCAGGAAGACGCGGATCGGCTTGGGCGCGCTCCTTCGGACCAGGTCCGGGTAGACGTGGCCGCCGCGGATGTTCGTGAAGCTCCCGACGTGGCTGACCACCTTGCGGAACCGGTCGGGCCGCTCCCAGGCGACGGTGAACGCGCAGATGCCGCCCGAGCTGATGCCGCCGATCGCCCACCGCTCGGGGTCGTCCGTTATGCGGTAGGTCCGCCGGACGTCGGGGACGATCTCCTCGAGCAGGAAGCGGGCGTACTGATCGGAGAGCGTGTCGTACTCGAGGCTCCGATTGCGAGTCGGCCCCTCCGGGTCGTCGCCCGTGAAGCGGCCCGGGTCGACGAAGACGCCGATCGTCACCGGCATCTCGCCGGCGTGGATGAGGTTGTCGAACACGACCGGCACCCGGACGGGCCCGGTCTCGTCGAGATAGAGGGCCCCGTCCTGGAACACCATCAGCGCGGCCGGCTCGTCCTCGCGGTACTGCGCCGGCACGTAGATCCACCAGTCGCGCTCGGTGTTCGGGTAGATGGCGCTCCCGTCCCAGCTCCGGGCCACGACCTCGCCGCGCGGCACGCCGGGCTGCCGCTCCGAGTCGGGGCCGAGCTCGAACGGCGGCCCCTGGGCCTGGACATCCGGCGCCGCCGCCAGGAGGAGTCCCAGCGCCGCCGCACAACCCGCTGCCAACCGGCGATTCATGAATGCACCTCGTCCTCGGGGCTTGTCGCCGTGCCGTCCGGATCGCGGCGGCCCGGGAAACCCCGGGCACCGCGATCCCCGCCGCCGCCTGCCGCCGGCCGACTACATCCCGAGAGGCCGGATGCGGACGTTGCGGAACTTCACGACGCCGAGGCCGTACTGCAGCGCGATCGGGCCCTCGGTGAACTGCGTGTGCTCGATGTCGACCATCGGCATGCCGTTCAGCGTGACGACGAGCCGGGGGCCGTTGGCCGTGATCTCGTAGCTGTTCCACTGCCCGCCGGTCATGACGACGCTCGCCGGCGACGCGATGTGCACGATGCCGCCCGTCCGGTAGGTCTGATCCGCGCGCGTGTCGTAGATGTTGACCTCGTACGAATTGCGGTCGTTGACGCTCGCCGGATCGGCGCAGCGGATGAAGATGCCGCTGTTCGCGGGCTCGTCCACCCAGAACTCCAGCGTGAGCTCGAAGTCGGAGTACGACTCCCGCGTCACCAGGAAGCCGCTCCCGCTGTCGGCCTGCACGGCTCCGTCCGCCAGCTCCCAGTTGGCGTCGCCGATCGGGTTGAAGTTGTCGAGGTTGGTTCCGTCGAACAGCGTCGTCCAGCCGTCGTCCTGGCCCGCGAGGCCCCCGGCGGGTTGCAGCAGGACGAAGCCCAGCGCGAGCATGCCGGCGATGGCGACCCCAGAGCGTTGCATGGTCCTCACTCCTTCTTCCCTCGTATGTCTTGACTTTGCCGACGTTCGCCTGACGTTCTGCCTGGTCTCCCGGCGCGGAACCCTGACGAGAACGGGGCAGTGTAGCAGGCGAGCGGGCGGCGGGTGTCTTCGGCCGCCGGCAATCTGCCGAGTCTGCTACCCGCACCCCGTCGTCAGCGCCTTGACGCTGCCACGGGCCGGAGGTACGGTGCCGGGCACGAAGGTGGTCCGGCCGTCCAGGGAATCCATGCCGGGCGGTCGGGGAAAGGAACCGGTCATCATGGCCCGCAGTCGCAGGGAGTTCTTGAAGAGCGCGGGTGTCGCGGGAGCCGCGGTGGCGAGCGCGGCGGCGGCGGGCGTCCCGGGGGGCGCCGCACCCGCCCCGCCGGCCAGGACCCTCGGTCCCGCCCCGGCCGTGGCCCAACCCCCGGACCGGCCCGCGGTGCGGATGGTGCGAACCGCGGTGCTGGACATCGGCTACGAGGAGAGCGGCGACCCCTCCGGATCCCCCATCATCCTGCTGCACGGGTTTCCGTATGACGTCCGCTCGTGGGACGGGGTGGTGCCCGCGTTGGCCGACGCGGGTTATCGGGTGCTCGCACCCTACCTGCGCGGCTACGGTCCGACGCGCTTCCGGGATCCGGCAGCGCCCCGGATGGCCGAGCAGGCGGCCATCGCCCAGGACGTCGTCGACTTCGCGGACGCGCTCGACATCGAGCAGGCGGCACTGGCCGGCTTCGACTGGGGCAATCGCGCCGCCTGCATCACGTCCATCCTCCACCCGGAACGCGTGCGGGCCCAGGTGGCGATCGGCGGCTACTCCGTGCAGGACACCGTCCGGCCCTCGGCGCCCTCGCCGTCGGCGGTCACCGAGGCGCGGCTCTGGTACCAGTGGTACTTCAACACCGAGCGCGGCCGCGCCGGCCTCGAAGCGAACCGCCACGCCATCTGCCGCTACCTGCAGGAAACGTGGTCGCCGACCGGAGAGTACACGGACGAGATCTACGGGCGGACCGCGCCGTCGTTCGACAATCCCGATTTCGTCGACGTCGTGATTCACTCCTACCGGCACCGGCACGGCTACGCCCCGGGGGAGGAGCGGTTCCTGGACGTGGAGAGGAGGCTCGCCGAGCGCCCGCCGATCGGCGTGCCGGCGATCGTCCTGCGCGGTGCCGACAGCGGCTTCGGCCCCCCCTCGCGCGACCCCGCCGGCGACCAGGCGCGGTTCACGAATCTCGTCGCCCGCCGCATCGTCGAGGGCGCGGGACACGATCTGGCACCCCAGCGGCCCGAGGCGGTCTCGGCCGCCTTGATCGAGCTCCTTCGCGGCTAGGAGGGCGGCGGCGCCCTGAAGAGAGATTCAGGCAACCTTCAGAAAACCGACAGGTACAGGCGGCACTCCCGGTCTAGACTGGGCGGCTCGGGTTCGGTCGGGAGACGCCTGCCATGCACATGCGCTTCGTTGCCCGCGGCAGCCGGATGCGCGGTCCGGCCCTCCATGCTGCGCGGCGATGTCGACCTCGCGGCCGGCGAGGACTGCGTCGATGCAGTGCTGACGCCGCCTTGACCGCGGATGCGGAGGAGGAGGCGGCTCCGGTGGCGCCCTCCGGCGTCACCTGCTACTCTGGGAACGCTATGGTCACGGGAGGAGCCATGCGAACCGACCTCCTGCCACGGGGTCGCGGCTGGCGCATGGGGATCGCCGTTCTGGCGGTCGTGCTGGTCGGCGCGACCTCCGGGGCGGCGGTCTGGCACGAGGAGCACGCCGGCGACCAGGACTGCGTCTGCCAGCTTCGCCACGAGCCTGCCGCCACATCGTTCGGCGCGTTCCACTTCGAGCCGGCAGACACGTCCGAGCCCGTCGCACGGACGACCCTCGCCCGAGGGGTCGCGTCCGGCCACGGGTCGCGTCTCCCCGCCCGGGCCCCTCCTGCCTAGCCGCCCTGCCGGGTGTCGTGGGGGCCGCCCGGCGCGAGACTTCTGACCCCGCGTCTTTCTTCCGAGCCGTTCCTTGATTCGGGACGTCCTGCATGCCGGTGGGGGAACCGGCGTGACCGCGGACGCCTGGACTGCAGTCAGCACGCACCGCGGGGTGCGACCGTCCGCCTGACTTCGCTGCCCTGGCCCGCATGTCCCGACCACCCGTCGCCGCGCGCGTGGCGCACGACGGGTCGGCGCAGTCGTAGGTTCCCAAGCCACCGGGAGGTGATGTCGATGCATCGAGCAAGTTGGAGAGGGAAGTCGTGCGCGGCGGCCGTTGTGGCGATGCTCGCCCTGACGGGCGCGCGCGCGCAGGCCCAGGAGTCGGGCACCGTGCAGGGAACGGTGACCCTGATCGGCGACGCCGGCCCGGTGCACGGCGCACTGGTGCTGGTGGTCGGGACCGGCGCGACGGCCGTGACCGAGGAAGACGGGAGCTTCGAGATCCGGAACGTGCCGCTGGGCTCCCACGAGGTGCTCGCCCAGCGCGAGCATCTCACGGCAGGCCGGCAGGCGATCACGATCGCTGCGGGCGACGTCGCGACGGTCGACTTCGAGCTCGCCCCGTCGCCGGTGCACGAGGACGTGACGGTCACCGCCTCGGCCGGCGGCGCCGAGACGACGTACGAGGCGTTCAACGCCGTGACGACGCTCGACTCGTTCGACCTCGTGCAAGTGGGCCAGGGGAGCCTCGGCGACGCGCTGCAGAACGAGCCGGGCATCGCCAGCCGGTCCTTCGGCCCCGGCTCCAGCCGGCCGATAATCCGCGGCTTCGACGGAGACCGGGTGCTCATCCTGCAGGACGGGATTCGCACGGGCGACCTCTCCAGCCAGTCCGGGGACCACGGCGTCACCATCGACCCCAACGGAGCGGCGCGGATCGAGATCGTGCGGGGTCCGGCGACGCTGCTCTACGGGTCGAACGCCGTCGGAGGCCTCGTCAACATCATCACCCCCCAGGAGACCCTGCACGAGTCGCTGTTCGACGGCACTCGCGCGCAGATCTCCACCGACGGGGGAAGCGCGAACCGGCAGGCCGGCCTCAACGTCAGCGTGCAGCACGCGCAGGGCAACGTCCGCTTCTGGGGCGGCGGCAGCATGCGGCGGACGGGCGACTACGACACCCCGCAGGGACAGGTCGCCAATTCCGCGACGGAGCTGACGAACGCGAGCGCCGGGGTCGGCTACGACAACGATCGCTTCTTCGCGAGCGGCGGGTTCACGTTCGAGGAAGGCCGGTTCGGCGTGCCGTTCGCGGAGGAGTTCCACGGCCACCACGACGAGCACGGCCACGGCGAGGACGACCACGACGAGGACGACCACGACGACCACGACGAGGACGACCACGACGAGGACGACCACGACGACCACGACGACCACGACGAGGACGACCACGACGAGGACGACCACGACGACGAGGACGACCACGACGACGAGGACGACCACGACGACGAGGACGATC
>JAPOVI010000187.1 GCA_026708265.1 Acidobacteriota bacterium
CGCGGCCACGGCGATCGGATCGGCGCCGGCCCGCACGAGCCCGGCCATCAGGTGCCGGCTGCCGCCGAGCACGAGGCCGACCGCCTTCAGGCGGCCGGGGCCGCCGGACGTGCCCCAGGCGAGGAGGCGCGACGAAACGGCGGCCGCCACCTTCCCGCGGCGAGTCGGGGCGAGCTGGAGCACGCGGTCGAAACCCTGCGCGCGCCGCCCCAGCAGGCTCCGCAACGCCCCGCGCGGCGCACCGGGGACGACGGCGCGATCCGGACCCGCCTCCGGGACCACCGAACGCCCGCGCATCCGATCCAGCCACGCGCGGCCCTCCAGGCTGAGCTCGCGGCCGCCGAGGTCCCGATCGCTCGGGAGCGCCGGCGGCACCCGCCCGAGCCTCGCGTCGATCTCGACGCGGCAGGCGGCCCCGTACGGCCGCGCGAGCGCCGCGGCCGCCTCCGCGCACGGCCCGGAGCGGAGCGCCACCCGCCCCGGCGCGAACGCCCGCTCGTCGCCGTCGGCCGCGCGAGCGTCCTCGCGGCACCGGGCCAGGTGGCGCGCCTGCAGATCGCCCGCCAGCGTCCGGAGGGGAGACTCCGCGGGGACCGGGGCGCCGCGCTTACGGCAATCGGCGTCGCGCAGGTCGGCGCACAGGCCCACGAGGACCGGGTCGCACCGCACGGTCTCGAGCGCCGCCTGCCGCAACGGCGACCGCTCTATCGAACGCGCCATCTCGACCATCGACCCGGAGCCGCGCGCCGCGGCCACCATCAACGACGCCTGCGTGACGTGCCCGAGGGCGACGGCCCGGGGCGTCCCGACTAAATCGGCCCGGGCGTCCCGCGCGGCCAACGCCGCGACCCCACCGTGGTCGGCATCCGCACCCGCGGGTGCCGGCGGGACCACGACCCTCGACGAGAGGCCGTCGAACTCCGGAGCGCCCCCGAGCGCGCCGTGGACCTCCCGGACCACTTCCTTCCGGGCGGCGTCGACCTCCGCGCAGAACTGCTCGCGGGCGGCGTCGACCGCGCTCTTCGGCGACCCGGCCGGCGCCACCTCGCCGTGCCCGGAACGCGAGCCGGCCTCCATTCGGTAGCCGTCCCCGAGGGTCTCGCGGACCTCCTCGAGAACGCGGTCGCGGACGCCTTCGATCTCCTCGCGGAAGGCGCGCCGGCCGGCCTCCAGCTCGTCGCCGAGGCGCCGGCCGAGGCCGGCCGGGTCCCCCTCGCCCACGAGCCGCTCGAGGCGCTCGTCGAACGCCTGGACGGCCTGTCGGACCGCCCCGTCGAAGCAGTCGACGATGTACTTGCAGACCGCCCTGTCCGGCTGATCGGCGGCGCCCGCCAGACGCCTGGCGAGGCTGTCCTCCTCGTCGTCGCGGGACCGGCGCCGGGAATCGGGATCGGCATCCGACTCGCGGGATCCCGCAGGCGGCTCCCGGTGAGCGGCGCCGGCCGGGCGCGCCGGCCGGACGCGGTCGTTCTCCTCGCCGCGAGAGCGTCGCGCAGCGGAGGGGTCGCCATCGGACGCCGGCGGCGGCTGCGACTGAGCGGACGCACGCTCCTCCCCGGGGCCGGCGGCCACTCCCTTCTCCGCGCGTCGGCGACCGTCACGCTCACGATCCGGGTTCGTGTCCACCAGGTCCATCCGCTTACCGCCCTGCCCACGCGAACAGCACCGACACGAAGACACCGAGCACGCCGCCGACGAAGCCGCCCACGAGAGACCACCACCACAGGCCGCGGCCGACGGTGGCGGCGTCGGCCACCCACTTGCCCGCGGCCTTCTCCGCCGCGAGGATCTCGGCGTGGGCGCCGCCGACGGCGTGCAGGAACTCGTCGGCGGCCCGGACGATGTCCTGCAGCCGCGTGCCGATCCGGCCGCCCGACCGCTCGGTGAGCTCCAGGCACGACTGCGCGGCCAGCGCCGTCTGGATGAGCACGTAGGCCTGGCCCTCCATCTCCTTGAGCCGGACCTCGACGGCCGCGCCCGACGCGCCGGCCGTCCGCTGCACCTGCTCGATCACGCCCCGCAACTGGCCCGCGAGCGTCTCGGCCGCGACCGACACGCGGTCGCGGTCCTGCGCGGCCTCGATGTCAACGACGAGCCGGGGGACGTCCACGCCGGCGGCGCCGAGCTGCGCCACGATGAGATCGGCCACGGCCTTGTCGCCAACGCCGCGCAGCGCGAGCAGGGCCGCGACGATGGCGGCGGCGCGCCCGGCGTCAACGGCCGGCGCGCCCGGCTTCCCGCCCCGCTCCC
>JAPOVI010000171.1:0-2346 GCA_026708265.1 Acidobacteriota bacterium
AACGGGACGCTCGCCTATGCGCTGGCATGCGCATCGGGGCAGACGGGCTGTGAGGGCACTCCCGCGCTGCCCCCGGGCCTCAGCTTCGATGCGTCGACCCGCACCCTCAGCGGAACACCCACCGCCACCGGGGCGACGACGCTGACCTACAGGGTGACCGACGCCGACGACAACACCGCCGATACGGACACCGGCACGCTCAGCTTCAACATCACCGTCGGCGCCAACCAGGCGCCGACTGCCGATGCGGGTGCCGCCCAAACGGTGACCGAGGGCGATACCGTCACCCTGGACGGCTCGGGCAGCTCCGATCCCGAGGAGCAGACCCTTACCTACACGTGGACGGCGCCCTCGGGCTCCGGCATCACGCTGTCGAGCCCGACCGCGGTCAAGCCCACCTTCGACGCGCCTGAAGTTGGCTCAGGCGGTGCCGAGTACGAGTTCACCCTCACCGTCAACGACGGAGCGCAGGACTCCGCCGCGGCGAGCGTCACCATCACGGTAACGGACGATACCGCGCCCTCGTTCGGGACGGAGACGGTGGACGACCAGACCGAGGTGGAGGACATCGCCATGACGGATCTCGTGCTGCCCGTAGCGACGGGCGGCAACGGGACGCTCACCTACACACTCGCCTGTGCGTCGGGGGCGACCGTTTGCACCGGCACGCCGGCGCTGCCCCCGGGCCTCAGCTTCGACGCGTCGACCCGCACCCTCAGCGGGACCCCGACGGCCACCGGCACGACGACGCTCACCTACACGGTGACCGACGCCGACGACAACACCGCCGATACGGACACCGGCACGCTCAGCTTCGACATCACCGTCCACGCCAACCAAGCACCGACCGCCCATGCCGGCGCCGCCCAGACGGTGGCCGAGGGCGACCAGGTCATCCTGGACGGTTCGGGCAGCTCCGATCCCGAGAACCAGGAGCTCACCTACACGTGGACGACGCTCTCGGGCATCACGCTGTCGAGCCCGTCCGCGGCGAAGCCCACCTTCACCGCGCCCGACGTCACCGGCGAGACCGACTACACCTTCACGCTCACCGTCAACGACGGGGTGCAGGACTCCGCCGCGGCGAGCGTCACCATCACGGTAAAGGACGACACTGCGCCATCGTTCGGGACGGAGACGGTGGACGACCAGACCGAGGTGGTGCACATCGCCATGGCGGAACTCGTGCTGCCGGTGGCGACGGGCGGCAACGGCACGTTGCGCTACGCGCTCGCCTGTGCGTCGGGGGTGACCGGATGCACCGGCACCCCGGCGCTGCCTCCCGGCCTGAGTTTCGCTGCTGCTGACCGGAAACTCACGGGCACGCCGGACACCCCCGGCACCTACTCGATGGAGTACACCGCGACCGACGCCGACGACAACGTCACGACGTCCGACGCGGCCACGCTCACCTTCGACATCACCGTGGGCGCCAACCAGGCGCCGACCGCCCATGCCGGCGACGCCCAGACGGTGACCGAGGGCGACACTGTCACCTTGGACGGCTCGGGTAGCTCCGATCCCGAGGGGCAGACCCTCACCTACGCCTGGACGGCGCCCTCGGGCTCGGGCATCACGCTGTCGAGCACGACCGAGGTCGAGCCCACCTTCACCGCCCCCACGGTGAGCGCCGATACCCCCTACACCTTCGCGCTTACCGTCAACGACGGGGTGCAGGCTTCGGCCGAGGCCTCGGTCACCGTGACGGTGGAGAACGATGCGTCGCCGTCGTTCCCCGCCGAGCCGGTAGCGGACCAGCTCTACGTGAAGGGCAAGGCGATCAGCACCCTCACCCTGCCGGAGCTGACGCTGGGCAACGGGGTCAATGCCGACCACGACTACGCGTGGGCCCCGGAGCTGCCAGACGGGCTGACGTTGGACTCCGCGAACCCCGCCAGCCTGACGATGTCGGGCGTGCCGACTGCGGCTTCCGGCCAAACCACTTACACCCTGACGGTGTCGGACCGTGACGGCGACACGGCCACCGTGTCGGTGAACATCACGGTGGAGGACAACAAGGAGCCGTCGTTCGCCGCCGAGCCGCTGGCGGACCAGCTCTACGTGACGGGCAAGGCGATCAGCACCCTCACGCTGCCGCAGCTGACGCTGGGCAACGGGGCCAATACGGACCACGACTACGCGTGGGCTCCGGTGCTGCCGGCCGGGCTCACGCTCGACGACGCTGACCCTGCGAGCTTGACGGTGTCGGGCACGCCGACCGCGGCTTCCAGCCAGACCACCTACACCCTGACGGTTACCGACGTGGACGGCGACACGGCCTCGGTGTCGGTGAAGATCCCGGTGGAGGCGGCCGCACCCCCGCTGTCTGCGCAGCCGCAGACGCCG
>JAPOVI010000171.1:2356-21832 GCA_026708265.1 Acidobacteriota bacterium
GGTGTCGGTGTAGATCTCGGTGGACGCCGCATCATCAAAAACATATGCTGAGCCGACGGCGCCGGACCAGCTCTACGTGAAGGACTTTCCGATCACCGCGCTCGACCTGCCGCAGCTGACGCTGGGCAACGGGGCCAATGCGGACCACGACTACAAGTGGGCTCCGGCGCTGCCGCCCGGGCTCACGCCCAACCACGACGATCCCGCGAGCCTGTCGGTGTCGGGCGTGCCGACCGCGGCTTCCGACGAAGAGACCTACACCCTGACGGTGTCGGACCGTGATGGCGACCCGGCCTCGGTGTCGGTGAAGATCACGGTGGAGGAGGACATGGTGCCGCGGTTTGCCCCGTGGGATGAGGCGGCCCAGCTCTACCTGAAGGACGCGTCGATCACCCCCTTCCGCCTGCCGGTACTGACGCCGGGCAACGGGGACCACACCTACGCGTGGGACAAGGCGCTGCCGGCTGGGCTCACGTTCGACGACGGCGACCCTGCGAACCTGACGGTGTCGGGCACGCCGACCGCGGTTTCCCCCCAAACCCCCTACACCCTGACGGTCACCGACATGGACGAGGACGCCGTCACGCTCGTCGTCCGCATCGAAGTAACGGACGATCAGACGCGGGCCGTGACGACTGCGGGCCTCGTTGTGACCAAGAGCAGGGTAGACGTGCCGGAGAACGGCGACGCCGAGTTCGGCCTGCGGCTTTCAACAGCGCCGACGCACGACGTGACGGTGGCGTTGGAACGGTCGAGCGAAGGGGACGAAGACTTGCGCATACGGGAAGGAGCGTCGCTGACGTTTACCGCCGCGACGTGGGAGACCGCACAGACGGTGACGTTGGAGGCCCAGGACGATGCGGACAAGGTCCATGGGACGGCGACGTTCCTGGCGACATCCACGAGTGACGATCCCAACTACGACGGCCGGACGGTGGAGGTGGAGGCGACCGAAGTTGACGATGATGCCCCGCGTCCCCCGCCGCCCCCGGTTCCGGTCGCCCTGCCCCTGGCGTTCGCCGGGTCGGTGAATGACCTGGTCTACACCGAGGGGAAGGAGATCCCGGGGCTCGTGCTGCCGCAGGCGAACGGCGGGACGGCGCCGCTCGCGTATGAGCTGGCGCCCCTGCCCTCCGGCCTCGTGTTCGATGGCGACCCCGCGATCCGGCGCCTCGCGGGGACGCCGGACAGGCCGGGCTCGACGCCGCTGAGTTACACGGTCACCGACGCCGCCGGGGACGCCGCCACGCTCGCCTTCCGCATCGTGGTGGAGGAGGACTTGGCGCCGCTCTTCGATCCCGGGATGGTCGCCGACCTCAAGCCCCAGAACTACGTCGCGGGCAACGCGGTCCATCTCCGGCTGCCGTTACTGACCCTGGGCAACGGCACCAACGGAGATCACAGCTACGAATGGTCCGGGAAGAACGGCCAGACCCTTGCACTCCCCGTGGGCCTGTCGCTCGAAGGCGGACCGGCCTCGCTGGCCATTACCGGCACGCCCACGGAACGCATGGTTTCCACGGAGTACACCCTGACGGTGACGGACCGCGACGGCGACGCAACCAGGTTGACGCTCCACATCGCGGTGCTCGAGATCACGGAGAAGCCGCCAGGCAGCGAGGTGACCTTCGACGAGGAGACGGGCGAGATCATGTTGAGAAACGTCCGCTTCGCCTTGGCAGATGGCCCCGAGCGCACCTGGGACGCGGCGCGCATCAAACTGCCCGCCGGTCACATGGTGACCGGCCTCGCCCTGAGGGTCGCGAACCTGGCGGACGACGAGGCGATGCCGCCGGACCCCGGGACCCTGTTCGGTGGCGTGGCGCTGGTCATCTCCCCGACCGGCGGGTTGGCCGGGCGGACGGCGTCCGTCTGCCTCTCGACCGACGGCTTGCCGCAGGGGAAGGCCCCGAGGCTGTACCACGAGGAGCCCGCATCCGGGGTCTGGAAGCGCGTCGACACCGAGATGCGCGGTGATGCCGGCCTGGTCTGCGGGGACGTGAGCTCGTTCTCGAGGTTCCGGGCGGGGTACGAGGCCGAGTCCCTGATGCAAGTGCGTGAGCGGGCACTCGAACACATGCTGGCGGCGTTCGGGCGCACGGTGGCCACGGATGCGGTGTCGGTGCTCTCCGGCCGCATGGTAGATGTCTCGCAGGGCGGGACGGGCTCGAGGTTCACGCTGGCAGGACGGACGCCTGGCTCGCGCGGGACGGTGCCCGGGCACGACGGGATGACGATCCGGACAGGGAGTGACCGCGCGACTGCTGCCCGGAACGACGGGGATTGGCTTGGTACCGGTCGGGGCGAGCCGGACCTGTGGGCGGACCGCACCGGTTCGGTGACTGCGATCTCGGATCGCGAGCTGCTCACCGGGACTTCCTTCCAGCTCGCCCTCGGCGAGGAGAATGGTGGCGCCGGCGGCCACGCCACGTTGTGGGGCAAGGGTCGGACGGCAGGGTTCCGGGGAATTTCGGCGGAAGGTTTCGCGCTCGATGGAGACGTGGTTTCGGGCTGGCTGGGGATCGACTGGCGCCGGTCGGACCTGCTGCTGGGGCTGGCGCTCTCGCACAGCCAAGGCGAGATGGACTACGAAGATCTCGATGCGATCAACCGCGACTTCAGCGCGCAGGTCAAGGCTGACCTGACCGGCGTGTACCCCTACGCGCGGTTGTCTCTGGACGACGATCTGGATGTGTGGGGCATCGCGGGGGTCGGCGCGGGCGGTCTGACGCTCGCGGACGGGTTCGGCGGCAACGAGACGGACATCGACATGGGAATGGCTGCGGCGGGGGCGCGCCGCGCGCTCGGATCGTGGAGCCTGCGCGATATCGACTTCGCGGTGAAGGGCGACGCCCTCTCGGTGATGATGCGGTCCGACCCGCGCGGGCTGGCCTCGCCCGATTCCGGCGACGACCTCCCGGAAGTGAACGTTTCTGCGCAGCGCGTGCGGCTGGCGCTCGAGGGCGGACATACCCGCACCCTCGAGTCGGGCGGGCTGGTGCAGTCGACGCTGGAGCTGGGCGCCCGTTACGACCGGGGCGGGGCGGAGACAGGCGCCGGGGTCGATCTCGCAGGCGCAGTGCGCTACGAGGATTTGTCGCGGGGTCTCACCGTGGAGGGCCGCGGCCGGCTGTTGCTGGCCCACGAAGCGGAAGGCTTCGAGGAGTGGGGCGTGGGCGGGACGATCCGTCTTTCGCCGGGCGCGAGCGGGCTGGGTTACTCGTTCAGCATGGAGCCGTCCTGGGGTGCCGCGGCCAGCGGGGCCGGGCGGCTGTGGAACGACCGCGTCACGACGGGCGCCGACACGGCAGCCAGGCGGCGCAGGTTGGCCGCGGAGTTCGGTTACGGCCTGGGCGTATTCGGTGGGCAAGGTGTGCTCACTCCGCATGTCGCCGCCAGCCTGGCGGACGGCGACGGGCAGGACTACCGCGTGGGGGCCCGCTTGCGGCTGGGGCTGGACCTCCGGGTCGACGTCGGCGTCCATCACCTTGAGGGCGGCGACGGCGAGGCCGAGCTGGGCATCGGTCTGCAGCTATCGTCAGGCTTCTGAACGGCGGGGAGATCGGAGCCGGGAGCGCTGCTGTGGCCCGCCGCTTCGTGGCGGCGCGACGGTCGGCCGCTCTCCAATGCGCGATCCGCCGCGAGCATCCCCGACTCGATCACCCGCAGCCCGGCCGCAGATCCTGTGGCGTCCGCGACCCGGGCAGCGAAGCCGCCGCGCGACGCGGCACGGTCATTCGGCCTCCATCCGCCGCTGCCGGCACGATCGGGCCGGCAGGCCCCGGCTGCCGGTTTCGGTGCCAGGCGGCCACGCATGGTCTTGCGGTTCCCGGTACTGGCCCGCCCGTGGATGCGTAGAGAAGCGCAGGCGCCTCGGCAAAGGTACATTCGTGTAGCAGGGATCCCGCGACCCGACGGGCGGTCCGTCGGCGCGGGCGCAGCGAGCAGAGCTGCCGTGCGGCGGGCAGTCGATCCCGAACGTGCAGCCGTGGCCGGTGGACGGTATGAGCCCAGTGCGCACATTCGAGTCACAGCTCGGCGGCCGGGTGATCGCATCACGGTGGCCGATCATCATTGCCACCGTGATCCTGGTCGGGATTGCGGCGAGCGGCACGGTGTTCCTCGAGTTCTCGGCCGACGACCGCATTTACTTCAATAAAGACAATCCTCAACTGCTCGCATTCGAGGCGCTGGAGGACAAATACGGGCAGAGCGACAACGTCCTGTTCGTCCTCGTACCGCCCGACCGCGACGCCACTTCGGCCTTCGCGCTCAAGGCCACCGCCTGGCTCACCGAGCAGTCCTGGACGGTTCCGTACGCGACCCGTGTCGATTCCCTCACCAACTTCCAACACACCACGGCCCGCGGGGACGACATCCTCGTGCGCGAACTCGTGGACAAGTCCGGCCGCGCCGATGCCGACGAACGGGCCCGGATTCGTTCGATCGCCTTGGCCGAGCCGGCGCTCGCAGGCCGCCTCATCGCGCGGGATGGGGGAGTCAGCGGCGTCAACGTCTCCGTGCAGCTGCCGGGGGCGGACAAGTTGGTCGAAGGGGCGGAGGTCGAGGACGCCGCGCGCCGGCTCGCCCATGAGGTCAAGCGGAAGTTCCCGGGCATCGACGTGAGGGTGACCGGCCACGTGGTCTTCAACCAGACGTTCATGGAAGTGTCGCTGAGCGATCTCAAGACGTTGGTACCACTGAGCTTCGCGGCCATGACCCTGATGCTGATCTACCTGACACGGGGCTTCAGTGGGACGTTCGCGATCATGCTGGTCGTGGCCCTGTCGGTCATGACCGCCGTGGGCCTCGGCGGCTGGGTGGGGCTCCCGATGACGTCGGCCTCCGCGATCGCGCCCACGGTCGTGCTGACGGTCGCCATCGCCAGCTGCGTCCACGTGTATTCGACCCTGGTCCACCAGCTGCGGAGCAACGCTCCCGGATCGCCCGAAGGCGGCGATGCCCCATACCCACCCGCCCAGGCCGAAGCGCAGAAACGGAATGCGATCATCGAATCGGTGCGGGTCAATCTTCAGCCTGTCTTCCTCGCGAGCCTGACCACCGCGCTGGGCTTCCTGAGCATGCACTTCTCCGAGGTCCCGCCGTTCCGCCAGCTGGGCACCTTCGTGGCCTTTGGGGTCGCCGCATCGTTCGTGCTCTCCGTGACATTCCTTCCTGCCCTGCTGTCGCTGCTGCCCATTCCGGTGCGCGCCCCCCGGCTCGGTCTCGATAGAGGGATGGCCGGGCTCGGGGAATACGTGATCCGCCGTCGCCGGGCCCTACTGTGGGGGTCCGGACTGGTGGTGATGGCGCTCGTCGCGTCGATACCCCGCAATGAGCTGAACGATGTCTTCCTCCACTACTTCGACGAGGACGTGGAGTTTCGGCGCGACGCGGAGTTCACCGCGAAGAACCTCACCGGCATGTATTCGCTGGATTACTCGCTGGCATCGATCGAGCCGGGCGGGATCACCGATCCCGGCTACCTCGCCGATGCCGCGGCGTTCGCCGAGTGGTACCGGGCACAGCCCGAAACGATCCACGTCAGCGTCATTACCGACACTTTCCGTCGCCTTAACATGAGCATGCACGGCGACGATCCGGCTGAATACCGGCTGCCCGATAGCCGTGAGCTGGCTGCGCAGTACCTCCTCCTCTACGAGATCTCACTTCCCTTCGGCCACGATCTCAACAACCAGATTGACGTCGACAAGTCGGCGACCCGGATGACGGTGACCACCCAGACGCTCTCGTCGAACGAGGTGATCGCGCTCAATCGACGTGCGCTGCATTGGCTGACGGACCGCGCGCCCAACATCGTGCCTGCCGAGAGTTCCGGCACCACCCTGATGTTCGCGAATCTCGGCCGTCGGAACATCATTGCCATGCTCGTCGGCACCACCATCGCCCTCGTGGGCATTTCCTTCGTCCTCATCTTTGCGCTGCGATCGCTGCGAGTCGGGCTGACCAGCCTCGTCCCGAATCTGGTCCCCGGCGCGCTGGGTTTCGGAATCTGGGGACTGGCGGTCGGCCAGGTGGGGGTTTCCCTGTCCATGGTGACGGCCATGACGCTGGGCATCGTGGTCGACGACACCGTGCATTTCCTGAGCAAGTACCAGCGGGCGCGGCGCGAGCTCGGTCATACGTCGCCGGATGCAGTGCGCGTAGCGTTTCGTACCGTGGGTGCGGCCCTGCTCACGACTTCCTTGGTGCTGGTGGCGGGCTTCTTCGTGATCAGCCTCTCCAGTTTCGAGCTCAACTCCGATATGGGCCGGCTCACCGCGCTCGTCATCGCGCTGGCGCTCGTGGCCGACTTCCTCCTCCTCCCTCCGCTACTCATGAGGATCGACGCGGGCGCGGGCGGCACCGTGCCGGCTGCCGGGAACCTGCCGGACCCACGGGGATAGCAACGCGCGGCAATCTCAACGCGCCAGGCCCTCGTGCACAAAGCCATGAAGGGCATCAGTTCGGTTCGACCAGCGATCCTCCCTGTGCACAACTCGCATCCGGAATGACCATCTGCCGACGCGGTGCGGCCGAACCAATGTCGTTCACGTCGGGTTCGAAAGGCCGCTGGTGGCCACTACCGTTGCCGACCTCACAACGAACCTGCTTGAAACCTCGAGGGCAGTGGTGGTTCCGCCAGCGACGTCAACGCGGGTGCCGAGTGCGCGCGGTGCTACTGCGAGGTCGGATCTCCCGGTCGGTTGGCCGCCGCGCCGGCGCGACTCCAGCCATCGCTGACCGCGGCAGCCCGTTCCGATTTCTTGGGGTGGCTCGACGACATTTCCTCTGGAAGAACTTCGATCATTGCGAGGGCCTGGTCCAGTGATGCGCCCAACCGGAAGAGAACCTTTCCTGCGTACCGGTCGGCCGAGAGTTCCTCCCGATGTCTTTCGCCTCTGTACACCACGTGGCCCATGACATGGCGCCCGATCTCTCGCGCAAGGATCCCGGCGTCGCGCCAGTTCCAGTGTTCATTCGTCCAGCCCAGGTCGGACAGAAACTGCTCGTTCACAAGTAGGTAGCGGCTCCCATCGCAAATGAGGGCCTTCGCGTTCAGCACGCGGTCGGACGCACGGATTTCGAAATTGGTCCCAGACATGCCGGCACTCTTCTGGACGGCGTGCAGCGCCGAGGCAGCCGCTTCGGAGTACTGGAAGGGAGGGCACGCGTGGCTCGCGGCAGGGATCAGCACGGCTATCCATGCAAGGGTCAACCGAATACTCATGGCGCGTGCGTCTCGTGCCGAACGACTCCGAACCCATCGTAGCCTTCAGCGATCGACTCACACTGTTGCCTCCTTGGTCGCGAGCAGCCGTTCCGTGTCCTTTACCGCCTGGACGGTCCCGACGTGAAACCAGTCACCGTGATGCACGATCCCGAACAGGCGCCGCTCAAGGCGGGCACGGCGGTACAGGGCGCCTAGGGAAAAAGGGCCGTCCGGAGCGTCTTCGAACATGGTTCGCGACAGGATCTGAATGCCCGTGAACACGTAGGGCTGCCGGTCGGTTTCGGTTCGTACGAGCGGCCCGGCTCCAGCAAGATGGGGAAGGAGGTCGAAGTCGCCGTTGCCCGCATAGCCCGTCGCTCGATCCCGGGGCGTCACCAGCAGCAGCGCATCCATGGCCCGGCCATCCCAGTGCTGCTCCAACGCCCGAAACGCATACTCAGCCCGCGGCAACACGATGTCGGCGTTGGCGACCAGGAACGCACGGGGTCCGAGATGGGGCAGGGCTCGCCGCACACCTCCTCCGGTTTCCAGGCGTTCGTCTTCCAGGCTGACGTGGACGGGCGGCCGCGCCCGCTGTTCCAGCAGGCGCTCGACCTGCCGGCCGAGATGGCTCGCGTTGACGACAGCGCGCGACACGCCGAAACGTTCCAGCGCATCCAGCATCCGGTCCAGCATGGACCGGCCAGCAATCCGGACCAGAGGCTTCGGGATGCGGTCGGTGAGCGGCCGCATCCGCTCGCCGCGTCCGGCGGCGAGCACCATGGCCGTGTGAATGACCGTCACGCGACGGTCGGGGCGCGGGGCGAGCGAGCGCCCTGGCTACGGATTGCCAAGGTCATCGAATGCGTCCGGCTGCCGAAGCGGGGCCGGGACGTGCCGGTCGAACCATTCCCGGACGGCAAGCAACCCGTCGTTCCTGAGGCGATGCTCCAGCAGCCTCCAGGTCGCGGGCAGCCACGTCAGGTAGCGGGGCTTTCGGTCCCGGCGGGCCAGCCGGGTGAAGATGCCGAGGATCTTGGATGATCGCTGGGCGGAGAGCGCGGCAAACGCGGTGTGAAATGCTGACGGCTCCAGCGACGTTGCGGCAAGGAACCGCTCCATCAATCTGGCCACGAGCCCCGACGGCAGGGGATTCCGGACATCATCGAGCAGCGATGCAAGGTCATACGCAGGATGGCCCGCGAGCGCGTCCTGGAAGTCGATCAGTCCGACATTTGCCGGGGCCGCTCGATGACGGAGCCACAGCAGGTTGTCCACGTGGCAGTCCCTGAGCACGAGGACCGGCAAGGCATCGAGATGGGGGGTCAGTACGGCAGCCCATGCTTCGCGCCACGTTTCGCGGCGCTCCTGGTCGGGTTCGACGCCGGCGGCCGGCAGGTACCAGTCCAGAAACAGGTCGGCTTCGGCCTGCAGGGGCCGGAGGTCGTACGGGTCCAGCCATTGCGGCGTCGGCTGCCGCGTGATCGCAACCAGCACATCGACCGCCATTTCGTAGAGCGGCTCGGGGGCCGCTCCGGTCGCGAGAACGCGGGAAAACAGGTCGTCGCCGAGATCCTCGAGCAGCAGCCAGCCGTCATCGACGTCCTCGGCCAGGATCTCCGGAGCCGACAGCCCGAGGTTCCGCAGATGACGCGCCACGCGGACGAACGGCCGGACGTCCTCGAGATCGGGAGGGGCATCCATCAACACGCCGCCAGGCGTGCGGAAGTACCGGCGGTTCGACGCGTCGCCGGCCAGCAGGACCGCGGTGTCCGGTTCGATTCCCTGGCGTTTGAGAAAGGTGTCCTGCCGGGCACGGCGCTCAGCCATCGCGGGCCACCTCTTGGAGGCGCGAGCCCCACGTGGCCCCCGGCTCGAGCGTCACCGTCCTGCCGGTACCCGCATGATCCAGGCGAAGCGTGAGGCGGGCCGGAGGAAGCAGGCGTTCCACGATTTCCGGCCATTCGATGAGGGTGATCCCGTCGGCGAGCGCGTCTTCGAGGCCGAGTTCCCACACGTCGTCGGCGCGCTCGAGCCGGTGCAGGTCAAAATGCCACACGTCCCCTGCGCCGGTTGCGTGCTGTTCCACCAGAGACCATGTCGGACTGGGCACCAGGTCGGTACCGCCGAGGGCGCCGATGAATGATCGAGCGAACGTGGTCTTCCCGGCGCCGAGCGGTCCCACCAGTCCGATGACGTCGCCTCGGCGCGCCAGCGGCGCCAGGCTGGCCGCGAGGTCTCGCGTGGCGTCGATATCCGGGAGCAGCAATCGGCGCGGGCCGGTTGCGACTGATTCCGGCGCGGGGTCCACGCTAGTAGCGGTAAGCAGCCGGTTTGAATGGACCGTCGCGGTCGATTCCCAGGTAGTCAGCCTGGCTCTGGGTAAGTTGGCTGAGCTCGGCACCGAGGCGCGCGAGGTGCAGGCTCGCCACCTTCTCGTCGAGGTGTTTGGGCAACACGTGCACGGCGCAGTCGTATTGGTCACTGCGTGTCCAGAGTTCGATCTGCGCGAGAACCTGGTTGGTGAACGAGGCGCTCATCACGAAGCTGGGGTGGCCGGTCGCGCAGCCAAGGTTCACCAGGCGCCCCTTGGCCAGCAGGATGATTCGGTGACCGTCGGGAAAGAGAATCTGGTCGACCTGGGGCTTCACTTCCTCCCACACGAAATTCGAGAGCGCCGCCACCTCGATCTCGTTGTCGAAATGACCGATGTTGCAGACGATGGCGCGGTCCCTCATGGCCCGCATGTGATCCAGCGTGATCACGTCGGTATTGCCGGTGGCCGTGACGAACACGTCCCCCCGAGGCGCCGCCGCATCCATCGTGGTCACCTCGTAGCCCTCCATGGCGGCCTGCAGGGCGCAGATCGGGTCGATTTCGGTAACGACCACCCGCGCCCCCGCATTCCGCAGGGATGCCGCCGACCCCTTGCCGACATCGCCGAATCCGGCGACCACAGCGACCTTGCCGGAGAGCATGACGTCGGTGGCGCGTCGGATGCCGTCGACGAGACTTTCGCGGCACCCGTAGAGGTTGTCGAACTTCGATTTCGTCACCGAGTCGTTCACGTTGATGGCGGGGACGAGCAGGCTGCCTTCCTCCGCCATCTGGACGAGACGACGCACGCCCGTCGTCGTCTCCTCGGAAACTCCACGTACCTGCCTGCGCATCAGGTCGCCGTGCTGCTCATGCATGACCTTCGTGAGGTCCCCGCCGTCGTCGAGAACGAGGTTCGGTGTCCAGTTGTCCGGGCCGTGAATGGTCTGGTCAATGCACCACCAGAATTCCTCTTCGGTTTCATCCTTCCATGCGAACACGGGCACCCCGCGCGCAGCCATCGCCGCGGCCGCATGGTCCTGCGTCGAGAAGATGTTGCAGGAACTCCAGCGGACCTCGGCGCCGAGCTCGAGCAGCGTCTCGATCAGGACGGCCGTCTGGATGGTCATGTGCAGGCATCCCGCGATGCGGGCACCGTTGAGGGGCTTTTGGCCGGCGTACTCATCACGGATGGCCATGAGGCCCGGCATCTCCGTCTCGGCGATCTCGATTTCTCTGCGGCCCCAGTCAGCGAGTCCCAGATCAGCGACCTTGAAGTCGCGATGTCCAGCGGTCATGGCGGCGATGATCCTTCCAGGAGAGCGGCGCAGTCGATCGGGCGATGGGCAGGGGATTTGGCACGAGGCTGCAGCAAGCCACGGCAATCGTTCACCCTTGTTGCCCTGCAATCAAGAATCACAGAATATCTGATGACAAGTAACGGGCCGATTATAGAACTGGGCAATTCGAAATGGAGCCCGAAGCGTTTGTAATTTCAGCGGCAGCCGCAGGACCTGGCAATCGTAATTCATGGTTCGGTTGATCGGAGCGAGAAGCCGCCGCGCCCGCGGAGTCGTCGCCGTCGCCGCGCTACTGATCCTCGCATCGCCACCCTTGATTGCGACCGTGCATTCGTACGACGCTGCGCCCGGCTACCAGGTGAAGGATGCGGGAGCCGAAAGAGACCTGGGCGAAGTTGACGGCCGCCCTGAGGCGGCACCCATTTGGGAGGACCATGCGATTGACCCTCGGGGGCGCGCCATGGTGCACAGTGCGACGTTAACGGAACTTCCGCAGGGAGGGGTACAGGCGTTCTGGTACGGCGGCAGCCGGGAAGGGGCGCGTGACGTGGGGATCTACACGGCCCGTCTTCTCCCGAATGAACGTTCCTGGACTCTCCCGCGGGAAGTCATGACCAGGCCCAGGCTTTCGGAAGAGCTGGGGAGATATATCAAGAAGCTGGGCAACCCGGTCGCATTCCTCGATGCCAGCGGACAGGTGTGGCTGTTTTTCGTCAGTGTTTCGGTCGGCGGATGGTCGGGCAGCGCGATCAACGCGATGGTGTCTCAGGACGGCGGGGAGACGTTTGGCCCGGTGAAGCGGCTGGTCACCAGCCCAGCCTTCAATGTGAGCACCCTGGTAAGGGGCCGTCCGGTCCAGATGCGAGACGGGAGCATCATGCTGCCCGTCTATCACGAATTCCTGGGCAAGTTCGCCGAACTCCTGCGACTGGATCCGGATGGCGTCGTGCTGGGGAAGAAACGCCTCACCCTGGGACGGCGTCACATTCAGCCGGTACTCGTGCCCGGGGACGCGGAAACCGCAAATGTCTTCCTGCGCTATGCAGGCGAAACGGACAAGCGAATTCACTACGTCAGCACCGACGACGCCGGGCTTGAGTTCACTGCGCCAAAAGGGTCAAACCTGCCGAATCCCGACAGCGCCATCGATGCTGTGCGGGTCGCCGGCCATGAACTGCTGATGGTCTACAACCATTCCGAGGTGGCGCGGCACATCCTGGCGCTGGCGGTTTCCGAGGGAGATCCCGGCCACTGGACCCGAATCCACGACCTGGAGCATGCCGAAGCCGGCACGGGACAGCTGTTCTCCTACCCATCGATCCTGCGTGACCAGGCTGGCAGAACACACGTCGTCTATACCCACAACCGTACGTACATCAAGCACGTGATGTTCAACGATGCCTGGCTCGCAGATGCACGGCGCAGTGCTCTCTCGCCACCATGACCGCATACGGATATGTCGGCTGGGCGTTGGTCCTGGCTTCGCTGGGAGCCTGTTGCTCAGCCCGCTACACGGACAACTGGCGGATCAAGCTGGGGACCGCCGCCGCAGTGGTGGTTGCAGCCTTCGCGATCCAGCTGGACCGGGTTCCGCTGATCGGCTTCGTGGCGTCAGTGCAGAGCGAACCCAGCGTGGCCATGATCCTGATCCTGGGCAGCCACGGCGCGAGAAGCCTCTGGCCGCATCGGCTGACGCAGCCGGACACGGGCCTGCTGCACCTTTGCATCTTCCTGCTCGGCTCGGCGATGTATCCGTCGGCATTGGGCATCGGCTACATCGACCTGTACGCGGCCGGGTACCATCCGTACGCGGGGATCGGGATGCTGCCCCTTGCCTTCCTGCTGTCCTGGTTCGCGGGCACTCGGCTCCTCGCGTTCTGGGTGGCCCTCGCGGTGTTGGCGCGGGGCTACAGCGTCGGCGAGAGCGACAACGCGTTCGATTACTTGATTGATCCGATTATTTTCGTGTACGCGTGTTGGCGTGCTGCCGCCTACGCTTGGAGACGTTACGACGGTGCCCGTTGAGACGACCGAAAGATTCATCCTGGTCAACGCGGTGATCTTGTTCGGTTTGGGCGTTTTTCTCGGCCTGGTCAACGAAGACTATTTCCACCACGTCTACACCGCAGAGGACGGGCTGCTGGAGTGGTTGACGGTACTGGCACTAGGGGCGATCGCCGTCGTGCTGGCAAACCGGCTCTGGAAATACCGGCTTTCGTTCACCTGGCGGCAGCGTTCGGTTCTGGCGGCGCTGGTCGTGCTGGCGACCTTCGGCGCCGGGGAAGAGATCTCCTGGGGACAGCGGCTGCTCGGGATCGAAACTTCGGAGTTCTTCCTGGATCACAACCGGCAGCAAGAGATCAACCTCCACAATCTCGTGGTCGGAAACGTGTCCGTCAACAAGGACATCTTTTCGAAGGGAATATTGCTGATCTTCCTGCTGTACCTGGGTGTCATCAAGCCGCTGTACCATCGATCCGACCGCGTTGCGCGCCTGGTCGACGGCTGGGGCATCCCAATCCCCAAGCGATACCAGTATCTCGGTTACCTGCTCGTAGTCGTTCTCGTGGAAGGATTGGTGAACGGCGTTACCGGCGCACCCAGGCGAGGGGAACTCACGGAGTTCATGATTCCGGTGCTCGCCGCACTGAACCTCATTTATCCGCTCAACCGATGGAAACCCGAGGGCGCAAGGTCGTAGTGCCGGTCTGAAGGCGACGGGGGAGAACCGGTTCGTGGGAATCAGCGTTCTTCGCCGAACCCCTCGTCGATCAGTTGTCCGAGCGCGGCCACCGCGGCAGCAGCCTCGGGACCACTGGCTTCGATCAGGACGACCGTTCCGAGCGAAGCGGACAGTGCCATCAGGCCGAGCATGGACTTGCCGTCCGCGGACAGGTTGTCCTTGCGCACGGTGACTTCCGCCCGGAACTGGCTGGCACATTTCACGAAGCGCGCCGCCGCGCGCGCATGCAGGCCGCGGAGGTTACGGATCTCGGCCGTCCGGGAGCTGGCGGCCTCGTCCGCGTTCATTCGCTGGTGTCCCGGCCGCCCCGCAGCGCTTCCCCGAGCTCGAGCATGTTCTTGCGGCCGGCCGAGCGCACGGTGTGCAGGAGGTCGGCCAGCGGCATGTCCCGCGCCCGCGCCTCGGCGAGCTTGTACATGACCGCCAGGTTCGGATTGGCCAGCATCATGGCCTGGCCTTCCGGTTTCGTGTCCTGCACGACCGATCGGGTGAGGTTGGCCGGCGTACTTCCGAATACATCGACGATGTAGATCACACCGCGTCCTGAATTGACGGCGTCGCCGGCCTGACGGATGGCGCGGCGTCGCTCCTCGATGTCGTCGGTCGGCCCAACTTCGAGCACGCGGACGGCGGGCATGCTGCCGACGGCATGCTCCGTCGCAGCGACCAGCTCGGCCCCGAACCGGCCATGGGTGACGACGACGATGCCGACGCCGTCAAAGTTGTCGCTGGAACGATCACCCGCGTCGCTCACGCTGCGTCTCCCAAAACTCCCACCACGGGTTCCGCCGCGCCGAGAACCAGGCGGACACGGGCGGCGGCCGACGAGGCCTTCGCCGATAGCCGAATCGCCGGCAACGCATGGCCGAGGATCGTCGTCTGATCCGGTGCGGGGAGACGTTCGCCCTCGTCGTCGACGAGATCGGCGACCAGTGACACCTGAACGCTGGTTCGGTAGGGGAGGCGGAAAACGCCGAGCCCCCGCACCTCCATCAGCCCGCGAAGCGCCGGCGGGGCGCTGGCCGTCAAAAACCCCGCGCTCGAGACCAGCGCAACCCGGTCGTCGGCCACGAGCTCGGCACCATCGTCAATCAGCCGCAGGGCCAGGTCGGACTTGCCGGCGCCGCTCGGCCCGCGCAGTAACACCCCGCGGCCGTCCACCGCGACGCATGTTCCGGAATGCGTCATGCGGCCTCGGGCTGGCTGTGCTCCTGGTCCGTCAACAGCGCATGAATCGCGTCCGCCTCGTTGGCGCCGCGCAGCGCCCGACGCAGGTTCGGCCGGCCGAGCCGTCGCGAGATTGCCGCCAGGGCGGCCAAATGCAGGGCGTCGTTCCGATCCGGAGACAACAGGCAGAACACCAGTTCGACGGGCCGTCCGTCCGGCGCATCGAAATCGATGGGCGGCTCCAGCCGCGCGAACGCGCCGGTGATGCGGGCGAGGTTCCTGAGGCGGGCATGCGGCAGCGCCACTCCGTTGCCGAATCCGGTCGAGCCGCGCTGCTCGCGCACCATCAGCGCCTGAAAGATCGTCCGCTCTCGGAGCCCCGTCTCGCGGGCTCCGACCTTGGCGAGCGTGTGCAGCAGCTGCCGGGTGCTGTTGACCGTCAGCGTCGGGATGATGGCTGTAGGAGCAAGAAAGCTTTCCAGCAGCATGCGAGGACTTCCGTGCCGGCGGCGCGCAACGATGAAATTCCGGGACCGCGCACGGGCGGCCCGGCGGATGGCAGCACCCACTAGGGAAGGTTCAACTTGGGCCGTGCTTGGCGTCGAGTCAAGGCACTGCCTTGGGGAGTGGCTGCCGGCGTCGTGCCGGCCCGCGACGGGGCCCGATTCATCAGGCGACGGCGCGCGGCCGCCGACGGAATTCGCATCATGCGCCGATACTTGGCCACCGTGCGCCGGGCCACCCGGATGCCTGAATCGGCCAGCGCGCCGACGATCTGCTGGTCTGACATGGGCGGGCGAGCAGGGCCCTCCGCTGCAATGAGCGCCTGAATCCGGGCCCGGACCGCGCTCGGCGAGTGCACCGTCTGCCCGTCGGTCCCGCGGAGCTGGCGGTCGAAGAACGAACGCAGGGGGAGGGTTCCCCTGGGAGTGGCCATGGACTTGTTGGCGACCACGCGACTTACCGTGCTCTCATGGAGGTCGACCAGCTCGGCCACCATCCGAAGCGACAGCGGCCGGCGGTGGCTGGCGCCGTGGCGCACGTAGTCGTCCTGCACGCGGACGAGCACGCTGGCCACGCGGTAGATCGACTGAGCGCGTTGGCGAAGGGCTCTGACCAGCCACGCGGCCTCCTGCCACTGCCGGCCGAGCGCGCCGTCGTCCATCGCGGCACGCGAGTGCCCGCGTGCCGCCTGGTACCCCGCCCGATCGGCATAGATCCGGGGGAAGCACTGGGGGTTGAGTTCGATCCGCCAGCCGTCGGCGCTCGGCGTGGCAACGACATCGGGGGCACCGAGGAACTCGCGCTGGCTGGCGAAGGCCTGCCCGGGCCGCGGGTTCAGCGCCCGTAGCTCGGCCGTCAGGGCCTGCAGTTCGCCGGACGAAACGTCGAGGACGGCGCAGAGTTCGTCCTCGTCTCCCTCCGCCACAAGGTCGAGATGGTCGATCAGGACCGCCAGCTTCGGGGGAACGGATTCCCGGAATGCCAGCTGGAGGCGAAGGCACTCGGCAAGCGACCGGGCGCAGACGCCGGGCGGGTCGAACGTCTGGAGCCGGCCCAGCACGCGCAGCACGTCGGCCACCGTGGTCCGGGACGATTCGGCGATTTCGAGGGGGTCGAACCCGGTGAGGTACCCGTTCGCGTCGACCAGGTCGATCAGCAGTTCCGCCGTCGCCCGGTCGCCCGGCGCAAGATCGACATTCGCCTGTTCCGTCAGGTGGGCGCGGAGATCCGGCCGATCAGCCTCGATCTCGTCCGAGTACAGGTCGCGCCCGCCCTGCGGCCGGGCCCAGAGGACGCCGGTGTCGGACCAGGAGTCGAGCGGCGCCGCCTTCGGATCCTGGTGCTCCGGCGCGGTGCGGTCGACGAACGGGTTCGACGCCAGCTGCTCGTCGACGTAGCGGTTGAGGTCGGCGGCCGCGTGCTGCAGGAGGCGGACGGACTCGAGCAGCTGGGGGGTCATCGTGAGCCGCTGACTGATGCCGATCCGGAGACCGGGGCTGGCTCGCACGACGCACCCTACATGCGGAACCGGTCGCCGAGGTAGACCCGGCGAACATCTTCGTTGGCAACGATTTCATGGGGCGGACCGTGGCAGAGGACCCGGCCGTCGTGGAGCACGTAGGCGCGATCCACGATGTCGAGCGCCTCGCGCACGTTGTGGTCGGTGATCAGCACGCCGATGCCGCGGTCCCGGATGTGCATGATCAAGGTCCGCATCTCGCCGACGAAGATCGGATCGATGCCGGCCAGCGGCTCGTCCAGCAAGACGTAGCTCGGCCGGCACGCGAGCGCCCGCGCGATCTCGACCCGCCGCCGTTCGCCGCCGGAGAGCACGAGGGCGGACGCCTTGCGCAGGTGGAGCAGGGAGAAGTCCGTAAGCAGCTCGTCGACCGTCTGCTCGCGAAGCGATACGACGGGTTCCACGGTTTCGAGCGCGGCCCGGATGTTGCCCTCCACCGACATGTTCCGGAAGACGGAGGGCTGCTGCGCGAGATAGCCGATGCCGTGCCGCGCCCGCCGGTACAGCGGCCAGTGGGTGATGGTATGGCCGTCCAGGCGAATCGTTCCCGCGTCGGCGGGCCGCAGCCCGGCGAGCAGATGAAAGGTGGTGGTCTTGCCGGCCCCGTTGGGGCCGAGCAGGGCGACCGCTTCACCGCGGGCCAGGCGCAGCGACACGTTGTTGATGACCAGCCGCTTGCGGATGCGGTGGGTCAGGTTCTCCGCGACCAGGCCGCTGTCTCCGTGGATCACCTTGAGCGGGGCTGCCGCGGGCGTGGTCACTCCGCCGCCTCGTCGCCGGAACCGTCGAACTGCAGCGACGGCCGCTCGCCGCCTTCGCCCGTGACCTGACTGGTTCCGCCTACAAGATCAATCGTGAGCGTGGCCCCCCGCAGGAGGTTGCCGTCGCTCTCGAGCTCCACGTCCCCGCTCAGCGTGATGACCCCGGCGACGAGGTCGTAGCGCCCGGACTCGCCGCGCGCCGTCTCTGCCGCCGTCTCGTAGACCACGCCTCCCGAGGCCTCGATCAGCCCGATCTGCCTCGCGGACCCGTCCTCGCCCCGGATCGCGTGCGCGACGAACCGTTCCGCCCGCAGCACCCGTCCGGCTTGCCGGGCCACGGCGTTCCCGATGGCGGTGGCGACCGCGGTCTCGTCGTTCCACTCGAGTGAATCCGCCGTGATCTCGGTCGGGCCCAGGTCGTGCCCGTCCTCGGCTCGTACCGCTGTTCCGATGGGTGTGAGAAGACTGGCGGCGACGGCAGCCGCACAGACGAAGGCGACCGGTGGCCGCACGATCAGGAGTTGCCGCCCGGTGACAGCTGCAGCACCGGCCGGCCGGTGAACTTCAGCGTTCCGGACACCGTGTCCAGCCGGAAGCCGCCGGCGCGCACGTTGCCCCAGGGACCGGTCACGTGCACGGGGTCCGTCCCTTCCACCAAGCCCTGGGCGGGGAAGTAGGCGGACGATTCGGTCTCGAGCGCGGTCCCGCCCTGCGTATCCATGCGCACCCCACCGGACATGATCACCTGGCGTGTAGCGGTGTCGTACCGGCCTTCGCCAGCCGTCAGGGAAACCTCTCTTGTACCAGAAAAGAACCAGGCGCGGAGAGCATCAAGATGCACCACGTGCGTATCGCCGGTCTCCTCGAATACCTGGTCCGCCGTGACCCGGTACCGGCGGCCCTCGCTGTCGGTACCGACCAGCCGGGCGCCGGACATGATGTGACTCGGAGCGGGCGTCGAATGCGCGGGCGGGTCTTCATGACCAGGAAGCCGGCCCTTGTCCCACAACACGACGGTCGCGATCGATCCCAGCCCGCCCAGGAGCAGCAGCAGCTTGATCGCCCGGAGGACATGCAGGCGGGACCGGGCAGGCGGGCGGTGGTTGCGGCGGCGGTGACTGTCCCATCCGTGCGGAAACGCCGCGGGAGGCGCGGGGGCAGCCACTATGCGATTCCGGCGCGGACGCAGTCGTGCATGTGGACCACGCCCCTCGGGAGTCCGTTTTCCGTCACGAACAGGCTCGTGATGCCGCGCTCGTTCATGGTTGCCAGCGCCTCGCCGCCGAGCGCTTCCGCCGGGATCGTGGCCGGGTCGGGCGTCATGACGTCGCGGGTGATTCGCTCCAGCAGTTCCGGCGCCATGTTCCGCCGGAGGTCGCCGTCGGTGACCGCGCCGGTGAGCCGTCCGTCCGCATCGACGACCCCGGCGCATCCGAGGCCCTTCTCGGTCATCACGAGGATGGTCTCGCGCATGGGGGTGTTCTCATCCACCAGCGGGAGTGCCGACCCCGTGTGCATGAGGTCGGCGACCCGAACCAGGCGGGTGCCCAGCCGGCCGCCCGGGTGCAGGCCGCGAAAGTCCTCGGCCGTGAAGCCGCTGCGCTGCAGCAGCACGGCGGCGAGGGCATCGCCGGCGGCGATGGCCAGCGTTGTGGACAGCGTCGGGGCCAGGCCGATGGGGCAGGCCTCGGGAACGTCGGGCAGGACGATGGCGGCGTCCGCCGTCGCCGCCAGCGTGCTGGTGGCGACGCCGGTGACGGCCACCAGGGGTATCCGGAACCGGCGCACGTAGGCCAGCAGGTCGGACAGTTCTGCAGTTTCGCCCGAGTTCGAGAACGCGAGCACCGTGTCGTTGCGCGCGATCATGCCGAGGTCGCCGTGGCTGGCCTCGGCGGCGTGCACGAAGTGGGCCGGCGTGCCGGTCGAGGCCAACGTGGACGCGACCTTTCGCG
>JAPOVI010000385.1:0-21225 GCA_026708265.1 Acidobacteriota bacterium
GCGGTGGTGGGCCATGGTTGGCCGCTCTGGCGGGGGTTCCGGGGGGCGAAGGGGGTGGCCGGCGCCGGGGGGGCATTCGCCGTTCTGGCGCCCGCCGCCACGGCGACGGCCGGCGTCCTGTTCGCGCTGGTCGTCGCGATCAGCCGCTACGTCTCACTGGGCTCACTGGCGGCGGCGGCAGCGCAGCCGCTGCTGGTGCTCGCGGCCGGGGAATCGGCCGGCACGGCGGCGACCGCGGCCGCGGTCGCGATGCTGATCGTGGCCCGGCACCGGGCGAACCTGGGCCGGTTGCGTTCCGGTACGGAATGGCGCCTGGTCCGGCACCGCCGGGTGGAGGGCCCGGGGCCGGCGTCTTGTCGACATGAGTAGCGGAAACGGAGCGGCGGAGCGAGTGGCGGTGCTGGGCAGCGGCGGGTGGGGGACCGCCCTGGCCGTCCATCTGGGGCGGTTGGGGAAGCCCGTGGGGCTGTGGGGGCGTGACGCGTCGCTGGTCGACGAGATGTCGGAGCGCCGGGAGAACCGGCGCCATCTGGCCGGCGTGGCGCTCCCCCCGCGCGTCGAGCCGACCACGTCGCTGGAGCGCGCCCTGCGCGGCGCCCGCTACGTGGTCGCGGCCGTGCCGTCCCATGGTGTGCGCGAGGTGCTCCGCAGGGCGGCGCCCGTGGTGCCGTCGCGGGCGATCGTCGTCAGCGCCGCGAAGGGCATCGAGGAGGCGACGCTGTTGCGGATGTCGCAGGTGGTCGAGCAGGAGCTCGGAACCGTGCGTCCCGTGACCGTGCTGTCGGGTCCCAGCTTCGCGGCCGAGGTCGCGCGTGGAGCACCGACGGCCGTGCTCGTGGCCGGCCGCTGTTCCGACGCGGTCGGCGCCGTGCAGCACGAGTTCCGCTCCGGCTACTTCCGTCTCTACGCCAGCGACGACGTCATCGGGGTCGAGGTGGGCGCGGCCCTGAAGAACGTGATCGCCATCGCCGCCGGAGTGGTCGACGGCCTGGGCCTCGGGCACAACGCCACGGCCGCCCTGATCACGCGCGGCCTGGCCGAGATATCGAGGCTGGCGTACGCCCTCGGCGGCCGCCGCGACACGCTGGCCGGGCTCAGCGGGCTCGGGGACCTCGTCCTGACCTGCACGGGCGCGCTGAGCCGCAATCGGCAGGTCGGGCTGGGGCTGGGGTCCGGGCGTCGGCTCGACGACGTGCTGGCGGGCATGAGCGCCGTCGCGGAGGGGGTCCGGACCACCGGGGCCGCGTTGGCGCTCGGCGCCCGCCACGAGGTGGAGCTGCCGATTGCCGCCCAGATGGCGGAGGTGCTCACGGGTCGGCGGACGCCGCGGGCGGCGCTCGACGAGCTCATGCTGCGCCGCCAGCGATCCGAGGCGGAGCCGTGAGCCTCGCCGGACGGCTGCGGGCGGGATTGCGAAAGACCGCCGAGCGGCTCGCGGCGCGGCTGGCCGCCGTCACGAGGGCCGGACGCGGGGGGGACGGGTCCGGCGAAGACGCTCGCGCGACCCTCGCGGCGCTCGAGGAAGTCCTGATCGAGGCAGACGTCGGCGTCGCGGAGGCCGAGCGCATCGTCGCGCGGGTGCGCGAGACGCGTGAGCCCGCCGCGGACCCGGTGGAGGCCGTCAAGCGCGAGATGCTCGCCGCTCTCGACCGGCCGCCGGTTCCCCCGGCCCCCGCCGCGACGCCGCGGGTCGTGCTGGTCGTGGGGGTCAACGGCACCGGCAAGACGACCACCGTCGGCAAGCTCGCGCATCGGTGGCGCCTCGCAGGAGAAAGGCCCCTCATCTGCGCGGCGGATACGTTCCGCGCCGCGGCCGTGCCGCAGCTCGATGCGTGGGCCGTCCGGGCGCGGGTCGACGTGGTCAAGGGGGGGGCGCGGGCGGATCCGGCGGCGGTGGTGTTCGACGCCTTGCAGGCGGGGCGTGCCCGCGGCTGCTCGCCGGTCGTCGTCGACACCGCGGGGCGGCTGCACACGCGAGGCGACCTGATGGCGGAGCTCGGCAAGATCCGGCGCGTCGCCGGCCGTGCGGTGCCGGGAGCGCCCCACGACGTGCTGCTCGTGCTCGACGCCACGGTCGGGCGGAACGGCCTGGTCCAGGCCCGGCGTTTCCTGGAGACGGCCGGGGTCACGGGCATCGTGCTGACCAAGCTCGACGGCACGGCCAAGGGCGGCGTCGCGGTCGCCGTCGCCGCGGAGCTCGATCTGCCGATACGCTTCGTCGGCGTCGGCGAGGGCGTGGACGACCTTCTGCCGTTCTCCGCCGCCGACTACGTGGATGCCCTCTTCGCTCCCGGGGACCTCGGTGACGGACGGTCCTGACGTCGAGCACATGGATCGCGCGCTCCGGCTGGCCGCCCGGGGCCGTGGGCGCACGAGTCCGAATCCCATGGTAGGCGCGGTCGTCGTGACGCCCGTCGGAGACGTGATCGGGGAGGGATTTCACGAGAGGGCGGGAGGAGACCACGCGGAGATCCGGGCCCTGGCGCAGGCGGGGGACCGCGCCCGCGGTGCAACGCTGTACTGCACGCTCGAGCCGTGCTGTCACGAGGGCCGCACCGGGCCCTGCGCTCCGCGGGTCGCAGAGGCGGGGATCGCGCGTGTGGTGGTCGCCATGGTCGATCCCGACCCGCGCGTGCGGGGCGGCGGAGTGGCCCACCTCCGGTCGCGCGGCGTCGCCGTCGACATCGGGATGCGGCGCGCCGAGGCGGAGCGCTTGAACGAGGGCTACGTCACCCGAGTCGTGCGGGGGAGGCCGTTCGTGACGCTGAAGATCGCGGCGAGCCTCGACGGCAGGATCGCCGCACGGCGGGGGGCCCGGACCACGCTGACTGCCTCCGGGGTGCTGCGGGTCGTCCACGAGGAACGCGCCGTCGTCGACGCGGTGGGCGTCGGCTCGACGACGCTCCTCGTGGACGATCCGCTGCTGACGGCGCGCGGACCGGAGCGTCATCTGCCTCTGGTCCGCGTCGTGTTCGACCGCCGGCTTCGCACGCCGCCGACCGCCCGGCTCCTCGGCACGGCAGGAGACGGGCCCGTGCTGATCCTGGCGGCCGCTCCCGCCGTCGCCGAGCACGCGGAACGGCTCCGCCGGCTGAAGGAGGCCGGGGCGGAGGTGGTGGCCCTGGACCGAGGCGGAATCGGCGAGGCTCTCGGCTGCCTCGGCCGGCGCGGGATCGCTTCGCTGGTGCTCGAGGGCGGTACGACGGTGCACCGGGCGGCCTGGAAGGCGGGCGTAGTCGACCGCGTGCGGATCTTCATCGCACCCGTGACCCTCGGGGCCGAGGGGGTGGCCTGGCTCGCGGGGCGCACTCCAGTGCTGGCCGGGCTGGCCGCGATGGAGGTCCGCGCCATCGGGCCGGACGTGGAGATTGTGGGAGATGTTCACGGGAATCGTTGAGGCGGTCGGCGAGGTGGAGGCGGCGCGCCCGATCCCGGGAGGGACTCGGTTCCGCATCGCGACCCGGCTGGCGCGGGAGCTCGGGACCGGCGACAGCGTGGCCGTGAACGGCGTCTGCCTGACGGCGGCCCTCTGCGACGCGGAGGCCTTCGAGGCCGATGCGTCGCCCCAGACCCTGCGGGTGACTGCGCTCGGGTCGCTGTCCGCCGGCGCCGCCGTGAACCTGGAGCGTCCGTTGACGCCCACGAGCCGCTTGGGCGGCCACTTCGTGCTCGGCCACGTCGACGGCGTCGGCCACATCGAGGAGGTGCGCTCCGAGGCGGATTTCCGGCGGGTGGGCGTGCGGTATCCGGCGGCGCTGGCGCAGTGGATGGTGCCGAAGGGATCGGTCGCCATCGACGGGATCAGCCTGACGATCGCGAGCCTGGGCGACGAGCGGCTCGAGGTGCAGATCGTGCCCTACACATGGTCGGAGACCCGTCTGCACGCTGCCTCGGTCGGCGATCCCGTCAACATCGAGTGCGATATCATCGGCAAGCACGTCGTTCGCGCACTGCAGGCGGTGTGGGGCGGCGTCGGCGAGGGGCGGAGAGAGCCATGAGCGCGAAGTCGACCGGCTCCCGGACCGGGAAGCGCACGGCCGCGGGGGCGGCCGATGGCGGGCCGCGCGCGATGCGGCCGAAGCAGCGGAGCCCGTTCGCCTCGATCGACGATGCTGTCGCGGCGCTCCGCGCAGGGCGGATGATCATCGTGGTCGACGACGAGGATCGGGAGAACGAGGGCGACCTGACGCTCGCCGCGGACAAGGTGACGCCGGAGGCGATCAACTTCATGGCCCGCTACGGGCGGGGGCTGATCTGCCTCTCCATGACCGGGGGCCGGCTCGACGAGCTGGAGATCCCGATGGCCGTCGCCGACAACACGTCGCGCTTCGAGACGGCGTTCGCGGTGCCCATCGACGTCAAGAACGGCACGACGACCGGCATCTCCGCGGCCGATCGGGCGTCGACGGTGCGGGCGGCGATCGATTCCGCGACCCGGCCCGGCGACCTCTCGAGGCCGGGGCACGTCTTTCCTCTCCGGGCACGCGACGGCGGTGTGCTCGTGCGGGCCGGTCAGACGGAGGCGGCGGTCGATCTGTCACGGCTCGCCGGCCTGTATCCGGCCGGGGTCATCTGCGAGATCATGAACGACGACGGCACGATGGCCCGGGTGCCGGAGCTGCAGCGGTTCGCGAGGCGCCACGACCTGCTGATGGTCACCGTCGCCGACCTCATCCGCTACCGCATGCGTCACGACCGCCTCGTCCGGCGTATGGCGGCGGCGGCCCTGCCGACGGATCACGGCGAGTTTCAGGTAGTGGCCTACGAGAGCCTCATCGACGGGCAGACGCACGTTGCGCTGATCCGCGGTGAGGTCGGCGACGGGCAGGGAGTGCTGGTGCGCGTCCACTCGCGGTGCCTGACCGGCGACGTGTTCAGTTCGTCGCGCTGCGACTGCGGGCGGCAGCTCTCGCTCGCGATGGAGCGGATTGCGGCGGAGGGGCGCGGGGTGCTTCTCTACCTGAACCAGGAGGGGCGGGGTATCGGGCTCGGGAACAAGATCCGCGCCTACGAGCTCCAGGATCAGGGGCTCGACACGGTGGAGGCCAACGAGCACCTCGGCTTCAAGGCCGACCAGCGCGACTACGGCATCGGAGCCCAGATCCTGGGCGATCTCGGCGTTCGCACGATGCGCCTGCTGACCAACAATCCGCGCAAGTTCATCGGCCTCGAGGGCTACGGCCTGGCCGTCCAGGAGTCCGTCTCGCTCGAGGTGCCCCCGTCCGAGTTCTCGAGGACCTACCTGCGCACGAAGAAGGAGAAGCTCGGGCACAGGCTCTCCTCCGTGTAGCGCCCGCTCGTCCTTCGCGGGAGTTCCGCCTCCGGGGCCTCCACGCCGCCCGCCGACCTTCCCCTCGCGTTCCCGGGAGCTCTCGCGACTTCGCGCCTCGCGGAGGTCGCCCCACCGTCCCAGGAGCTTGCGCCGCGGCGCTCCACTTCGTTGACGTTCTGCGGCGCAAGCTCCTAGAATGGCCGATTGTGCCTGGGGCCTGACACCCAGGTGGGCGGTGGGTCGGCGCTTGCCGCCGTGGTTCGGCCCGGCGCTTCGGTGTCCGCAGATGTTCGACGCTCTCACCTCGCGCTTGCAGGATGCGTTCGGCGCGCTCCGAGGCGAGGTGCGCCTGACGCCCGAGCGGGTCGAGACGGCGCTGCGCGGGATCCGCATGGCGCTGCTCGAGGCGGACGTCAACTTCAAGGTGGTCCGCGCTTTCGTCGATCGCGTGCGCGACCGGGCCGTCGACCGCGCCGTGCTCGACAGCCTGACCCCCTCGCAGCAGGTGGTCGGCATCGTTCGCGACGAGTTGCTGGCCCTCTTCGGCGAATCCCGGCCGGGCCTGAGCGCGTCGGCCGAGCGCCCGCAGGTCGTGCTGCTGGTGGGGCTGCAGGGGTCCGGGAAGACGACCACCGCGGCCAAGCTCGGTCGCTGGCTGGAACGGCAGGGCCGGCATCCGCTGCTCGTGTCGACCGACGTGCGCCGGCCGGCGGCCATCGAGCAGTTGGCGACGCTCGCCGAGAAGGCGGGCCTGCGCGTGCACGACACCCATTCGACCGACCCGGTGGCGCGGGCGCGCGGCGCGCTGACCGACGCGCGCAACCGCGGGTTCGACGTGGTGATCGTCGACAGCGCCGGACGCCTGCACGTCGACGATGCGCTGATGGACGAGCTCGCGGCGATCGGGGAGGCGGTGAAGCCGTCGGACGTGCTGTACGTGGCCGACGCCATGACCGGGCAGGACGCCATCCGGAGCGCGGGCGAGTTCCATCACCGCATGGGGGTGACGGGCGTCGTGTTGAGCAAGATGGACGGCGATGCCCGCGGCGGAGCCGCGCTGTCGGTCGTCTCGGTCGTCGGGGTGCCCGTCGTGTTCGCGGCGACGGGAGAGCGGCTCGAGGATCTCGAGGCGTTCCGGCCGGACCGTCTCGTCTCCCGCATGCTGGGGATGGGCGACGTGCTCAGCCTCGTCGAGCGGGCCGAGGCGGCGGTGGCGCGCGAGGACGCGACCGCCCTCGCGCAGCGGCTGCGGCGCAACGAGTTCACCCTGGAGGATCTCCGGCAGCAGATGGCGGCTATCGGGCGCATGGGTCCGATCCAGCAGATCGTCGAGATGATTCCCGGCGTGCGAAGCAGCGACGCCGCCGGCGTCGACGAACGGCAACTGGCCCGCACGGCGGCGATCATCGACTCGATGACGCCGCACGAACGCCGCCATCCGGGGGTCATCAACGGCAGCCGCCGGAAGCGGGTGGCGCGGGGGAGCGGAACGAGCGTTCCGGAGGTCAACCGGCTGCTGAGACAGTACGCCGAGATGCGGAAGATGCTGAGGACGATCGGCACGGCCGGCCGGCGCCGCGGCGCGCGCCGGGCGCTGGCGCGCCTGCGGTGACGGGGGTGCGGGCCGGGCGGGGTCCGGACAGCGGGGAGTAGGGAGCTCGCATGCTGATGATCCGTTTGCGGCGCCAGGGGGCCAAGAAGCGCCCGTTCTTTCGACTGGTCGTCGTCGAGTCGCATACGGCGCGGGACGGTCGCGCCATCGAGGTCGTCGGGCACTACAACCCGACGGCGCAACCCGAGGAGCTCGCCCTGAAGCGCGAGCGAGTCGACTACTGGCTCGGTTGCGGGGCGCAGCCGAGCGACACGGTGCGGACGCTGCTGGCCCGCCACCGCGACGCGCCCGACGGCGCGGAGCAGGCGGCGGCCGAGGCGGCCGGCCAACCGACGACGAGCTCGTGAGCCGACCACGCGACGTCGTCGAGGTGATCTGCCGGGCTCTGGTCGATCACCCGGATGCCATCCGGGTCCGGGAACGGGAGCACGCCGGCTCGATACGCGTCGAGTTGCGCAGCGCGCCCGGCGATCTCGGCAAGCTGATCGGCCGGCAGGGCCGCACGGCCGCGGCGGTGCGGACGCTCGCTCAGGTGGCGGCGGGCGAGGCGGGACCCCGGGTGACGGTGGACTTCGTCGACGATCGGCCGGAGCCATGACCCCGAGCACGCCGCTCGGCGCTTCCGCGGATCCCCCTTGGGAGGGGATGGCCGTCGTGGGGCGCATCGCCCGGTCGCAGGGGCGGCGCGGCGAGGTCGTCGTCAACCCGTTCACCGACTTCCCGGAGCTTCGCTTCCGGCCCGGGGCCAGGCTGTTCGCGTCGGTCGCGGGACGGGTCGTGGAGTTCCGCGTGGCCGCGGCCCGCTTGCAGCGGGGCCGGCCGATCGTCGGCTTCGAGCACGTCTCGGACATCGAGGGCGCGGAGCGGCTGGCCGGCGTCGAGCTCCGCGTGCCGGAATCGGCACTCGCGCCCCTGCCGCCCGACACGTTCTACGAGCACGACCTCGTGGGCTGCCGCGTGGAGACCGTGGACGGACGGTGCGTCGGTCCGGTCCGCAGCGTGGAGGCGCTGTCCGGCGCATCCCGGCTCATCGTCGAAGCGGCAGGGGGCGAGGTCGACGTGCCGCTGGTGGACGCGATCTGCGTCCGCGTCGAACCCGCGGCGCGCAGGATCGTCGTCGATCCGCCGGCCGGACTGCTCGATCTGAATCTGCGCCCGCCCCGTCGGGAGGGCGGGCCGGCGCCCCGCGGGGCAGGATCGTGAGATTCGACATCGTCACCGTCTTTCCGCCGCTGATCGAGGCCGTCACGTCGACCGGCGTGCTCGGGCGCGCCGTCGCGCAGGGCATCCTGGATGTCGCCGTGCACGATCTGCGCGACTTCACGACCGACCGGCACCGCTCGGTCGACGACGTTCCCTACGGCGGCGGGCCGGGCATGGTGCTCAAGCTGGAGCCGTTCGTGCGGGCGCTCGAGCGCATCCGCGCTTCCCGGGGCGAGCCGCGCGCCGTGGTCCTGACGTCGCCCCAGGGGGCGCCGTTCACGCACGGCGAAGCAGTCCGGCTGAGCGCGCTCGGTCACGTCGCCCTGCTGTGCGGACGCTACGCGGGGGTGGACGAGCGGGTCCGGGAGCACCTGGCGACGGAGGAGCTCTCCATCGGCGACTACGTGCTGAGCGGCGGCGAGTTGCCGGCGTGCGTCATACTGGACGCGGTCGCGAGACAGGTACCGGGGGTCGTAGGCGACCGGGACAGCGTGGACGGCGACTCGTTCGTGCGCCGGCTGCTCGACTCTCCGCGCTACACGCGGCCCGCGGAGCTCGACCGGCATCGCGTGCCGGAAGTTCTGATGTCCGGGAATCACGCCGCCATCCGGAGTTGGCGCAAGCGCGAGGCCCTCCGGCGCACGCGCGAGCGGCGACCGGATCTGCTGGCCGACGCGAGCCTGGACGACGAGGAGCGGGCCATCCTCCGCGCGCTCGATCAGGCGGATACGCAGAAGACGGAGGTTGGCGCATGAAGGCGATCGAGGCGGTGGAAGCTCCGCAACTGGTGGAGCGCCCGGACATGCGGCCGGGAGATACGTTGCGCGTGCACGTCAAGGTGCGCGAGGGCGAGAAGGAGCGCATCCAGGTGTTCGAGGGCGTGCTCATCGCGCAGCGTCGGGGTGGCGCCCGCGCGAGCTTCACCGTGCGCAAGGTCTCGTTCGGCCAGGGTGTGGAACGGATCTTCCCGATGCACTCCCCGGTGATCGACAGGATAGAGGTCGTCCGCTCGGCACGGGTCCGGCGGGCCAAGCTCTACTACCTGCGGAAGCTCCGAGGCAAGGCGGCGCGCCTCCGCGAGCGCCGTCGGAAGTAGGCCTCCACGCGGGAGGCACTGCGATTCCGTGCCGGCCGCCGCAGCTTCGAGGCGCGCGGGAGCACGACGCACGCTCGAGAACGCGTTGCGGCGCCGCGGGTTCGCCCGGGTCGCGGGCGTCGACGAGGCGGGGCGCGGCTGCCTCGCGGGTCCGGTGGTCGCAGCGGCCGTCGTCCTCCGCCCGGGCGGGGCCATCGCCGGCCTCCGGGACTCCAAGCTCCTCTCGCCCGCGCGGCGCGAGCGCCTGTACGATCGCATCGTCGGCGCCGGATGCTGGACGGTCGTTGCCGTGGAGCCGCGGGACATCGATCGTGTCAACATTCACAACGCCGCGCTCGACGCGATGCGCCGGGCCGTGCTGGCGCTCGCGCCCCCGCCCGACTTTGCGATCGTCGACGGATTCGAGGTGCCGGATCTGTCCGTGCCGCAGCAGCGGGTCGTCGGGGGCGACCGTCGCTGCGCGGCCATCGCCGCCGCGTCCATCGTGGCGAAGGTGACCCGCGATCGGCAGATGCGGGAGCTGCACGCGCGGGATCCGCGCTACGGTTTCGATCGCCACAAGGGGTACGCCACGCGAGCGCATCTGGAGGCGCTCGGCCGACACGGGTACTCGTCGGCGCACCGCCGGTCCTTTCGGCCGCGCGCCCTGGCGGACTCGGCCCCGACCGTCGCGTAGGGGCCGCGGTCATGCTCCCTGCCGTCGTGCCATGCGCGAACGATTCAGTCGGTCCCTGCTGATCGTCTACTTTCTCGAGGCCGGGCTCGTCCTGCTGGTGGCGCCGTGGACGACCTTCTGGGATCGCAACGCCTTCGTCGAGGTGAGCCCGCTGGCCGAGGCCTTCCTGACCGCACACGCGGTGCGCGGCGGTGTCTCGGGGGTCGGGCTGCTGAACCTCGGCGCCGGCCTCGTCGAGCTCGGCCGGCTGCTCTCCCGGCGGGAGCCGCAGGTTCTGCGGTGAAGCCCCGTCCCCGGTCTCCGATCATCTGCCTGGTGACCGACCGGCGGCGCCTCCCGGCCGCGCGCGGCGGCGATGGCCCCGCGTGCGACGCGCTCGTGGAGCTCGCCCGGGCGGCAGGCCGCGCAGGCGTCGACATCGTGCAGGTGCGCGAGCCCGGCCTCGGCGACCGGAGGCTGCTGCGGCTGGTGGAGGGGATCGCGGCTGCCGTCCGGGGCAGCGCCACGCGGGTGGTGGTCAACGATCGGTCAGACATCGCGATCGCCGCGGGCGCGGGCGGGGTGCATGTCAAGAGCGGAGGGCCGCCGCCGATGCGCGTCCGTGCAATCGCTCCCGCCCATTGGCTGATCGGCCGCTCGGTGCACCGGCCGGACGACGTGCGCCCGGCGGAACAGGTGGCTGGGGCCGACTATGCGATCTGCGGCACGGTCTTCGAGTCCGCGTCGAAGCTGGGCCGTCGGCCTCTGGGTGTCGACGGACTGGCTGGAGTAGCCCGCGAGGCCTCGCTGCCCGTCCTGGCGATTGGTGGGGTCGATGCCGGCAACGCGCGGCTGGTCGCAGGGGCGGGGGCCGCCGGTGTCGCCGCGATCGGCTACTTCACGGACGGCTGGCGCGACCCGGGAGAGGCCGATCCGCAGGACCGTGCCGGGGCCCTCCGGACGGCGTTTGACAAGGGTCGAGGGCTCGCCTACTTTTAGGGAATCCATGCCCGACGCCGAGTTGCCGGAGGACCGTTCCTCCCTGCGCGAGGCCCGCGAACGCCGCGGCCTTTCACTCGAAGAGATCGCCAACACGACGAAGATCTCCGTGTCCGCCCTGGAGGCGCTCGAGCGCTACGACGCATCGAGCCTGCCCGGCGGCATCTTCACGCGGGCCTTCGTGCGCTCCTACGCGACCGAGGTGGGCCTCGATCCGGAAACTGCGCTCCGGGAGTTTCTGGCGAGGTGTCCGGAAGCGGAGCCGGTCGAGGTCGCCGGTCCTGGAGAAGCCCGCGCTCCCGGGCTCCTCGGCCTTGGCGGTTCCCGGCCGATCGGCCTGCGCCTCGCGCTGCTCGCGGCACCGCTCGTCGCTCTCGGGGTGTTCGTCGGCGTGCGGGCGTGTGACGATCGTGCCTCCGCCCGCGTCACCGACTCCGGGGCACAGGCCGTCGCGGACGTGTCGGCCGTGGCGCCATCCGCGCGCCGGGACCCGCCCGAGACGACCGAGCCGGCGATGCCGCCGCCTGTCGAGGGCGGGCTCGTCATGGAGATTCGTCCGAGCCGCGACTGCTGGGTAGCGGCCACGGTGGACGGGGAGGCGGTTCTGTCGCGCCTGATGCGCGCCGGCGAACGCCAGACGCTCCGTGCCGCGGAGGTCATCACCGTCAATGTCGGCGACGCGGGCGCGTTCGAGTACTCCCTCAACGACGAGCCCGGTCGGCTCCTGGGCGGCAGGGGGCAGGTGGTCACGGAGACGATCACGCCGGACAACTACCGCGACTACCTGATCCCGTAGCCCGTCGTTCGTCGCCGCGACCGCCAGGTCGCGCTGCGGCCTCCGCTCGGCGCCCAACCCAATCCTTCCGGAGTCCGCACCGGTCTACGGCGCAGACTCCTGGCGCCTGGCGCCGCCAACCCGTCGCAGGCTCCGGGTCGGTCCCAGCCCCCACCGTCCCAGGAGCTTGCGCCGCGGTACGCACTCGGTTGGCGTTCTGAGGCGCGAGCTCCTAGAAGCCCGGCCGAGGCCATTGGGGCGGTCGCGCGCGGCGCCAGGCGATGGCCTTCAGAATCCGTTCTTCCGTGCGGGCGCCGATGCCGCGGAGCGCGCGGAGCCGGCCCTCCGCAGCGGCGGCCTCGAGTTGCGCGACGGTCGCGATCTCCAGGCGCTCGTGCAGGAGAGCCACGGTCTTCGGGCCGAGTCCGGGCAGTTGCAGCAGGTCGAGCACGGAGGCCGGGAGCTCGGCAAGCAGGGTCCGGTGATAGCGCAGGCCGCCGGTCCGGAAGAGCTCGGCCAGCTTCGCGGCGATCTCCTTGCCGATGCCCGGCAGGGCCCGAAGGTCCTCCTCCGAGAGGCTGGAGGCCGGTTCGGACAGGCTCCCGACGATGTCGGCCGCGTTCCGATAGGCCCGTATCTTGAAAGGATTCTCTCGCTTGATCTCGAGCAGGTCCGCGATCTCGGCGAAGAGTCGGGCGACCTCGTCGTTCTCCATCGGGCGGTCCGATCAGTCGGCGGTGACCCGCAGCCCCTCGGCATCGACGCGGCAGGGAAGGAGGCGGCCGCCACCGCCGGCGAGAGCTCGCCGCACGCCGTCCCGGGCGTCCGGGGGGGTGAGGAAGAGGACGCAACCACCGCCACCCGCCCCGCACACCTTCGCCGCGTCGGCGCCGGCTTCGAGACCCTGGCGGATCAGCCCTTCGAGAACGTCCGTGGTCACGCCCGGCGCGAGCCGCTTGCGCAGCGCCCACTCCGACCGCAGATGACGGGACACGTCGTCCCAGCGGTTCGCTTCGAGCGCCCGCCGCATGCCGCCGGCGACATCGCGGATCTCGTCGAAGAGCGACGCCAGGGACGGGTCGCCGTCGATCCGTCGTTTCGTCACTTCCCAGTTGTTGATGCCCGAGTCGCGAGACTGGCCGGTGTAGACGAGCACGATCCGCGCTTCGAGAGCGGCGGTGTCGACGGCGAGCGGGACCCGCCGCACGCCGCCCGGACCCAGCTCGAGCGCGGCCACGCCGCCGTACGCCGCCGGCCGGTAGTCCTGGGCGCCGGTCGGCACGGCGATCGCCTGGGCCTCGAGATTGAGGGCCAGATCGATGAGGGCCTCCCGCTCGATGCGCTCGCCTCCCCACCGGGTCAGGGCGGCGCACAGGGCGATGTTGAGGGCCGACGAGCCGGCCAGGCCGGCGCCCAGCGGGGCCTCCGAGCGCGTCCTGACGGCGAGCCCGTCGGGACGAAAGTAGCGCAGTATGCGCGTGACCAGCCGCAACTCCGGCCGCTCGTCGAGGGCCGACCAGTGCGCGACGTCGGCGGTTGCCCCGGTGTCTGCGGCGACGACGTGCAGGCCGCCCTCCGTACGCGGCGAGAGCTCGCATTCCGCCCGCACCGTGATGGCCGCGTTGATGGTCTGGACGCCTTCGTGGAGCAGGTAGAGGGGCCAGATGTCGAGCGTGCCGCCGGCGAGATCGATCCGCGTCGGCGCGGACGCGTGCACGGACACGCCGCATTATAATGAGGCGTTGCGCGGCCGGACCGGCGCGCGGCCCCCGCTGATCCGCGGCCATCGCTGCGCCGCCGCACTGCCGCCGCCGTCGCGACGAGCACCTGCCCCCGCACCGGCGCCAGGTGTCGGGCCGAACGTCCCCATGTCGAGAGCACTGCGCCGGCGTCTCGGGCAACTGGTCATCGCCGGCTTCGGCGGCCACACCGTGCCGGTCGAGTTGCGCGCCCTGGCGCGCGAGTTCGACCTCGGAGGGGTGATCCTCTTCGCACGCAACGTCGAATCGCCCATGCAGGTGGCGGAGCTCGCCCGCGAGGCGCGGGAGCTCCCTGCGGAGTTGCCCGTCTGGGTGAGCATCGATCAGGAGGGCGGGCGAGTGCAGCGCCTGCGCGCTCCTTGCACCGAGTGGCCGCCGGTCGCGTCCCTCGGGCGCAGCGGGGACCGCGACCTGGCCCGGCGTTTCGGCCGCGCGCTCGCGCGCGAGCTGCGCGCTCTCGGCATCACGCTGGACTTCGCGCCGGTGCTCGACGTCGGGACGAATCCGCGGAACCCGGTAATCGGCGATCGCGCTCCCGCGACCGACCCGGCTCGCGTGGCGGCGCTGGGCACCGAGGTGATTCTCGGGCTCCAGGCGGGCGGCGTCGCGGCGTGCGGCAAGCACTTTCCGGGCCACGGGGACACCGATCTCGACTCTCACAAGGAGCTGCCGGTGGTCGAGCACGAGCGCGGCCGGCTCGAAGAGGTCGAGCTGCCGCCCTTCCGAGCCGCCATCGAGGCCGAGGTGGCGGCGCTGATGACGGCGCACGTTCGCTATCCCGCCCTGGACGAGTCTTCGCCAGCCACGCTCTCGCATGCCGTCATCACCGAGCTCCTCCGAGGCGATCTCGGATTCGACGGCTGGATCGTGACCGACGATCTGACGATGGGTGCCATCACGGCGGATCACACGGTGCCCGACGCGGCCGTCGCCTCGATCGCCGCGGGCTGTGACAGCATGCTGCTCTGCGAGCCGGATCCCGAGGCGCAGGCGGCCGTGCTCGAGCGCCTGATTCGAGCCGTCGAGGACCAGACGCTGCCGCAGACGCTCGTGGAGGACGCTCTGCGTCGGCAGCGTCGAGCGAAGGAGCGGTTTCTGGACGGTGACGACGAGTGGCGCCCGCCGCGGGCGCGCGCTCTCGAAGCGGTGCTCGGCTGCGACGAGCACCAGGCCGTTGCCCACGAGATGAGGAGGCATCTCTAGGTGCTGCGGAGGCCGCGCGCACTGCGCGACGGCGACCGCGTGGCGATCGTCGCGCCGGCCAGCCCCTTCGATCGCGACCGCTTCGAGAGAGGCGTGGCCGAGCTCCGCGACCTCGGATTCCGGCCCGTGTTCGACGACCGGGTCTTCGAGCGGCAGGCGTACGTGGCGGGCTCTCCGCCGTCACGCGCGGCGGGCTTCCGGGCGGCGTGGCGCGATCCTTCGGTCGCGGCCCTGGTCGCGGCGCGCGGCGGGTACGGCAGCGCGCAACTGCTGCCGCTGCTCGATGCGGCCGAATTGCGGCACCAGCCCAAGGCGCTCGTCGGCTGCAGCGACCTCACCGCCCTGCTGACCTTCCTCACGATCCAGTGCGGCGTGGTCGGCTTCCACGGGCCGATGGTGGTGTCGCTGGCGGACGGACGGGACGGCTACGACCGCGGCTCCCTGCTGGGGCAGCTCTCGCAGCCCGTGCCGTTCGGGCCCCTGCCGGACGACGACGGGGTAGAGGTACTCCGGCGCGGGCGAGCCCGGGGGCGCCTCCTGGGCGGCACGCTCACCCAGCTCGTCAGCTCGTTGGGGACGTCGTTCTCCTTCGATCCGCCCCCCGGTTTCGTGCTGCTGCTCGACGACGTGGGCGAGCGCCCGTACCGGATCGACAGAATGTTGACGCAGTTGCGCCAGGCGGGCGTCCTCGCGCGCGCGGCAGCCGTGGTCTGCGCCGAGTTCCCCGGCTGCGCGGAGCCGGACGGCGGCGTCGACGCCCGTGCGGTCCTCGCCGGCCTGGCCGCCGATATCGATGGCCCGATACTGTTCGGTCTTCCGACCGGGCACACTCGCGCGCGGCCGATGGTGACGCTGCCGCTGGGAGTGGAGGTCACGGTCGACACCGACGTGTCCGGCCGTCTGATCGTCGAGGAGGCGGCGGTGGCGTGAAGAGCGTCCATCTCATCGGGATCTGCGGGACGGCGATGGCGACGCTCGCGGCCATGCTGCAGGAGCAGGGGATCGAGGTGCGAGGCTCCGACGCCCACGCGTATCCTCCCATGGACGGTTTCCTCGCCGGCCGGGGCATCGAGCCACTGCTCGGCTACGACGCCCGGCACGTGACCGATGACATCGACCTGGTGGTGATCGGAAACGCGGTCTCGCGGGGCAATCCGGAGGTAGAGGCCGTGCTCGCCCGGCGCATGCACTACGTGTCGCTGCCGGAGATGGTGCGCGACCGCTTCCTGCGGGGGAGGCGCTCCATCGTTGTCGCCGGGACGCACGGCAAGACGACCACGACGTCGATGTCGGCGTGGGCGCTGGTCGCGGCGGGCGCCGACCCGGGCTTCCTCGTCGGCGGCATCCCGCGCAACTTCGACGCGAGCTTCCGCCTGGGGCGGAGCGATCTGTTCGTCATCGAGGGGGACGAGTACGACAGCGCGTTCTTCGACAAGACGGCGAAGTTCCTCAAGTACCTGCCGTTCGTGACCGTGGTCGGGAGCGTGGAGTTCGACCACGCCGACATCTACGCCGACCTGGACGCGTTGCGACTGGCGTTCCGGCGGCTGGTCGGGCTCGTCCCGGGCAACGGCCGGGTCCTGCTCGGGGCGGACGACGCCGAGGCCCGCGGGCTGGCGGGCGCTGCGCACTGCCCGGTCGAGACCTTCGGCATCGAGGCCGGGGCGGACTGGCGGGCGGTGGAGGTGAGCTCCCGGGACGGTCGCACGCGTTTCGCGGTCGAGCACGCGGGCAAGCGGGTCGCCCGCGTCGACCTGCCGCTCATCGGCGCCTTCAACGTCCGGAACGCGCTGGCCGCAACCGCCGCCGCGGCCGCCGTGGGCATCGCGCCGGAAGCGGTCGCGGCCGGCCTGTCCACGTTCCGGGGGGTGCGCCGGCGCCTGGAACGGCGCGGCGCCGCACGGGGAGTCGCGGTCTACGACGATTTCGCCCATCACCCGACCGCCGTGCGGGAGACGCTCGCGGCGCTCCGGGAGACCTCGCCGGCGGGCCGCATCTGGGCGCTCTTCGAGCCCCGCTCCGCCACCGCATGCCGCCGCGTGTTCCAGGAGGCGTTCGCCGAGGCGCTGGCGCTCGCGGATGCGGTGGTCGTGGGTCCCGTCTACCGCTCCAGCCTGCCGGAGGTGGAACGGCTCTCGGCGTCGCGCCTGGCCGCGGACATCGCCGCGGCGGGGGTCGCGGCTCGCCATCTCGACTCGGTCGACGAGATAGTGGATGTCGTCGGCCGCGAGGCGCGGGACGGGGATCTGGTCGTCGTCATGTCGAACGGGGACTTCGGCGGCGTGCACCAGCGGCTGCTGGACCGGCTCGACGGTCAGGCCTGACCGGGAAAGCGCAGAACGGGAATGCGGTGGAGCCTGTCCCGCCTGGGCGACGGAGCGCTCGTGCTCGCCTTCGAGGAGCGGATCGACCCGCTCGTCAATGCGCATGTCGTCCACGCCACAGCCGCGATCCGGGAAGCCGCCTGCGCCGGCGTGCGCGACGTGGTCGGCAGCTACACGGCCGTCACGGTGCACTTCGACCCGTTGCGCACGGACGTCGATTCGCTGGCGGCGCGGATGGAGGGGATTGCGGAGCAGGCGCCTTCCGCCCCGGACGGTCCGGAGGCACCGTCGCGCACGGTGGAGATCCCGGTGTGCTACGGCGGTGCGCACGGCCCGGACCTGCCGGCGGTCGCGCGCTTCGGTGGGTGCAGCGAGGCGACGGTCGTGGCCCGACATGCCGCACCTGCGTACCGCGTCTACATGCTGGGGTTCCTGCCGGGGTTCGCCTACCTCGCGTCCGTCGACCCGACGATCGCGGCGCCGCGGCGGGAGACTCCCCGCCTGCGGGTCCCCGCGGGGTCGGTCGGCATCGCGGGCGGGCAGACGGGCGTCTATCCGCTGGAAGCACCCGGAGGCTGGCAGCTCATCGGGCGAACGCCCCGTCGGGTCTACGACCCGGATCGGACGGAGCCGTTCCTGCTGCGCGCCGGCGACGCCGTCCGGTTCGTGCCGATCGGCGAGGGCGACTACCGTGCGCGGTCACGGTACGTCCAGGCGCCCCCCGATGAGCGGAGTTGAGCGGCGCGCTCGGAGGGTCGGATCGGGAACCGCATGGAGCCGGACGGTCGACGAGGAGGGGGCCGGGGAGTGGACGGGCTGGAGATTCTGTCGGCGGGATTGCTGACGACGGTGCAGGACGGCGGGCGCTGCGGACACCAGCACCTCGGGGTGCCGGTCGCAGGCCCCATGGATGCCGTCTCCCTCCGGGTCGCCAACGCGGCCGTCGGGAACGCGTCGTCGTCGGCGGCGCTCGAGGTGACGCTCCTGGGTCCCGAGATCGAGTTCCAGAGGGCGGCCCGGTTCGCGTGCGCCGGCGCGGACTTCCCGCTGCAGCTCGACGGCGTCCCCGTTCCGCGGAACGCCCCGGTGGCGGCTGCGGCCGGACAGCGGCTGACATTCGGGCCGCGGAGCCGGGGTGCACGAGCCTACCTCGCCGTGGCGGGGGGCATCGACGTTCCGGCCGTGCTCGGGAGCCGCGCCACCCACGTCGGGAGTCGGACCGGGGGGTTGGACGGACGGGCTCTGCGCGCGGGCGACGTCCTCCCGATCGGCGCGGCAGACGGGCGCGGGCCCGGGTCGCGGCAGGTAGGGGCACCGCTGCCGCTGCCGGACGGGGGCGTCCGGGTGCGCGTGGTGCTCGGGCCGCACGAAGCACACTTCGAGCCCGCCGTGGTCGACGCCTTGCTGACCACCCGCTACTTCCTGACACCGCAGTCGGATCGGATGGGGTATCGTCTGCGGGGCGCGCCCCTTCCGCGGCGGACCGACGGACACCTGCTCTCGATGGCCACGCCGTTCGGCGCCATCCAGGTCCCGCCGCGGGGCGAGCCGATCGTGCTGATGGCCGACCGTCAAACCGCCGGCGGCTACCCGCGCATGGCTACCGTCATCACCGCGGATCTGCCGCTCGCCGGACAGCTCGCCCCCGGGGACTGGATCGAGTTCGAAGCGTGCGATCAGGCGACGGCGCTCCGCGCCCTCGTGCGACAGGAGCGCGCCCTTCTGGCGCTGGAGGGCGACCGATGACGGCGGTGCGGGCGGCCGCGTGGCCCGGATCGGACGTGGCGCGGGGGCCGCTGGCGATCCGCGCGCGGGAGCCGCTCGCACCCTGCACGACCTTCCGGATCGGGGGCGCCGCGGAGTGGTTCTGCGACGCGCCGACGGCCGCCGATCTTCGGAGCGCGGTGGCCGCGGCGGCCGGAGCCGGAGTCCCGGTGACCGTGCTCGGGGGCGGGTCGAACGTGCTGGTCGGCGACGGCGGCGTGCGGGGACTCGTCGTCCGCCCGCGGGAGCGCCGCGTCGAGCTGGTGCGGCCGGGAATCGTGCGCGCCTCGGCCGGGGTGACCGTGAACGGCCTCGTCCGCTGGACCGTCAGCCGGGGGCTCGAGGGGCTGGAGGGCTGGGCCGGCACGCCCGGGACGGTGGGCGGCGCCGTGTGCGGCAACGCGCATTTCCGCGGCCGGCTCCTGAGCGAGGTCGTGGCGGCGGTGGGGATGGCGGCGCCGGACGGCACCGAGCTTGTGGCGCCGGCGGGCGCCATGGAGTTCGGCTACGACGCCAGCCGATTGCAGCGCACCGGTGAGGTGGCGCTGTGGGCGGAGTTTGCCGTCGGCGACGCCGATCCGGTCGCGTTGCGCGTCCGCGCCCGGGAGGCGCTCGCCCACCGCAAGCGCACCCAGCCGCTGAGCGTTCCCAGCGCCGGGTGCATCTTCCGCAACCCCGACCCGCGCGCGGGCCTCGCGGACGGGATGCCGGCAACGGCCGGTGCCCTCATCGACCGCGCGGGTCTCAAGGGCACGGCGATCGGAGGCGCCCGAGTATCCCACCGGCACGCGAACTTCATCGTCGGCGGACCCGGCGCCTCGGCAGGCGACGTGCGCGCCCTCGTCGATCTCTGCCGGACCCGGGTCGAGGCGGCTTTCGGTGTCGTCCTGCGACGCGAGGTCGTCTACCTGGGAGAGTTCCCGTAACGTGACCCACGATCCGCGCCAGGAGTCGAAGACCCGGCTGGTCGTCGAGGGTGGCCGCCGCCTGATGGGGCGGGTCGACGTCGAGGGGAACAAGAACGCCGCCCTCCCGCTGCTGGCGGCCTGCCTCCTCACCGACGAGCCGTGCGAGCTGACCAACGTGCCCCGGATCCGCGACGTCGTGGTGATGGGGGAGCTGTTGCGCGGGCTGGGCGCCTCCGTCACGGGGCTCGGCACGACCACCGTCCGCGTCGAGTGCCGGCGGGTGGCGCGCTACGAGCCGGACGCGCGGCTCGTGGGTCAGTTGCGCGGCTCCGTCCTGCTGGTCGGCCCCCTCCTGGGGCGCCTCGGGCGCGCCCGCCTCGCGCCGCCCGGCGGCGACTTTCCGGGGCGCCGGACATTCTCCGTGCACCGCGAGGCACTCGGCGCGATGGGGGCGCGCGACGTGTCCGGTGCGGGTCACGCGCTCGACGCGCCCGACGGCCTGCGCGCCGCCTCGGTGTACCTCACCGAGGCATCGGTCACGGGCACCGAAACGGCCATCCTGGCCGCGGCGGCGGCGGACGGCACGTCGGAAGTCCGACACGCGGCCTGCGAGCCGCACGTGGTCGAGCTGTGCGAGTTTCTGGGGCGGATGGGGCTGGCCATCGAGGGCGCGGGCACGCCCACGGTCCGCGTTACGGGCGGAGCCCTTCGCGCCGGCGTCCGGCACCGGCTGCGCGGCGACTACATCGAAGCGGGGAGCTGGGCCGTGGCCGCGGTGCTGACGGGTGGAGAGGTGGAGGTGGCGGGCGCGTCCGGCGCCGATCTCGAGCCGATCGTCTCGGTGCTCCGCCGGATGGAGGTGCAGTGCGAGGTGGACGGCGACCTGCTGCGCGTGCACGAGTCGACGCCGCGCGCCCTCCGCCAGATCACGACCGCCCCGTGGCCCGGCTTCCCGAGCGACATGGTCAGTCTGGTCACCGTGCTCGCTACGCAGGCCGCGGGCCGCACGCTGATCCACGACTGGATGTACGAGCTCCGCCTCTTCGCCCTCGAGCAGTTGAGCGGCATGGGGGCGGACCTCTTCCTCTGCGACCCGCACCGCATCATCGTCACCGGCCCGCGGCCGCTCAAGGGACGCAACCTCGATACGCGCGATCTGCGCTCGGGCATGGCTTTGATCGCCGCCGCCCTCGCCGCGCGCGGCGAGAGCCGAGTGGGGCCGCTGGAGACGGTCGAGCGCGGCTACGCCGATCTCGTCGCGCGGCTGCGCGCCCTCGGTGCGCAGGTAGCGGTCGAGGCCGATCCCTAGCGGCTAGTGTTCGGCCCCAGCCCCCACCGGCCCAGGACCTTGCGCCGCGGCACGCACTTCGTTGGCGTTCCGCGGCGCAAGCTCCTAGCGGTCGGGAATGACCGGCGGCCGGATCGGCTCCAGGATCGGCGGCGGCGCCCGCAGCCCGGGGTCGCCGCCGGGTCCCCGCGGCTGCAGCCGGTCGAGGGCCGGCGGCTGTGCGAACCCGGCGGGCGCGGCCGCCGCGAGGTCGGTATTCACCCGGAAGGGGAGCAGGTCCTCCTCCTCGAGCTCGAGGCCGCTCAGGATGTGCGGCGTCAGCGTGAGGACGATGTCGGTCTCCTGCGTCCTCGTCTCGGTCCGCCC
>JAPOVI010000385.1:21235-21796 GCA_026708265.1 Acidobacteriota bacterium
GTCCGCCCGAAGATGCGGCCGATGACCGGGAGGCTGCTCAGCCCGGGGATCCCCTCGAGCACCTCGCGTTCCTCGTCGCGGATCAGCCCGGCGAGAATGCTCGTCTCTCCGTCCATAAGCCGGATCGTGGTCGAGATCTGCCGATTGCCGAACTGCGGCACGCCCGCGTACCCGGTGCCGGTGAGGTTGCTGATCTCGATCCCGATCTCCAGCGACACCCGGTCGTCGTGGTGGATGCGCGGCGTGATGTCGATGTTGACGCCGACGTTTTCGTAGTTGAACGAGGTGATTGGCTGCTGGCTGATGCCGCCGGCCGCGAACGGGGTGAAGGTCGTCACCGGCACCGGGACCCGGTCGCCGAAGGCGGCCGACGCCTCGACGCCCGCCGACGTGCGGATGCGCGGGTTGGCGAGGACGCGCGTGCTCGTGTGGGTCTCGAGAAGGCGCAGATTGAAGCTGGGGAGGTTCGCCACGAACAGGTCGGGCAGGGCCAGCCGCCCGATGTCGTCGTTGTTCATCCCGTGCGATTCGTGGACGCCGAGCCCGGCGTTGACGCCCGGG
>JAPOVI010000340.1 GCA_026708265.1 Acidobacteriota bacterium
GATGGTGCTGACCGAGGCGCTGGCCCGCGGCCTGCCGGTCGTCAGCACTACCGGCGGCGCGATCCCGGATACGCTGCCGTCGGACGCTTCCCTGCTGGCGCCACCCGGCAACGACCGCGAGCTGGCCGCGGCGATCGGCTCGCTTCTGGACCCGCACGAGCCGCTGCGTGAACCAGGCAGGATCGGACCCGTGAGGGGCGGCGCGGGGCGGCGCAAGACGCTTGCCGCGGCGGCCCGGCGCCACGCCGCGGCGCTGCCCGATTGGGACACGGCGGTGCGGACCTTCGAGCAGCACATCCTGGCGCTGGCTCCGGAGGAGTCCGGCGCACGGTGCTGACGGGCGGAGCATGGTGGCGACGTCGTGACGGTGAGCATACGAGGATACCCCGCGACATGAGCGCGACGTTCGATCCGGCATGGCTCGCGCTACGCGAGCCGGTCGACCATCGATCGCGCGCTGCGGCAGCCTTGTCGCTGCTTGCATCCGCGTGGCGGGCTGGCGGCTGGTCGCGCGTTGTCGATCTGGGTAGCGGGACCGGCTCGAACATGCGCTACCTGACGCCGAGGCTGCCCGGGATCCGGCACTGGACGCTGGTCGATCACGACGCGGGCCTGCTCGAACGCGCGGCGGCGCCGGAAGGAGTGGAGGTGACGCGGGTCGTCGGCGATCTGGCGGGGAGAGGGTTGGAAGCGATCCCGGAGTCGAGAGCCCATCTCGTGACGGCGTCGGCCCTGCTGGACCTGGTGTCGAAGGACTGGCTGGGCGCGTTGGCGGCGGCTTGCCGCGACGCCGGGAGCGCGGCGCTCTTTGCGCTGAGCTACGACGGCGGGATCCAGTGGCAGGTGGCGCAGGACGAGCCCCGGCCGGACGATGACCCGGACGATGGGATCATCCGCAGGTCGGTCAATGCCCACCAGCGCCGAGACAAGGGGCTCGGGGGGGCCCTGGGTCCGATGGCGGGACTGACCGCCGAGATGACCTTCCGCGCCGCCGGCTACCGCGTCTGGCTGCTGCCCAGCTCGTGGCGGCTCGGACCCGCCGACGCGGAGCTGGCCCGGGCGCTTGTCCGGGGCTGGGAAACCGCGGCGGTGGAGCAGCTTCGGGCTGCGGCGGACGATGAGGCGGCCGTCGCGCGGCAGGTGCGGGCGTGGGCGGAGCGGCGGTGCGCGACGATCGCAAGCGGCCGTTTCGGGCTCATGGTCGGTCACCTGGACCTGCTCGCCCTGCGCGCGTAGCGGGCAAGCGCAGGTCGAGGTCGAAGAGGACGTCGTTGCCGAGGCGAAAAACCCGGCAGGAGGGACGGATCGCTTCGTCCAGAGTCGCGATCGGCTCGAGGGTGAACGACGGCCTGCCGGATCCGATGACCAGAGGGGCGACCGCCACATGCAGCCGGTCGACCGTTCCCGCGTCCAGGAACCTCGAGACCGTGACGCCTCCCCCCTCGATCAGGAATCGCCGGTAACCCCGTTCGCGAAGCGCCGCGAGCACGTCACGCGGATCGATGGCTTCGGAGGGGACGGCCGGCAGGTCCATGACGATCTCGTCGCGCTGCGTTCGCGTCGCGCGTGCGGGAGTGCCCGACCGACGGGCCGCCGTCGTCTCCGGGAGGGCGTCCGCCTCGTGCCGCCGCCGGACGACGATGGTCGGCGCCGCCCCGTCGCGGAAGATGTGGCGTGCACGGTCCAGCCGGCCCCGGGGGTCGATGACGACGCGGGCAGGATTCTCGCCTACGACCTGCCGCACCGTGAGTCGCGGGTCGTCGGAGTCGACCGTGCCTGCTCCGACGATGACCGCATCGACTAGCGCTCGCAGCCGGTGCAGACGCCGGATGTCCTCGGGCCCGGTGACGTAGTGCGAATGCCCGGTGGCCGTTGCAATGCGGCCGTCGAGGCTCTGGCCCGCCTGGGCGATGACGAGGTCCGCACGCAGTTGCAGCGGGAGGTACAGGTCGAAGATCTGGCGCGCCTCTTCCGTCAACCGCGCGCGGGTGTTCCACGCCCCGGAGGGATGGACTTGCAGCGAGACATCCGGCCCGGAATCATGGACCCGCACGGGGGCTGCAACGCCCGGTCCGACGGCTCGCACCAGTCTCCACGCGGCGTGCGCATCGAGCGTCGACGTCCCGTTCACGGCGGCGGTGCGGCCCTGTGCCCGGGGGACAGTTGCCAAAGGCTGTTAGAGTAACAGCAGAGTAACGACCGTAACGACTTCGACGCATGGGAATGCACGACGCGGAACGC
>JAPOVI010000267.1:0-6787 GCA_026708265.1 Acidobacteriota bacterium
GCGCCGCCAACCCGTCGCAAGCTCCGGGTCGGCCCCAGCCCCCACCGTCCCAGGAGCTTGCGCCGCCGAACTCCACTTGCGTTGCTTTCTGCGGCGCAAGCTCCTAGAATCCGGCAGCGCAGTGCTTGGCCTGGTCCCCACCGAGCTCTTCTTCACGAAGGGCGTCGGAGAACACCGAGAGAAGCTTACGTCGTTCGAGCTTGCCCTCCGCTCCGCCGGGATTGCGGCCTGCAACGTGGTCCGCGTTTCGAGCATCTTTCCTCCCGGGTGCAAGATTCTCTCCCGCGACGATGGCGTCCGGCGTCTGAGCCCCGGACAGGTGACGTTCGTGGTCATGTCCGAGGCGGCGACCCGGGAGCCGCACCGATTGATTGCGGCCAGCATCGGCGTCGCCGTTCCAGGCGACCCCGCGCTGTACGGCTACCTGTCGGAGCACCACAGCTTCGGCGAGGACGAGGAAACTGCCGGCGACTACGCCGAGGACCTGGCGGCTGAGATGCTGGCCACGACGCTCGGCCTGAAGTTCGACCCGGACAAGAGCTGGGACGAGAACAAGGAAGTCTGGCAACTGTCCGACCAGATCGTCCACACGCGGAACATCACCCAGACCGCCGTAGGCCACCGGCAGGGATTGTGGACCACGGTCGTGGCCGCCGCGGTCATGGTCGGCTGAGCATCGCCCGCGCCGCAGATCCCCCCGCGCCCGCAACCTCGGTTTCCCCTCTCGAGCGCCGCACGAGCCGATCGACCCGCCGGCCTCGGCCGGCGCGGGCCGTTCCGGAGTGGCAGCATCCTTGCTGCCCTCGGTCGAAGGCGCTGGCCCACATCGACGGCCCGTACCTCCGTCGCGGCCCCCGGCGCGGACACCCAGGAATGCCCGCTCGACTCGGCGAGCTGCTCGTGGCCCGGAAGAGCGTCAGCCCGGATCAGATCCAGGCGGCTCTCGCGTCCCAGAAGGTCAATGGAGGCCGGCTCGGTCTCAACCTCGTCGAGCTGGGCTTCGCCACCCGCGAGGAGGTCGGCGCCCTGCTGAGCAGGCAGTACGGCGTGCCGTCGATCTCCCTCAGCCGGTTCGACGTCGACGCCCGTGTGATCGACCTCGTTCCGGCCGACCTCGCCCGCGCGCACCAGGTCGTGCCGATCGACCGCTCCGGTCCCGTGCTGGTGGTGGCGGCGGCGGATCCGACGAGCTCGCGCGCCCTGGAGGAGGTGGCGCGCGCCACGGGGTGCACGGTCAAGCCGGTGGTGGCGGCCGAGGCGGAGATGCTCGGGGCTCTCGCCCGCTACTACGAAGGTCCTGCTCCCCGCGCCCCGGCCGCGGGCGGCATCGACTCGCGCTCCGACGGGGCAAGCCGGGCGGAGGGGGAGCCGTCGGCGCGCGCCGAGGCGTTCCCGCGCGAAGCCCGGGAGGCCGTCACGGCGCCGGAGACGCCCGGGGACGAGGCTCCCGTGGTGAGGTTCGTCAACGTGATTCTGGCCTCGGCCATCCAACAGGGAGCGAGCGACATCCACGTGGAGCCGTACGAGAACGACCTGCGCATTCGGTACCGCGTCGACGGCGTGCTGCGGCATGCGCTGGCGCCGCCCGCCGCGATGCGGGACGCCATCGCCTCGCGGATCAAGGTGATGGCGAAGCTCGACATCGCGGAGCGCCGGCTTCCGCAGGACGGCCGCATCCGGATCCGCAGCGGCGAGAGCGGAGCGGAGCGGGAGATCGATCTCCGGGTTTCGTGCCTGCCGACCCTGTTCGGCGAGAAGATCGTGCTGCGGCTGCTCGATCGCACTCACCTGGCGCTCGACCTCTCCCGCCTCGGCTTCGACCCGGAGGCCCTCGCCCGCTTCGAGGCGAGCATCCGCCGCCCCTGGGGCATGGTGCTGGTGACCGGGCCGACCGGCAGCGGCAAGACGAGCACCCTCTACTCGTCCATCTCCCGGATCAACACCCCGGACACGAACATTCTCACCGCCGAGGATCCCGTGGAGTTCAACCTGGCCGGCGTCAACCAGGTGCAGATCCGCGAGAGCATCGGCCTGACGTTCGCCGCCGCGCTGCGGGCGTTCCTGCGGCAGGATCCCAACGTCATTCTCGTCGGCGAGATCCGCGACTCCGTCACGGCCGAGATCGCCATCAAGGCGGCGCTGACGGGGCACCTCGTGTTGTCGACCCTGCACACCAACGACGCGCCGAGCACCGTCATCCGGCTCGTCGACATGGGCATGGAGCCGTTCCTGGTTGCCGGAGCGGTCTCGCTCATCTGCGCGCAGAGGCTGGTGCGGCGCATTTGCGCGCGCTGCAGCGAACCGGATGCGCAGCCGTCTTCGGCGCTGGCCGACGTCGGCTTCGACGAGGCGGAGGCCGCAGCCATCGCCCCCCGGCGCGGCCGAGGGTGCGACGCCTGCAACGCCACCGGGTATCGCGGGCGGGTGGGCCTGTACGAGGTGATGGACGTCACCGATTCGGTGCGCAGCCTGATCCTCGCGGGCGCGCCGGTCGCCGAGTTGCGCGCCCGGGCCGTCGAGGAGGGCATGGTCACGCTGCGCCGGAGCGGGCTGCGGAAGATCGCCGCGGGCGTCACTACGGTGGACGAGGTGGCGCGGGAGACGGTGGGCTAGGGGCAGACCGATGGCCGCGACCCTGCCGGAGCTCCTCGTACGGCTTGCCGAGCGCGGCGGCTCGGACCTGCATCTTGCTCCCCACGCGCCTCCGCACCTCCGGATCGACGGCGAGCTCGAGGGCCAGGAGGACCTCGAGCCGCTCACCGAGGCGCGGGTGCGCCAGCTCGTGTACAGCCTGCTGACCGACGACCAGCGCGAGCGCTTCGAATCCGGCATGGAGCTCGACGCCGCGCTCGACGTTCCCGAGGTGGGGCGGGTTCGCTGCAACGTGTTTCGCCGGCGGGGCGCGGTGGCGGCGGCCTACCGGCTGATTCCCGGTGCCATTCCCGATCTGGAGCGGCTCGACCTGCCTCCGGCCGTCGCGGGCTTCGCGCGCCTGCCGCAGGGTCTCGTGCTGGTGACCGGAGCTACCGGAAGCGGGAAGAGCACCACGCTTGCCGCGCTCGTCGACCGCGTCAATCGGGAGCGCAGGGCGCACATCCTGACGATCGAGGATCCCATCGAGTACGTGCACCCGCACCGCCGCTGCCTCGTCAACCAGCGGGAGGTGCAGGCGGATACCTGCAGCTTCGCGACGGCTCTGCGGGCCGCCCTGCGCGAGGATCCCGACGTGGTGTTGATAGGGGAGATGCGCGACCTGGAGACGGTCGAGGCCGCCCTGCGCATCGCCGAGACGGGCCACCTCACGCTTGCGACCCTGCACACGAGCTCCGCCGTGCAGACCGTCACCCGCATCATCGACGTCTTCCCGCCGCATCGGCAGGCCCAGGTACGGACGCAGCTCTCCCTGGTGCTGGCCGGCGTGGTCTGCCAGACGCTCGTGCCCCGGGTCGCGGGACCCGGCCGGCTGTGCGCGGCCGAGGTCATGACGCCGACCTTCGCGATCCGCAACCTGATTCGGGAAGACAAGCTGCACCAGGTGTACTCCGCGATGCAGGCCGGCCAGGATCGGTTCGGCATGCAGACGATGAGCCAGGCCCTGGCTCGCCTGCATGCCGGAGGACACATCGCGCTGGAAGAGGCGCTGGCCCGGTCGCCGCATCCCGACGAGGTGCGCCAGCTCCTCGGCCGGGACGGCGCTCGGCAACACTCGAGCCGCGGGCCCGGCCGCCGGCGCTCCGGCGCGGGAGGCACCCCGTGACCCGGGCGCTCGGAGCCCGGTTCGCGCCGCCCGGCCAGGCGCTCGGTCGGAGGTCCGTGCGCGGTGCCGGGCGAGGCGGCGCGGCGCACCCGCCGCCGGCTGCGCGCCGCGGCTGGCCGTTCCGGCTGCCATCCTGGCGACGGGAGCGGGTGCCGGGCCGCAGCCTTGCCGTCTTCACCCGCCAGTTCGCGACCATGGTGGACGCCGGCGTCCCCCTGGTCCAGTGTCTCGGGGTGCTCGGGGAGCAGGAGAACCACCCCCGCCTCGCGTCGGCGATCCGCGCCGTACGCGCGGAGGTGGAGGGCGGTTCCGGCCTGGCCGACGCCATGCGCCGTCACCCCGTCGCCTTCGACGGGCTCTACACCAACCTCATCGCCGCGGGCGAATCCGGCGGCATCCTGGATGCGATCCTCGAGCGGCTCGCGGCGTGCATCGAGACCAACGCGAAGCTGCGCGGGCAGGTACGCTCCGCCCTCGCCTATCCGGCCGCCGTCGTGGCGATCGCGGCAGCCGCCGTCGGGGTGATCCTCTGGACGGTGATTCCGACCTTCGCCGCGCTGTTCGAAGGCATGGGCGCAACGCTGCCCTGGCCCACTCGGGTCGTCATCGCGGCCAGCGACTCGCTCGTCGTGCTGTTCCCGGTGGTCGCGGCGGCACTCGCGGGCGGCGCGGCGGCGCTTCGATGGTTCCGCGGGACCGAGCGAGGGCGGCGCGCAAGCGATGCCGCCCTGCTCCGCCTGCCACTGGTGGGAACGATCCTGCGCAAGATCGCGGTGGCGCGGATCTGCCGCACCCTGTCGGCGCTGTTCGGCTCGGGAGTGCCGATTCTCGAAGGCCTGGCCATCACCGCCGGGACGGCTGGCAACGCGGTGATCGAGGAGGCCGTCATGACCACGCGGGCGGCGGTCGAGCGCGGCGAGTCGATGTCCGGCCCCATGCGCGCCAGCGGCGTGTTTCCGGTCACGGTCGTGCATATGATCGATGTGGGAGAGACGACCGGCGCGCTCGACGCGATGCTGGCGAAGGTGGCCGCCATCTGCGAGGAGGACGTCGATGCCGCGGTTGCGGGACTGATGACGCTGCTCGAGCCGCTCCTGATTGCCCTGCTGGGTCTCGTGGTCGGAGCCATCGTCGTTGCCATGTACCTGCCCATCTTCGATCTGATCGGCAGACTGGCGGGTTGAGACTCGGCGCGGGAGGGTTCCCGCGCCGACACGGACGGAACGGGAGGAGAGCATGCACCAGAGAACGGGAAACCAGGGATTCACGCTGATCGAGCTGCTTATCGTCGTTGCGATCATCGGCGTCATCGCCTCGGTCGCGGCGCCGGGGCTGCTGCGCGCCCGCATGGCCGGCAACGAGGCGTCGGCAATCGCATCGCTCCGGGCGGTGAACGCCGCACAGTCCATCTTCGCCGCGAGCTGCGGGAACGGGTTCTACGCTCCCAGCCTGTCCGTCCTGGGGACGCCCCCTGGCGATGGCGGCGACGGCTTCATCGGCACCGACCTCAACACGGATCCCTCGTTCAAGAGCGCGTATACCATTACGCTGACCGGCGGTGCGGCGGCCACCGGCGCCCCGGCTTCCTGCAACGGGGTCGAGGCGGGCGGACTGGTCACGAGCTATTTCGTCGGCGGCGAGCCGCAGGACGGGGGCGGGGTGCGCCACTTCGGCACGAACCAGGGCGGCACGATCTTCTTCATCAGCGGCACGCCGGTGCCGGTGACGCAGCGCGGGGCCCCCGAGGGCGCCGATCCGATACAGTGACGCCCACCGGCGCCCGCGGCGCTCGAGACGGTCGACGCCGGTCCGACCCGTCGGCCCGACAGCAGGAGTCACGCGCCGGCGTTGCTCCGGGTGCCCCGTCGGGGCGCGGGAGGGTGGGAGACAGGAAGCATGAGTAGCCGATCCCGACGCTGGATGGCGGCCCTGGCCCTCGCCGGCCTGGGGGCGGCCGCTGCCTCCACCTACGTCCATGCCCGGATGGTGAGCGACCCCGCCTACGTCAGCTTCTGCGACGTCAACGCCCGGGTGAGTTGCTCGCAGGTCTACCAGAGCCGCTACGGGAGCGTCGCCGGTGTTCCCGTCGCGCTCGGCGGCGTCGTCTGGTTCGCCGGCGTCCTGCTGCTCGCGTTCGCGAGCGCCCGCGGACCGGCCGCCTCGCGCGACAACGTCGACGGCTACCTGCTGGTCTGGTCGACGATAGGACTGGCCGTCGCCATGTACATGGCGTACGCTTCCTTCTTCGTCCTCCAGACCGTCTGCCTGCTCTGCCTCGTGGTCTACGTCGCGGTCGTCGGCATCTTCCTCCTCGCGGGGTCCGCAACGGCCACGCCCGTTTCCCGGCTTCCCGCGGCCGCCGCGGCCGACATCGGCCACCTGGCGCGGCGCCCGGTCGGTCTCGCGCTGGTGCTGGCCTATGCGGCGGCGACGGCGGCGGGGGCGGTCTGGTTCGCCCGTACGGACCGCGTCCCGGAGATCGCGGCCGCGGCCACGGGCGGCGAGACGGGGGCGTCGGCGCCCGCCGTCGACCAGCAGAGCGAGTTCGAACGCTTCTGGGAGTCGCAGCCGCGCGTGGATATCGCCCTGCCCTCGGCTCCCGACCCCGGGACGACGGTGATCGTGGTGAAGTTCAACGACTACCAGTGCCCGGCCTGCGCGAACACGGAGCGGATCTACGCGCCGATATTCGCCAAGTACGCATCGAGTCATCCGGGACGGGTGGCGCAGGTCACGCTCGATTTCCCGCTGGATCCGGCGTGCAACGACGAGACGCCCAACGGCCAGCACGACGCCGCCTGCGAGGCGGCGGTCGCGGTGCGCCTGGCCGCGGCGGTGAGCCCCGAGGCGAGCGAGCGGATGGCCGAGTGGCTGTACGCGAACCAGGCCGGACTGGAGCGCGATGCGATCGTCGAGGCCCTCGAGGACATCTCCGGTGTGGACGCGGCGCGATTCGATGCCCGCTACCCGGCCGAGATCGAGCAGGTGAAGCGCGACATCGCGGTCGGCGCGGCGCTTCCCGTACAGGCG
>JAPOVI010000267.1:6797-21785 GCA_026708265.1 Acidobacteriota bacterium
CACTTACATCATCAACGGGGTTCTCCTGCGCGGCGGGCTCGCCCCCCGGTTCTTCGATGCCGCCCTGGCCTACGAGATCGCCCGCGCGTCGAGCCCGCCCGAGGAGCCGGCGCCCGAGGAGCCTCCTTCCGGGGTCGATTAGGGCGGCCTGGCGGCCGCGTCGGGAGTCTGCGCGGTCGGGGAGGCTCTTGCGTCGCCGGTTCTGCGGCGCAGACTCCTGGCCCGACGCTTCGCACCCGATGCCCATCGTCCTCATCGTCGCGCTCGGTCTGGCGGTCGGGAGTTTCGTCACGGTCTGCGTGCACAGGCTGCCGAGGGGCGAGTCCGTCGTCACGCCCGGTTCGCGCTGCCCGGCGTGCGCGCGGCCGATCCGTTGGTCCGACAACGTGCCTCTCGTCGGCTACCTGCGCCGGCGCGGGCGATGCCGGGCCTGCGGGGCGCACATCTCGCCGCTCTATCCGCTCGTCGAGCTCGCCACCCCGGCCCTCTTTCTTCTCCAGTACTGCGAGCTGGGCTGGCAGCCGCTCCTTCCGGCGCGTCTGGCCTTCACGTCGGCACTGCTCGTCCTCGGGCTGATCGACCTGCACCACCGGATCCTGCCCAACGCCATCACGCTCCCGGGCACGGCGCTCGGGATCGCCCTGAGCGTGGGCCTCGAGCCCGGTCCGGTCGCCGCGCTGGCCGGCGCGGCCGTCGGCGCCGGCGTCCCGCTCGCGATTGCCGGCGTCTACCATCGGCTCCGCGGCGTCGAGGGCCTCGGGATGGGCGACGTGAAGATGCTGGCGATGATCGGTGCGTGGCTCGGCTGGCAGGCCGCCCTCCTGACGCTGTTCGCGGCCTCCGTCCTCGGCTCGCTGGCCGGGCTCGCACTGCTCGCGACGGGGCGGGGAAACGCCCGTTACCAGTTGCCCCTGGGGTCTTTCCTGGCCGTGGCGGCCTTCGCCTCCACGCTCGTCGGCGACGAGTTGATCGCCTGGTACGCGGCGTTCTGCTGACCGGCCGATGCCGCGGCCGCCCGCGGCGCGGTTCTTGCTTGGCAAGGCGCTCGTGAGGAACGGCTCAGTTGATGGCTTCACGCTGATCGAGACGCTCGTCGCGGTCGCCCTGCTCGCCGGTCTCGCAGCCGGGCTCGCGCACGTCGTGGTGGTCGCGCGCCGCGCGGTCGCGATCGGCGCCGCCGACTCCGTCGCAACCGTGGCCGCGACGCAGAAACTGGAGGAGCTCCGCTCGCTCGCGTGGAGCTTCGACTCGCGCACGGGCGAGCGAGTGACCGACACGACGACCGATCTCGCGCAGCCGGGGTCGAGCGGGGGCGGAGTCGGTCTCCGCCCCTCGCCGCCGGAGGCCATGGAAGCCGGCCTCCCGGGCTACGTGGACTACCTCGACGCAAGCGGCGTCTGGATCGGCACAGGCGCCGAGCCGCTACCCGGAACGGCCTACATACGCCGGTGGGCCGTGGCGACGCACGAGTCCAACCAGGACCTGCTGGTGCTGCAGGTGGCGGTCATCGACCGCCGGGTGTCGTCCGCGGAGCCTCCACGCGCCGTCCGGCCGCACGACCCCGGCGTGCTCTGGATCGCCACGCTGCGTGCGCGCGCGCCCTGACCGGCGTGGGGGGGAGATCCGGTTCGCGCGAATCCGCCGCGCGGGAGGTCGGGACGATGCTGCTCGAGTCCGTCGTATCCATGGCCATCGTCGTTGCGTTGCTGGGCGCCGTCTTCAGCCTGCTCGACCCGGTCCAGGGGGCGGTGGCCGCTCAGCCGCAGGCGGCCGAGATGCAGCAGCGGGCCCGCGCCGCGTTCGTCGAGCTGCACCGCGATCTCCTCATGGCGGGCAGCGGGAAGGGGCCGGGCTCCGGGACCGCGCTCGGCTGGCTTCGCGCACCCGTCGTGCCGGCGGGAATGGACGGCTCGGCCTCCGGGGCGGGGCGCTCGGAGGACCCCGGCTTCACCCTCTTCCACGCGCCGCCCGGCCCGGCGGGAGCGCACCTCGCGGCCGGGTTGCCGGCCGGCGTCCGGGAGGTGGAGGTGGCGCTGGTCCCGGGCTCGGGATGCCTTCGCCCGCCGCGCTGCGGCGTCGACGGTCCGGGGAACGCGCTGGTGTTCGACCGGCGGGGTCGTTCGGAGCTGGTTCGCGTGACGCGCGCCCGCGGGGCCTCGGTCACCCTGCGCCGTCGGGGCGCGGGTGAGGGGGACGGCTTCCCGGCGGGCGCCTCGATCCTGTCCGTCGCCGTCCGAGGCTACGTGCTCGATCGCCGCCGCGGCCAACTGCGCAGGCACGGCGGCACGGCGGTCACGCTGCCCTTCGTGGACGGTGTGGTGGACCTGGACGTGCGCTACTTCGGCGGGCCGCTGCCGGCGCTGACGCCCGCTTCGTCCGTCGGCGACGCCGCCCGGCGCGTGGCGGCGCCGTGCCTCGTGGCGGCGACGGGAGGTGGCCGGCCGGCTGCTCCGCCGCCTCCGTCGCTTCGGGAGCTGCCCGCGGCCGAGCTCGTCGACGGTCCGTGGTGCGGCGGCGGCCTGCCGTTCGACGTCGACCTGTTTCGCGTCCGGCGGGTGCAGGTGACCATCCGCTTGCGCGTTCCGGACGACGCCTGGCGCGGGCGGAGCCTGCTGCGCTCCGGCCCGCCGCGGCCGTCGGTCCGCCGCGGGTCCGTCCCGGACCGGACGGTGCGCTTCGACGTGGCGCCGCGCGCCCTGGGGACCTGGTGAGCAGGGCCGGCCGGTTCGCCGGCGCGGATGGGATCGCCCTGGTCGTGACGTTGATGGCGTCGGTCGTGCTGCTGGGGGTCGTCGCCGTGCTCGTGCCGCTGGCCACCACCGAGGTGACGATCGCAGCCCACCACCGGCGGGCCGTCGAGGGGCTCCATGCTGCCGAGGCGGCGCTCGCATGGACGGTCGGCGAGCTGGCTCCGGCTCCCGCCTGGCGCGCGGCCCTGGCAGGACGAAGATCCGGAATGTGGGTCGGAGCACCGGAGTTCCGCCTGGCCGACGGGTCCCGCGTTCTGCTCGACGAACGCACGGCGGCCCTGCGCCGCGACGGGGCCGGCCCCGGCCGGGCCGGCCGCGGGCTCCCCTGGTCGCTCTTCGCGCACGGGACGCTGGACGGCCTGATGCCGCTTCCCGCCGGGTACGGCGAGTGGCGCGTCGCCGTCTGGCTCGCCTCCGAGCCACGCCCGGATGGTGACGCCGCGGCGGCCGGCGGCGCGCTCGCCGTGCATGCTGCCGCGTTCGATTCCGGGCTCGGCCATCGCGCCGTGCAGGCCGACCTGGTCCGCCTGGTTCCGCCGCTCCCGGCCGAGGATGCGGCGACGGGATTCGTGCAGGTGCTCTCCTGGCGCATCGTGCGCTGACGCGCAGGCCCCGCGCGCCGGCGCGCTACGGCGTGCCCGGGGCGTGCCCGCTGGGCCGATCAGGAACGCATGCCGATGGCCCGCAGGGCGTGCGCCAACTCGGCCTCGGTCACGTCGTTCACGATCTCCGTGGCGCCGATCCGGGTGGGGAGAATGACATGCAGCGTTCCGCGGAGCACCTTCTTGTCGCGCCGCGTGGCCTGCACGACGTCCGCGACGGACAGGTCCCGCACGGACGGCAGGGGACCGAGCCGGGCGATCAGGGCGCCCAACGCGTCCCGGTCCGCCCCGTCGAGGGCTCCGCGCCGGACCGCGAGGTCCGCCGCGGCAAGCATGCCGTAGCCGACGGCCTCCCCGTGACGGAAGCGACGGTAGCGGGTGACTGCCTCGATCGCGTGACCGGCGGTGTGTCCGAAGTTGAGCAGGCGGCGCAGGCCGCCCTCCCGCTCGTCCTTCGAGACGATGTCGGCCTTGATGCGGCACGACGCCGCGATGACGGGGACGAGCGCCTCGGGCTCGCGGGCGAAGATGGCGTCCAGGTCGCGGTCCACCCGCTCGAACAGGTCGGGGTCGGCGATCACGCCGTACTTGATGACCTCGTAGAGGCCGGCCCGGAACTCGCGGCGGGGCAGCGTCCGGAGCAGGCGCGGATCCGCGATGACGGCCAGCGGCTGGTGGAACGCTCCGATGAGGTTCTTGCCGAGCGCGTGGTTCACGCCGACCTTGCCTCCGACGGCAGCGTCGACCTGCGCCAGCAGGGTGGTCGGAACCTGCACCAGGGCCACGCCGCGCAGAATGGTGGCGGCGGCGAGCAGCAGCTCCTCGTAGATGCGCGCCACGGTGCGCGTCGTCTTGGACCGCTCTCCGTCCGGCACGAGGATGACGAGCGCGCCGGGCAGCGCCCCCTCGATGGCGCGGCCGTGGGCGCGCCAGACCGTCGGGCTCGACACCAGGAAGCGGCGGCCGGTGGCGCCGACCTCGTCGAGGAGGTCGCCCAGGCGGTCCGTCAGCCCCTCTCCCACGTGGACCGGGTAGGCGCGGGAGGCGGTCTCGACATCAATCCGCAGGGCCGGCATGGCGGTTGCCAGCATAGCAGCCGCGGCGGGTCGATATAGACTGTGCCGCGCGGAGGCGCCGGACTGCCCGGCCGACGGGCGAGGAGTTGCGCCGCGGGGCGTGCGCTGCGGGAAGGGTCGCGCGAGCGCGGACTGCCGACGCCGTGAGGGCGGCAACGAGGAACACAGAGTGATGGCGGCCAAGCAGGGTGCGTTCGTGACGGAGATAACGCCGCGGTCGGAGGATTTCTCCCGGTGGTACACCGACGTGATTCGCCGCGCCGAGCTGGCGGACTACTCGCCGGTGAAGGGAAGCATGGTCATCCGGCCGTACGGCTATGCCGTCTGGGAGCTGATGCAGGCGGAGCTCGACCGGCGCTTCAAGGCGACGGGCCACGTCAACGCCTACTTCCCGTTGTTCATCCCGGAGAGCCTCCTGCGCAAGGAGGCCGCCCACGTCGAGGGATTCGCCCCGCAGGTGGCATGGGTTACCCGCGGCGGCGACGAGGACCTCGAGGAGCGGCTCGTCGTGCGCCCGACCTCGGAGGCCATCATCGGCACGATGTACGCCAAGTGGGTCCAGTCGTGGCGGGACTTGCCGATCCTGATCAACCAGTGGGCCAACGTCGTCCGCTGGGAGAAGGTGACCCGCCTCTTCCTGCGCACCACGGAGTTCCTCTGGCAGGAAGGGCACACCGCGCACGAGACCGAGGCCGAGGCGGAGACGGAGGCGCTGCGCATGCTCGGCGTCTACCGGGAGTTCGTCGAGCAGGAGCTGGCGATGCCGGTGCTCGACGGGCGGAAGACCGACAGCGAGAAGTTCGCGGGCGCCGTCCACACCTATTCCATCGAGGCCCTGATGGGCGACGGCCGCGCCCTGCAGGCCGGCACGTCGCACCACCTGGGGCAGAACTTCGCGAAGGTGTTCGACATCAAGTTCCAGGCGCGCGACAAGTCGGTGCAGTACGTCTGGCAGACGTCGTGGGGCATGACCACCCGCCTGATCGGCGGGGTCATCATGGTCCACGGCGACGACAGCGGGCTGATCCTGCCGCCGCGCATCGCGCCCCACCAGGTCGTGGTGGTGCCGATTCCGAGGGGCAACTGGCGGGAGACCGTGCTACCCCGGGCGCAGGCGATCGCGGACGAGCTGCGGGCGGCCGGCACGCGGGTCATCGTGGACGACCGCGAGGAGTACTCGCCGGGGTGGAAGTTTGCGGAATGGGAGTTGCGCGGCGTGCCGCTGCGGCTGGAGATCGGACCGCGCGACATCGAGCGCGGTCAGGTCGTGCTGGTGCGGCGGGACACGCGGGAGAAGCTCCCGGCGCCGATGGAAGGCCTCTCCGAGCGCGTTCGCACGTTCCTCGAGACGCTGCAGCAGGATCTCTTCGAGCGCGCCCGGCGCTTCCGGGACGAGCGCACGCTGCGGGCGACCAGCCGCGACGCCTTCCGCGAGCTGCTCGAGGGGCGCCCCGGCTTCGTCATCGCGCCCTGGTGCGGCAGCGGCGACTGCGAGGCGCGCATCAAGACCGACACCCAGGCGACCATCCGCAATATCCCGCTCGACCCTCCGGACGCCTCCGGTCCATGCGTCGAGTGCGGGGCGGCCGGTCAGGTCGACGCGTGGTTCGCCAAGTCCTACTGAGCGCGCCGGACCACCGGCCCCGCCCGCCGATCAAGTCTCCGGGGCGCTTCCCGCGCCTTCTCGTACGCGGCGCCTACCTCTCCGGAGACCGCCGAACGCCGGCTGCAGGTCGCATGCCGCCGCCTGCGGCGGGGCCAGGAGTTTCGCGCAGCGAAAACACCCAACACGCCCGCCGGCGCCGCCAACCCGTCGCAGGCTCCGGGTCGGCCCCAGCCCCCACCGTCCTGGGAACTTGCGCCGCGGCACGCACTCCGTCGGCGTTCTGCGGCGCAAGCTCCCAGGGCGCCTACTCGTCGGTGTCGCGCCGGCCGAAGACCCAGGCGATCAGGATGCTCAGCCCGTAGAGCGCGATCATCGGTGCCGCCATCACGGTTAGCGTGACCGGGTCACCGGTTGGGGTCAGCACCGCGGCGAAGACGAAGATGCCGAGGATGGCGTACTTGGTGCTGCGGATCAGCAGGCCGGACGTCACGACCCCGACGCGCGCCAGGAAGAAGACGACGGTCGGGAGCTGGAAGACGACGGCGCAGGCCAGGGCCAGCCGCACGTAGAGCGAGAACGCCGGCTGAATGCGCGGCGCGAAGGTCAGGAACGGCGTGTCGAAGCTGGCGAAGAACCTCCAGGCGACCTGGAAGAGCACGTAGTGCGAGAAGAGCGCGCCGCCGATGAAGAAGCCGCTGGCGAGGCCGACGAAGGGGATGGCGAACTTCTTCTCGTGGACGTAGAGCCCGGGCGCGACGAACTGCCAGATCTGCCACAGGACGTACGGGCTGGCGACCAGGAGGCCCGCGAGCGCGGCCATCTTGATGTACAGGAAGAAGGCCTCCGCGGGTTCGGTGAAGATGAGCGTGCCGCCGTCGGGGAGCACCTCCGTCAGCGGCTCCATGATGAACTCGAAGATGTACGAGACGAACCCGAAGCAGACCAGCACGCCGACGACGAGGGCGATCAGCGACGCGATGAGCCGCTTGCGGAGCTCGTCCAGGTGGTCCAGGAACGACATCTTGCCGCCCGCTTCCTCGAGCTCGGCGGCGGGCTGCTGCGTGGCGTCGTCGGGGTCGGGCGGCTCTTGTACCGGGAGCGGGGCGGTCGCCATCGCGGATGGGCTCGGCGGGCGGGGCTAGGTGCCGGAGTCCGGCTCCGTCGGTCGCGGCGCCGAAACCGGCACCGGTCCGGACGAGGATGCGGGTGCCGCCGATGCGACGGGTCCGGATCCGGTCGTTGCGGAGGTTGCGGGCCCGGGCGTGTCGGACCCGGGCGTGTCGGACCCGGACGCGTCGGACCCGGACGCGTCGGACCCGGACGCGTCGGAGACGGATGCGGCCTTCGCGGGCGCCGATGCGGCGGATCCGGCGGCAGGCGAGGCCTGTGCGGGCTTCGTGCCGTCCGCCTGGGCGGGCTTCGTGCCGCCCGCCGGGGCGGGCGCGGGTCGCCGTTCCTCGATGCGGATCTCGTCCTCGAGGGTGTTGCGGAGGTCGTTCGAGGCGCGCTTGAACTCGCCGAGGCTCTTGCCCAGCGAGCGACCGAGCTCCGGGAGCTTCCGCGGGCCGAAGACGATCAGCGCGATGACGAGGATGATGATCATCTCCGGCATGCCGATTGAGCCAAACATCTTGATGCTCCTTGGACCTGCGGCGAGCCCGGTTGAGGCCCGTCCCGCATTATAGAAACCGCCTCGCGGAGGGGTCAAGCGCGGGCCTCGGCGCCGATCCCGCGAAGTCGTTGTTGCGCAGCGGCTTATCTGATAGCATGCCGGCCATGCGCGGCATGACATCTCTGACGGCGGGCATCGGCGTCATCGTCTTCTCGGCGCTGGTAGGCGGCCTGTTCGGCGGGCGGGTTCTTGCGCAGCAGGAATCCATGTCCCGTCATTTCGACGCCTTCGCGTCCGCTCTCGCGGCGGTCGAGGCGCATTTCGTCGACGAGGTCGACACGGAGCGCCTGGTCTATCGCGCCATCGGCGGCATGCTCCAGACGCTCGACCCGCACTCGAACTTCATGGATCCCCGTTCGTACGCCCAGTTGCGCGAGCGGCAGGAGGGGCGCTACTACGGGCTCGGCATCCGCATCAACGTCCTCGACGGCCGGATCACGGTCATGAGCCTCTTCGAGGGCTCGCCGGCCTATCGGGCCGGGATCCGCGCCGGGGACGTCATCGCCCGCATCGAGGGCGAGAACGCGATCGGCATGAGCAGCGAGCAGGCGGTGCGGAGGTTGCGCGGCCCCCGGGGCAGCACGGTCAACATCGCCGTCCGGCGGGACGGGTACGAGGACGTGATCCCGCTCGAGGTCGAGCGGGACGAGATAAACATCCCCACCGTCCGGGCCTCCTTCATGGTCGACGACGAGACGGGCTACGTCCGGCTCGGCGACTTCTCGGAGACGAGCAACCGCGAGCTGCGCCGCGCGCTCAACCGCCTGCGAGCCGAGGGGATGGGGCAGTTGCTCCTCGATCTGCGCGACAACCCGGGCGGCCCGCTCGATCAGGCGATCAGCGTGTCGAACCAGTTCCTGCCCCGCGGGGACATGATCGTCTACACCCGCGGGCGCGTCTCCAACTCCGACCAGGACTATCACGCCCGCGACGAGAGCGACTTCGCCGGTCTGCCGATCATCGTCCTCGTCAATCGCAGCAGCGCGAGCGCGTCGGAGATCGTGGCCGGCGCCCTCCAGGATCACGACCGCGCCCTCGTCGTCGGCGAGACCACGTTCGGGAAGGCGCTCGTCCAGTCGATCTATCGGGTCAGCCACGGAGCCGGCCTGGCGCTGACCACGGCCCGCTACTACACCCCGAGCGGCCGCATGATCCAGCGCCCCTGGGACGGCACGTTCGACGAGTACCTGACCTACTCGCTGCGCGAGCAGGAGACGCCCGCGCGGGCCCCCGCCGACCGCAAGTTCACCGATGCGGGGCGCGAAGTCTACAGCGGCGGCGGCATCGAGCCCGACCACTTCATGGCCGGCCCCATCCGCGGCTTCGACCCCTCCCGCTTGGGGCGGCTGCTGGCCGCGCGGGGCGACTTCGCGTACTTCGCGCGCCGGTTCTCGGCCGTGGGGGACACCCGCATCCCCGTCGAGGGTACGGATCGGGAGCTCGTCGACCGCGGTTTCGGCGTGGACGACCGTCTGTTGCGCGCGTTCAAGGAGCAGGTGCGCGGCCGCGGCCTCACCGTCGCCGCCGACGACTTCGTCGCCGACACCGACTTCATCCGCGCGATGATCCAATACGAGGTGGACCTCGCCCTGTTCGGCGAGGCGGAGGCGTGGCGCAACCTGTTCCGGCGCGACCCCCAGGCGCAGTTCGCCATGTCCCTGTTCGGCGAGGCCCGCAGCCTCTTGGAGATGTCCGACGACGCGCTCGTAGCCGCCGCCCCCTAGCGCCGCCAACCCGTCGCCAAGCTCCGGGTCGGCCCCAGCCCCCACCGCTCCAGGAGCTTGTGCCGCAGACCTCCACTCCGTTGCGTTCTGCGGCGCAAGCTCCTAGGCGTCTCGCCCGCAGGACGGCGTGCGGATCGCGACGTGCCTTGCCCCGTCACCGGCCGCCTTGCTACACTGCGGCCAGCGTGAGGGTATGGAGCCATTCCTGCGTAGAGTCGCAGGTGGCGGCATCCCTCGTATTCGCCTCAACGCGTACGACGTCCGGGCGTTCCCAGCCGCTCGAACAGGTGGTGCGATGATGCATGGTCCTGTTTGTGCGGCTCGTTTTGTGTACGCCGCCGGGTAGGCTCGCACGATGCGTCTGGATCACTTGGAGATAGCCGGCTTCAAGAGCTTCCCGGAGCGCGCCGAGCTCGCGTTCGACGGCGGCGTCACGGCCATCGTCGGCCCGAACGGCTGCGGCAAGAGCAACGTCATCGACGCCATCACGTGGGTCCTGGGTGAGCAGAGCGCCCGGAGTCTGCGTGGCGAGCGGATGGAGGACGTGATCTTCGGCGGGAGCGACGCGCGCCGGCCGACCGCCGCCGCCGAGGTGCGGCTGCGGCTGTCCGACGTCGCCGCCGCGCTGGCCGCCCTGGCCGGCCCCGTGCGTCCTGCGACACTTCCGCGCGGCGATGCAGGCGGGGTCGCCGACGGCAACGGCGACGGTACCGCGGCCGGTACGATGGACGGCGCGGGCGGCGGCAACGGGCGCGACCACGCAGGCGCGAATGGAGGTCCCGTCGGCGGGGCGGCGGCGGAGCCGGGGCCCGTTGCGTCGCTGGGGGTGGCCCCGGCGGAGCTGTCTGCGGCCCAGGCGCACGACGGCGATCTCGATTCCCCCCTCGTCCGGCGCGACGTCGAGGTGGGGCGGCGCCTGTACCGATCCGGGGAGAGCGAGTACTTCATCGACGGGCAGGTCTGCCGACTGCGGGACGTGCAGGACCTCCTGATGGACTCGGGCGTGGGCGTGAAAGCCTACGCGGTAATCGAGCAGGGGCGTATCGGTCAGATACTGGGGGCGCGCCCGGCCGAGCGCCGGCAACTGCTCGAGGAGGCGGCCGGCGTCACCAAGTACAAGGCGCGGCGGCGGGCGGCCGAGCTCAAGCTCGAGGCGGCGCAGCAGAACCTGACCCGCGTCGACGACATCGTCTTCGAGGTCGAGAAGCAGCGCGGGGCGCTCAAGCGGCAGGCGGCCCGGGCACGGCGCTACCGACGCCTGCGCGAGGAGTTGCGGCGCTGGGAGAAGGTCCACTTCGCGCGGAGCAGCCTGGCGCTCAGGGCCGCCATCGAGGACGCCGACCGCACGCTCGACGATTCTCGGGCGCGCGAGAGTTCGGCCGCGTCGCAGGTGGTGGACCTGGAAGGTGCCGAAGCCAGGCTTCGGGCCGCCCTGGCGGAGGCCGATCGGGAGGCAGGCGCCGCGCGGGAAGAGGTCCACCAGCGCCAGCTCGATCTCGACCGCCGTCGGCAGCGCATCGAGTTCGACCGGCAACAGGTGGCAACGCTGGCCGAGGCGCTCGCGGCCGGCGAGGCGGAGGTGACGGCGCTGGAGGGCCGGAGCGGCCCGCTGCAGGTGGAGATCGTGAGCCAGCGAACCGCCCTCGAGCGGTGCGGCACGGAGCGTGACGCCGCGGCGGAACGCCTGGACCGCGCGATGTCCCGCTCCACGGAGGCCCAGCGTGCCGTCGAGGGTCTCGCGACGGAGGTGGAAGCCGCGCGGAGCCAGGTCTACGCGGCGGTCACGGCGATGACGGCCCTGGAGAACGTCGTCGCCAACGCGGACGCGGGGCAGGACCGCATCCGCGACGCGCTCTCCCGGCTCGAGGCGGAGTCGGCCGACGTCGCCACCGAGCTCGCGCGGAGCGACGACGCATCCCGCCGCGCCGAGGAGGGCGCTCGCGAGGCGCGAGCGGCGCTCGAGCGCGTGCGAGCGGACATGGCGTCCCGGGAGGCCGCCGCGGGAGCGGCGCGGGCCGGGGCGGCGGAGGCGGCGCGCGCGGTGCGGGAGCGCGAGCGCGAGGCGGCCGCCCTGCGCGCCAAGGCCGAGTCGCTGGAGGAGCTCGAGGCCGGCCGAGCGGCGTACGCCGACGCGGCGCGCATCGTGCTCTCGTCGGGGGTGCCCCACCAGGGATCGGTCGCCGACCACCTGGAGGTCGAGCAGGCGGACGAGCGTGCCGTGGAAGCCTGCCTGGCGGATCTGTTGCAGCACGTGGTGGTCGTCTCGCACGAGGACGCGCTCGCCGGCATCGCGCTCGCGGCTGAGCACGATGCCGGCCGTTGCGGTTTCCTCGTCGCATCCGCCTCGTGCCCGAGGCCCTCGTCGCTGCCGCCGCACGGGGGCCTGCGGCCGATCGCGGACGCGGTGCGCGTCGGCGGTCCGGCGGCGGAGGCGGTGCGGGCGGCGATCGATCGGCGCTGGCTCGCCCCGTCGCTCGCGGAGGCCAGGGCCGCGGCCCGGGCTACGGCCGACCCGATCGCGGCCCCCGACGGCAGCGTGCTTCGCGGCGAGGCGCTCGTGTCGGGGGGCGGGAGGTCGGCCGCACGAGGGTTGCTCGCAACCAAGCGGGAGATCAAGGATCTCCGGGCTCGCATCGTCGCGGAGGACGAGGCCGTCGCCGGCCTGCAGGACGAGGTCGCGAGGCTGGAAGCCGAGGCAGCCCGTGAGGCGGAGGCTCTCGAAGGGCTCAGGACGGACGCCCACGAGCACGAGAAGGCGCTCGTCGGGCTGGACGCGGACCTGCGGCAGGTGGGCGCGGCACGCGACCGCCTGCTGGGGCGGCAGCGCGTCATCGCCACGGATCGACGGACCGCGGTGGAGGAGCGCGACCGGCTGGCGGCGAAGCAGGAGGAGGCCCGTGCGTCCATCGGCCGCCTCGCGGCCGAACAGACCGCGGCCAGGGAGGGTTTCGCCCGGTCCGAGGCGCGGCTGGCCGAGGCGCGGGAGGGGGTCGACGCACGCGGCCGGGAGGTCGCCGATATCCAGTCCGAGCACGCGACGCTGGCCGAACGCGCCGCGGCGCTGGCCGCCGACGTGCGCCGCGTCGAGGACCAGGTGCGCGACCTCCGCCAGCGGATCGATGCGCGCGGCGCCGACAACCGAAGGGCCGCGGAGCGGCGGACGGCGCTGAGCGCCGCGATAGAGGAGGCCGTCGCCCGGCTCGAGCAGGACGGCGCCGCGTTCGACGACCTGCAGGAGCGGATGCGGCGCATCGGCGAACGAGGCGCCGACCTGCGCGAGCGGATCGCGGCGGAGAGCGAGCGCGTGCGGGAGGCGCGGGAGGCCCTCGAGGACGTCCGGTCCGAGGTCGGCCGCATCGAGGTGGCCCGCGCCAAGGCGGACGCCGACCTCACGCACGCCGCGACGTCGTGCCGGGAGACGTTGCAGGCCGATCTGGAGGAAGTCGTGGCCGAGGTCGAGGACCTGGAGCGCGAGGGTCCACTGCAGCCCGACCGGTCCCTGCTCGGCCCGCCGGAGGGCGGCGCCGGCGGCGAGGTCGGCGAGGAAGCGGTCGCGGAGGAGGTCGATCCCCCGGGATCGGGCGACGCCCCGGGTGCGAGCGCCGCGGTCGATGTCGACGACATCCTCGCCCGCCTGCGCGCCAGGATCGAGCGGCTGGGGCCCGTCAACATGATGGCCATCGACCAGTTCGACGAGCTCGAGGAGCGCCATCGCTTCCTGACGACGCAGCGCCAGGACCTCCTCGACGCCATTGCGGCCACCGGCAAGGCGATCAAGCAGATCGACGTCACGACGCGCGAGCGCTTCGAGCACGCGTTCGCATCGATAAACCGCCACTTTCAGGCCACCTTCGAGACGCTCTTCGGCGGCGGGCGCGCCGGGCTGCTGCTGCTCGACGACGCCAACGTGCTCGACAGCGGCATCGACGTCATCGCGCAGCCGCCGGGGAAGCGCCTCCAGAGCATTCAACTGCTCTCGGGAGGCGAGAAGGCTCTGACGGCGATGGCGCTGATGTTCGCGATCTTCCAGTACAAGCCGAGCCCTTTCTGTCTCCTGGATGAGATAGACGCCCCCCTCGACGACGCCAACATCGGCCGTTTCGTCGACATGCTGCGCGGGCTGCAGGACCGCACCCAGTTCGTCCTGGTCACGCACAATCGCAAGACCATGGAGATCGCGGACCGGCTCTACGGCGTGACGATGGAGGAGCCGGGCGTTTCGAAGCTCATCTCCGTCAAGGTCAACTGAGCCCTGAACGAAGACAAGGCGACGCGCTACCATCGCTTGCGGCGACGCAGCCGGGTGCTCGCCGTCGCGGCCCGGGCCGGCCTGTTGGCCTGCCTGATCGCGCTGGACGTCGCTGCACCGGCGCGCAGCGCGCTGGAGCTGGCGGTGGCGCAGGCCGGCGTCCCCGCGTGGCTGCAGCCGACGGCAGTGGTGGGGCTCGCTGCCCTGGCGCTCGCCGCGGCGGGAGAATTCCTCGCGTTCCCGTTTCTCTTCCGCGCCGACTGGCTGCTGGCGCGCCGCTACGGTCTCTCGCGGGCACGGTTCGGAGCGTGGTGGCGGGCGCAGGCCCGAACGGCGCTCCTGACCTGCGTGGCGTGGGTGGTTGGCGCGGTGTTCGTGTACGTCGCCATCGGGTTCTCGGCGACGCACTGGTGGCTGGTGGTGGGGGCGACGTACGGCGCGGGCACCGTCGCGCTCGCTCTTCTCGGCCCGATCCTCCTGCCCCCTGCTCCCCGCACCCGACCGCTGGCCCGCCGCGGGCTGACCGCCCGGCTCGAGGACCTGGCGCGGCGGGTGGGCGCTCCGGTCATCGGAGTGCACGCGTGGCCGGAAGGCGAGGCGTCGCGACCCAACGCGGCCCTGGTCGGCGTCGGCTCGGCTCGGCGCGTGCTCCTCTCCGACACCCTGGTTGCCGACTACAGCGACGAGGAGATCGAGGTGGTCCTGGCCCACGAGCTCGCCCACCACGTGCACCGAGACATCTGGAAGACGATGGCTTTCCGGGCCGCGGTCGTCTGCGGCGCCTGCTGGAGCGGCGGGCGCGCGCTGGCGGAGCTGGCGCCGACCCTGGGATTGAGCGGGGCGGCCGACCCGGCAGGCCTGCCGGCCCTGGCGCTCTTCGTTGGCGGGGCGGTGACGGCGACTCTGCCCGCCGCCAATCTACTCTCGCGGCGTCACGAGCGCCGCGCGGACCGTTTCGCCCTCGATGTGACCGGCAACCACGAGGCGTTCGTCTCCGGCATCCGCCGGATGGGGAGGGAACATCTCGTGGAGGAGCGTCCGACGCGCCTCGTCAAGTGGTGCTTCCACTCCCACCCGACGGTGGCGGATCGCGTTGCCGAGGCGCGCCGACACCGCACCCTCACCCGCCGCGACGGTCCCGTCCGACGCGGCGCGCCGACCCGCCCGGTGCCGGGCCGCGTTGCGAACCATCGCCAGGCGGGCGTCGCGGGCCCGCGACACTCCCGGCGCGCCCACCAAGGCTAGCTCAGCCATAGCTAGCGCCGCCAACCCGTCGCAGGCTCCGGGTCGGCCCCAGCCCCCACCGGCC
>JAPOVI010000173.1 GCA_026708265.1 Acidobacteriota bacterium
TCCCGAGTCGCACGCGCGTCTCGCCCGACGGCCGCCACGCCGCGATCACCGTCTTCGTCTCGGGCCACTCGTACGCCGACAGCCTCTTCTCCACCGAGACCAGCATCGTCGACACCGAGACGGGCGCACCGGTCGTGGCGAACATGGAGGAGCTTCCGGTCGTCCGCGATGGACAGCCGTTCCACTCGCTCGACTTCAACTTCTGGGGCGTGACCTTCGCGGCGGACGGCGACCGCTTCTTCGCCACTCTCGGCACCGGCGGCGTGATGTACCTGGTCGAGGGAAGCCTCGCGGACCGCACGTTGCACGTCGTTACGGAAGGCATCGAGTGCCCTGCTCTCTCGCCCGACGAGACACGCATCGCCTTCAAGAAGAGGATGCCCGGCAGCGCAAGGGCCCACTGGCGGCCGCACGTTCTGGACCTGGAGACGCTGGAGGAGACCGCGCTGGCCGAGTTGCGCAGCGTGGACGATCAGGTCGAGTGGCTCGACGACGAGAACATTCTGTACGCGCTGCCGAAAGAGACCGGATCGCCAATTGCGGACGTGTGGGTGCTCCGCGCCGACGGTAGCGGCCGGCCCGAGATTCTTCTCGAGCAGGCATCTTCGCAGGCGGTGCTGCGGAGCGGCGCGTCGATCGAGATCGCGTTCACCACGGAAGGATGAGAGGAGGCACCCGATGTCCGCCAGCCCCACGCGTGGATCCGTCCTGACCGCCGCGGCACTGGCCGTGGCAGCGCTGACCGCCGCGAACGCCACGGCCCAGGTCGCCCAGCAGCGCTCCACCGAGGTGCCGGAGATGCTGCGCGAGCGCGGCATCGTCGGCTACGCGGACCGGCTCAGCGTTCAACCGGGCGAGACCATTCGGTTCATGGTCAGCAGCGAGGAACCGGAGTATCGGGCCGACATCGTGCGGCTGATTCACGGCGACGCCAACCCGAACGGGCCGGGATTCAAGGAGACCCTCGTCGAGACGCCGGTGAGCGGCGACTACGCGGGCCGGCGGCAGGAGCTGCCGTTCGGGTCTCATGTGCTGGTCCCGGACAATCCGGCGCTGCGGCTGGACGGCAGCTTCACCGTCACCGCGTGGATCGCGCCCACGACGCCCGGCATCTCGTTCGGCGAGCGCGCGGCGCAGGGGATCGTCACCAAGTGGTCGGCCGACGCCGCGGGCGGCTACGGCGTGTTCATCGACGAGGAGGGCCGACTGGCGCTGCGCCTCGAGGGCGCGGACGGCGCCGGCGAGACGCTGCACGCGGATCCGCCGCTGCGCGCATGGCGCTCGGCCATTCCCGGCGCGGCCCGGCCACGGCCGCACGGCGTGCCCACGTCCTGGTACTTCGTGGCGGTGAGCTACGACGCCGACACCGGGCGGGTGGTATTCGTACAGCACCCGCAGACCGGGTTTCCCGGCGACCCGACGCGGGCCACGGTGGAGCGGACCGCCGCGGTGCGCCGACTTGCGCCGAACACGCTGCCGCTGCTGATGGCGGCGCATTGGAGCGGAAGCGGCGAGGCGCGCGAGGCGGACGGCCACTACAACGGCAAGATCGACAACCCCCGCATCTACGATCGCGCACTCGCTGCGGCCGAGATCGACGCCATCGAGCAAGGCGGCGGACCGGACGACGCGCTGGCCGACTGGGACTTCGCCGCCGACATCGAGTCGGAGGCGGTCAGCGACCGCTCGCCGCGCCGACTGCACGGGCGGACGGTGAACGCCCCCACGCGCGCCGTCACCGGGCACACCTGGAACGCCACGGTGATGGACTTCAAGCAGGCGCGCGACCAGTACGGCGCCATCTACTTCCACGACGACGACCTCGCGGACGCGGCCTGGGACGTCGGCTTCGAGCTGCAGGTCCCGGAAAATCTGCCGAGCGGCATCTACGCGGCCCGGCTGCAGGCCGCCGCGAACGAGGACCACGTGCCTTTCTTCGTCCGGCCGCCGCGGGGCACCACCACCGCACGCATTGCGTTCCTCGTTCCGACGTTCAGCTATCTCGCCTACGCCCGCACCGGCCGGGAAGGGGAAGGCCAACTGAGTCTCTACTCCACCCACGCCGACGGCAGCGGCATCACCTACTCGTCGGCGCTGCGGCCCATCACCAACATGCGGCCCAGGATCACCACCCGCAATCCCTGGCAGTTCATGGCGGACACCCACCTGGTCGACTGGTTCGACGCCAAGGGCTTCGACGTCGACATCATCACCGACCACGACCTTCACCACGAGGGT
>JAPOVI010000256.1 GCA_026708265.1 Acidobacteriota bacterium
CCGCCGCGCGGCTTCCCCGACGAAACGCCGCCGCGGCTGCTTCCTGCATTACCGGCCAGCCGCGCGGCCCGAACAGGGAGCCGCAATCATGGCCGAAAAATCCACCTTCGCCCGGCGCGTCCGCGCCGCCAGACCCCGAGCTACGAAATACGAAGTCCGCGACGACGCGGTGAGCGGACTCGCGCTGACCATCCAGCCCACCGGAGTGCGGACCTACATCCTCTCCCGCATGGTGCGCAGGCGCAGGCGATACGCCACCATCGGCAGCGCCGACGCCATGACCATCCCCGAGGCGCGGCGCGAGGCCCGCAGGCTGATCGCCAGCTACATCGAACCGGCGAAGACGGAGAACGGCCCGCGCACGCCGGGGCATCCGATGGACGCCTTCGCCGCCGAGTTCCTCGACCGGCAGGCCCGGCACTGGAAGCCCAGGACCCGAGAGACCAACGCCCGCGTCGTGCGCAAGGACATCCTGCCCGCCTTCGGGCATCTGGCGGTGGACGCCATCGCGGTCGAGCACGTCAAGGACTGGTTCGCGTCCATGAGCGCGCGGCCCGGCATCGCCAACCGCGCCATGCCGGTGCTGTCGATGATGATGCGCATGGCCGAGCTTTGGGGCTACCGCCGCCACAACTCAAACCCGTGCAGGAATACCCGGCGCTACCGGATGAAGCCGATGGAGCGCTTCCTGACGGCGGACGAGATGGCCCGGCTCAACGCCGTGCTGACCCGCGACGAGTTCCGGTGCCCCGATGTCGTCGCCATCGTCCGGCTGCTGATGCTGACCGGCTGCCGCTTCGGCGAGATCGCCGCGCTCGAATGGGACTGGATCAAGGGGAAGCGCATCCACCTTCCCGATTCGAAATCCGGGCCGCGCACCGTGTGGCTGTCGAGCGCCGCGCGCGCGGTGATCGACGCCATCCCGCACTACAGCGAGGATTGCCCGTATCTCTTTCCCGCCCGTCCACCGACGCAGCGCGTCGACAACATCGCCTTCCAGTGGGACCGCATCCGCGCCGAGGCCGGATTGCCCGGCCTGCGGCTTCACGACCTTCGGCACAGCTGGGCTTCGGTCGCCGCCGTGAACGGCGTGGACATGGTGACCATAGCCAAGCTGCTGGGTCATGCGCTGGTCGAGACCACCGAGCGATACGTTCATCTGTCGGACCGGTCGGTCACGGACGCCGCCGACCGGGTATCGAACCGCATCCATGCGGCCCTGGCCGGAAGGGGCGCGGCGCAGGAGGGAGGGCGCGACCATGCCCAGGGTTGACCTTACCGCGAAGCTGGCCCGCACGAGCCAGCCCGGCCCGAAGGACACCATCCTGTTCGACAAGGCGTTGCCCGGCTTCGGGCTGCGCATCCACCCGTCGGGCCGCAAGGTCTGGATCGTGCAGGCCCGCATCGAGGGGCGCAGCCGCCGCATCGTCATCGCCCGGTTCGGCGAGATGCAGCTGGCCGAGGCCCGCCGCCGCGCCCGCGACATGCTGGAGCGCATCCGCAGGGGCGGGAACCCCGCCGAGGACATCCGCAAGGAGAGGGAGACCCCGACCTTCCGGGCGTTCACCGAGGAATACCTTCGGCGCAGCGATCCGCACTGGAAGCCCTCGGGCCGCGAGTCCGTGCGCGTCTATCTCAAGGCCCGCATCCTGCCCGCCTTTGGCGCAATGCCGCTCGACCGCATCGATCCCGAGGACGTGGCCGCGTGGTTCGACGCGGCGAGCAGGGAGCGGCCCGGCGCGGCCAACCGCGCGCTGGAAATCCTGCGCGCAATGATGTTCCGGGCCGAGGAGTGGGGCTTGCGCGAGCGCGACACCAACCCCTGCCTCGGCATCGCTTTCAACCCGAGGAACAAGATCGCCCGCTTCCTCGACACCGACGAGATGGCGCGGCTCGGGCGCGCCCTCGACGCGCACGAAGGCCGCTGGCCCGAGGCCGTCGCCGCGATCCGCCTGCTGGCGCTGACCGGCTGCCGCCGCAGCGAAGTGCTCGATCTTCGCTGGCGCAACATCGGCGCGGATGCGTTGAACCTCGAAGACTCGAAGACCGGCCCGCGCGCGGTGCCGCTCGGCGAAGCCGCGCGGGCGCTGATCGAGACCCTGCCCGGTCCCCGCAAGAAGGACGCGTTCCTGTTTCCGCGCCATGCGGAGAAACGCGGAACGGGGAGCTTCGACGGCTGCTGGCGCGCGGTCTGCGCGGATGCCCGGCTCGGCAGGCTGCGCCTGCACGATCT
>JAPOVI010000004.1 GCA_026708265.1 Acidobacteriota bacterium
CCGCACCCGCGGACTGGCCGGGCGTCCGGACATTGGCCCGCTGCGCGACTACGCCTCCGAGCAGGCCCATTCCTCGATAGACAAGGCGATCATGACCCTCGGGCTGGGCCACGACGCGCTGGCCCACATCCCGGCGGACGCCGGGTTCCGGATGCGGCCCGAGGTACTGCGGGAGGCCATTGCCGCCGACCGTGCGCGCGGCGTGACACCGCTGGCGGTGGTCGCCACCGTCGGCACCACCTCGACCACCAGCGATCCGGTCCGTCCCATCGCGCGCATCTGCGCCGCTGAGGGGCTATGGCTGCACGTCGACGCGGCCTACGCCGGCGTCGCGGCCCTGGTTCCGGAGACGCGGGACGTGCTGGCCGGCTGCGATCGGGCGGACTCCTTCGTGGTCAACCCGCACAAGTGGCTCTTCACGCCGTTCGACCTCAGCGCGTTCTACTGCCGCCACATGGACACGGTGCGCGACGCGTTCTCGCTGACCCCCGACTACCTGCAGACGCTGGAGGCGGTGGAGGTCCGCAACCTGATGGACACCGGGGTCCAGTTGGGCCGCCGGTTCCGGTCGCTGAAGCTCTGGGCCATCCTGCGCCACTTCGGATCGGAGGGCATCCGCGACCGGCTCGCCGAGCACATGCGGCTGGCCCGGCTGTTCGCGGCGTGGGTCGACGAGAGCCCGGATTTCGAGCGGCTCGCACCGGTCCCGTTCAGCGTCGTCTGCTTCCGGGCGGCGCCCCGCGGCAACGCCGTGGCCGGCGCGGGGAATGCCGGGCCAGACGAAGCGATTCCGGCCGCGTCCGGCGCCATCGATGCTGAGGCGGACGCGCTCAACGAGCGGCTGATCGAGGCGGTGAACGCCACCGGCGAGGTCTTCCTGTCGCACACGCGGCTCGAAGGGCGCTTCACTGTCCGGCTGGCGGTGGGGCACGTGCGCACGGAGGAGCGCCACGTGCGGCGGGCGTGGGACCTGCTGAACGAGAAGCTGCGCGCCCTGCGCTGACGGCCCCGAACCGTCGGAGGCACACCATTGCCCGACCCCCTCGCCGCCATCGACAGGTTCCCGCGGGTGCGGCTCGGCCATACGCCGACGCCGCTCGATCCGGCGCCGAGGCTTGGGGCTGCCCTCGGGATCGAGCTGTGGATCAAGCGCGACGACTGCACCGGGCTCGCCTTCGGGGGCAACAAGGTGCGCCAGTTGGAGTTCTACCTCGGCGAGGCGCGGGCGCGGGGCGCCGACACGCTGGTCACCTCCGGAGCCGTGCAGTCGAACTTCGTCCGCGTCGCGGCGGCGGCGTCGCGGCAACTCGGCATGGACGTCCACGTGCAGCTCGAGGATCGCGTGGAAGGAGGCGACGATCTCTACCGCAGCTCCGGCAACGTGCTGCTCGACCGGCTGCTGGGGGCGACGCTGCATCCGTTTCCGGCGGAAGGGGACGAGGCGGCCGCGGATGCGGCCCTCGACCGCCTCGCGGAGTCGCTCTCGGGCGCGGGCCGCAAGCCCTACGTCGTCCACAACGGTATCGACCGCCCGCCGCTCGGCGCGCTGGGCTATGTCGTGGCGGCGAGCGAGGTGCTGGAGCAGGCCCGGGCGCGCGGCTTCGGGTTCGACGCGGTGGTCTGCGCCTCGGGCGGCGCCCTGACCCACGCGGGGCTTCTGGTGGGCATGCGGGCGCTCGGCGAGCCGATGCCGGTGCACGGCATCTGTGTGCGGCGCGATGCGCGGCAACAGCGCGTCCGGGTGGCGCAGCGCGCGACCGAGCTCGCCGCCCTGATCGGGCTTCCGCAGGCGTTCAGCGCGGATGACGTCCACGCGAGCGATGAGGTGCACCCGCCGGGCTACGGCCTGCTCAACGCGGCCATCGGCGAGGCGATCTCGATGGCGGCGCGGCTCGAGGCGCTGCTGCTCGATCCCGTGTACACGGGCAAGGCCATGGCGGGCCTCGTCGCCCTGGTGCGGGCGGGGCGCATCGCCGCTGGCAGCCGCGTGCTCTTCGTGCACACCGGCGGACTGCCGGCGATTTTCTCCTACGCGAACCGGCTCGATCCCTGGCTCGCGAAGGCGCCGCACGTGAACCCCTAGCGGTCGGCGGCAAGGCGCCGCGCAGCCCGGAAGGCGGCGCAGCGCCCGCAGGGACGCGTCGCGAGGGAGAAGCGATGTCAGCCGCCGGCGGCCGGCCCGACCCTCCACGCTTCGCGCCAGCGCGTCGGGTC
>JAPOVI010000098.1 GCA_026708265.1 Acidobacteriota bacterium
ACGACACGACGGTCGACGGAGAGCCGGTGAAGGCGGTCGCCGCCATGCGCGCCGACGGCTACCTGTTCCTGTTCAACCGCGAGACGGGCGAGCCGCTGCTCCCGATCGAGGAGCGGGAGGTGCCGCAGGACGCGCACCAGCGCACGGTGCCCACCCAGCCGTTCCCGGTCCGGACCGAGACCATCCTCCCCGAGTGCTCCTACTGGCGCGACCGGGTGCCGCCGCCGTTCCAGCTCAGTTGCAGCAGCTACACCCCGCCGTCGGTCGACGAGCAGACGGTGGTGGCGCCGGGGGTGCCGATTCCCCTGGTGCGGGTGACGCCGCTGGCGTTCTCGCCGCAGACCGGCTACATCTACGCGCAGGGCCGCGCGCACGTCGGCCGCGCGCGCCGCTTCGCGGACCCGTTCGTCTGGAACACGCAGTTCTTCCACCTGACGCTCCCGGACGATGTCGGCATCCTGGCCGCCGTCGACACCGAGACCGGCCGCGTCGTCTGGCGGAAGGAGATGCCCGCCGCGTTCCTCGGGACCAGCGGTCCCCTGGTCACCGCGGGCGGCCTGGTGTTCCGCGGCTCGCCGGGCGGGCAGGTCGAGGCCTATGACGTCGAGACCGGCGTCCGGCGCTGGGCGTTCCGGACCAGCGAGGAGGGGGCGCGGCTGCGGCCCGGGCCGGCATCCACCTACGAGCTCGACGGCACGCAGCACATCGTCATCCCGATGGGCCCGCAGCTCTGGGCGTTCACGCTCGACGGCACCATCCCGGCCCGCGGCGAGCCGTCCCCCGACCCGCCGGTGGACGATCAGCCGAGCGGCCCCGCCCCGCGCGAGACCGACGAGATCGAGACCGCCACCTTGCTCGAGAACTTCCGCGGCTCGGTGGGAGGCCGCCGCTTCGCGCTCGACGAGTACACCTTCAACCCCACCCGCGCTCGCGTCACGGCCGGCACGCGCGTCCGCTTCACCAACAACGGAACCGTCGTCCACACCGTGACCGCGCGCGACGGCTCCTGGACGACCGGCACGCTGGAACCCGGCATGTGGAGCTTCGTCACCTTCGACGAGCCCGGGACGTTCCTCTACCAGAGCGAGGAGCACCCCTGGGCCGTCGGCGAGATCATCGTCGATCCGTAACGGCGACCCATGGCCATCGGCTCGACCGGACGCGAGCCGTGGAGCGTCGAGACCGAGCGGATGACCACGTGAAGGAGGAACCTGCATGCACTCCGGCGTTCGGTCGGTAGCGGTGAGCGGGGGATTCGCCAGCACGCAACGTCCGGACCGCTGGTGGGTGACCCCCGCCGCCACGGCATCCGGTCTGGTCCTGCTGTTCGGCTATCTCACGCTCCGGGCGTTCTTCCCAACGCACGTCTGGTTCGATCCCTACATCAGCCCGGTCGTCGCACCACCCCTCCTCACGCCGGCGTCGGGCTATCCGGGGGCCGTGCCGGTGGAACACGCCTGGCTCGGTGCGTTCCCCGCCTGGTGGCCGGCGTTCCTGCCGCGGTCACCCGCGTTCTTCATCCCGGCGCTGGCGATCGCATTCCGCTTCACGTGCTACTACTACCGGGGCGCCTACTACAAGTCCTTCGCGATGACTCCGCCTTCCTGCGCGGTCCGAGGCCTGCCCGCGCAGTACCGGGGCGAGACCCGTCTCCTGTGGTTCCAGAACTTGCATCGCTACACGTTGTACGCCGCCCTCTTCATCCTCGCGTGCCTCTGGTGGGAAGGCTTCGCCGCCTTCTTCCGCGACGGCCGGTTCGGCGTCGGCGTGGGCACGGTGGTCATGCTGGTCAATGCAGCCCTCATATCGGGCTACACGTTCGGATGCCATTCCTGGCGCCATCTCATCGGCGGGAAGCTGGACTGTTTCTCCTGCAAGGGCGTGATCTCGCCGCGCTACCGCTTGTGGAAGAACTCGACCTGGTTGAACGAGCGGCACATGCTGTTCGCCTGGATCAGCCTCGTCTGGGTGGTCTTCACCGACCTCTACATCTATCTGGTCTCGACGGGCGCGGTTACGGATCTCAACACCTGGTAGGCTCTGCGGAAATGGCAGCGGACGGGCATGCCGGCCGCGTTCCTCGGGACCAGCGGCCCCTGGTCACCGCGGGCGGCCTGCTGTTCCGCGGCTTGCCGGGCGGCCGCCGCTTCGCGCTCGACAACGACGCGAAGCGCTCCACTATGGAGTCGCGGGCTGTGGGTCCGCTCGTGTCGACGAAGAGACGCATCCGCGCGAGCGCTCCACCTTGTGGTCGAACTCCGGATCCCAATCGAGCGCGTCGAACAGCTCGAGCAACCGGCGTTGTTCCCGCCGCGCAATGAACTCCTGCAGGGCGAGGGTCACCGCCGCGGCCTTGGCTCGCTTTCCGCTCAGCGCTACGGCGCGCTCCAGCAGGTCTCGGCTGATCGCGAGGTTGGTTGCCATGTGCATATCGTCGCACAACCTGCCGCACAACCGCGACGCAGCCCGCACGCCACCGACACCCTCGAGATTTGCATGACATTGCCTTACGATGGGGTGAGGGAGGCTGGAGCGAGTGACTGACCGCGTCCGCGAAACCAGCGTCGCGCGAGCGAAGGCTGGGTCCGAAAGCCCGAACGAGGAGCGTACGATCGTGCTCCGCAACGTCCCCGAAGAGCTCTACCAGGCGCTGCGGAAGCGAGCCGCCGCCGAGCGCCTGTCCGTGGCCGACTACGTGCTGGACATCCTGGCTCGCAGGCGGACCCTGGAGCGGCTGCAAGCGCTTCCCCGCGTCGAGCGCAGCGTGTCGGCCGCTGACCTCGTCCGCGAAGGTCGGGACAGCCGGTGAGGTCATCGACGCTGCGATCGTGCTGACGGCCTCGGCCCGAGACGGCGGGCTTCAACCGGTCTCGGCGAGGCGCTCGGGCTGAAGGGTCTTCAGCTTCTCGAAGATTCCCTCGATAACGTTGTCCTGGCCGGCGAACAGCGCCTCGGGACCCCCGGCGTGCACGCTGCTGAACGGCGCCTCGTAGAGCGCGGACGGCTCCATGACGCCCCGCGCCGTGAGCTGGTCGATCACCATCTCGACGAAACGGATCTGCGGCGTGGTCAGGTTGCGGTTGGAGAGGAACTCCGAGAAGGCCTCCTGGGCGGCGGCGCGGTCCATCCCCACCATGCTCCGGACGAAATGGGCCAGTGAGGGCGCGTCGTTGCGGGCCAGGAGGCCCGTCAACAGCGTCCGGCCGTCGTCCTCGCCGATCTCGACCAGCGTTTGTTCCAGCCCCCGCAGGTCGGTGGCCGTGAGCGGCTGGTTGGTGCGGAGGCGATGGATCACGATGTGGTCGAGATGGTTCTTCAGGTACTCCTGCACCCTCTTCTCATACTGGACCCCGGTCATCTTCGGCAGGTAGACGGCGGCGTCATCGCGCACGGCCAGGATCTCGTCCTGGAAGTCGCTGTAGACGACCTTGCGCGTCTTCTTGTCGAGGAAGGGCACTAGGCCGCGCAGGCGCAGGCGCAGCTCCTCGAGACCGTTCAGGGTGATGCCTTCCCAGAAGGCGTTCTCCTGCACCGAGACCAGGTAGGCGAGCTGAGCCGCCACCGCGGGAATCGTGCTCTTGTCTTCGAGCAGCATGGCGATCTCCACCACTCGGCGGCGGTGTCGCTCGAGCGTGCCCGGGTCGCTCTCGACGAGGGCCAGTTGCATCTTGAGCGCCGTGAGATCGAACAGGCGCGACTCGATGTCGTCGGTCTCGACCTCGCTGGGCAGCCCGGCCACCTCACGCTGCAGGACCTCGACGTCGGACGCGGCGAGCCGCTCCCATGACTCCCGCTTCCGGAAACGCTCGACCGCCTCGAGCTGCATCCGCACGATGAAGTTCTCGCGGTTCATCGCCGCGACTTCCCCGTGAAGCTCCGTCGTCAACGCCCCGGCCAGCGCCGCCTCCGGGTCCAGGTCCGGCGCCGCCTGGACGCCGGTCAGCAACTGCACCCGCGTCCGAAAGAGCCGGGCGCCGAGGGAAGGGTCGCCGCTGTCCTCGATGCCCTCAGGATGCTCGCGGAAGAAGTCGGAATTGAAGCAGAAGTCGAAGACGCGGAAGTCCTGCTTGTCGTCTTCGGGTCCGAACAGGTCGGGGCACAGGCGCGTGCCGCGGCCGATCATCTGCCAGAACTTGATGCGCGAGTAGACCGGCTTGAAGAAGACGAGGTTGGCCACCTCGGGAATGTCGATGCCGGTATCGAGCATGTCCACGGAGATCGCGATGTGCGGCGCCTCGTCCTTCCGCGAGAAGTCGTCGATGAGGCTCTGCGGATAGGCGGCCTGGTGATCGATGACGCGGGCGAAGTGCCCGGCGTACCGCGGGTAGTGGTGGTTGAACCGCTCCTCGATGAACGTCGCATGCGCGTGATTGCGCGCGAAGATGATGGTCTTGGCCAGCCGGTCGCCGCCGTCCACCGTGTGGCCGTGCTCCATGAGATGGCGCAGCACCTTGTCGACCGTGTCGCGGTTGAAGAGCCAGTTGTTGATGGCCGACGCGTTGACCCGTTCCGGCAGCCCGCCACCGTCCTCGTCGTCGCCCCAGTCGAGGCTCTCCCACTGCGCCTGCTCTTCCTCGGTGAGCTCGTCGTAGTCGATGCCGTCGCGCGGAAACCGGAGATCCACCTGCTGGACTCTCGGCGGTACGAGAAAGCCGTCCGCCACCGCGGTCGCCAGCTCGTACGCGTCGGTGGGCACGCCCGGCTTCAGCTCGAAGAGCTCGTAGGTGTTCCGGTCGACCTGATCCCGAGGCGTGGCGGTCAGGCCCACGAGCAGCGAGTCGAAGTACCGGAAGATGGCACCGAACTTCTGGTACACCGACCGGTGCGCCTCGTCGATGATCACGAGATCGAAATGCCCGACCCCGAAGCGGGCCTCCGTGCCCGCGGTCTCGTCGATCAGCCCCATCATCGTCGGATAGGTGCAGACGTAGACCCGGCCCGTCTTGTCCTTCTCGGTCACCAGGTTCACCGGGCTCGACTCCGGCAGGTGGGCCTTGAACGCCCCCACCGCCTGGTTCACCAGCGACACCCGGTCGGCCAGGAACAGCGCCCGCTTGACCCAGCCTGCCCGCTGCAGCAGGTCGACCAGCGCGATGGCCACGCGGGTCTTGCCGCTGCCGGTCGCCATCACGAGCAGCGCCTTGCGCCGCCCCTGGCCGAACTGCTCGCCGATGCTGCCGATGGCCCGCTTCTGGTAGTACCGCTCGACGATGGCGTCCCTCACCCGCGCCGCGTCCAGCCGCTCGCGGTGAGCCCGGCGATGGAGCAGCGCCGCCAGCTCGTCCTTCTTGTAGAAGCCGGCGACGGCCCGCGGCGCGTAGGCCCGGTCGTCCCACAGGTAGGCCTCGTACCCGTTCGTGTAGTAGATGACCGGGCGCTGGCCGTGCATGGCCTCCAGGCAGTCCGCGTAGAGCTTGGCCTGCTGGCGCCCCTTCGCCGCGTCGACGGTGGTCTTCTTCGCCTCCACCACCGCCAGCGGCTTGCCGTCGTCGCCCCACAGGACGTAATCGGCGTAACCGACCCCCGAGGCGTTCGGCATGCCCGTGAGCTTGTACTCACGGACGCATCGCGGGCCCGGCGTCCAGCCGGCTCGCTCCAGAGCCAGGTCGATGATCAGCGTCCGGGTCGTGTCCTCGCTCCAGTCGCGAGTCTCGGGGATCGCGTCGTTCTCCGCCTTGATGGCGGCGAGCCGCTCGCGTAGCGCCTCCAGCTCGCCTTCGAGGTCCTTGCGCGCGTCTTCGGCGGCGTCCCGGTCGCGCTTGAAAGCGTCCAGTTCCTCGACGCTGGCGGGCGCGGCCCCAGGTCCCGCCCTGGGGACGAGCGACTCGTCGAAGGTCTTCCCCTGGAGGCTCTCCGCCCCCTTCCGCAGATAGGTGCGGCCGGCCCAGTAGAGGACGTGCGCCAGCTCCCGCACCACGTTCAGCGCGTGCTCCGGCGCGGGTGTCCTGTTGCCGTGCACCGCGACGTTGCCGGCCCGCCGGACGTACTCCGCCTTCTGCCACACGACCTCGGGCACGAGCGAACGGAACGCGGGCTCGCCGAGGTAGGCGTCCAGGTTCGTGACCTTGGGCGGGCTCAGGGTCTTCTCGACCTTGTAGACGCGCTTGACCAGCCTCTCCAGTGCATGCCTTGCGTGGAAGCAGGAGGCTCGCGGGTCGCCGTAGACGTGGTACTCCGCAAAGGTCGCGCTCTCCGCCGCATGGGGGAACTCCTGCTTCAGGAACGCGAAGTTGACGGAGATCTCCATGGCGGTTTCAGAGGTCTCCCCGGAAGGCACGGGATTGCAGGGAGGCGAAGAGGTTGTCGAGCTCGGCGAGGTGGGCGCTCTGGGTGGCCTTCTGGCGTTCGACGGATTCGGCGATGGCGGCGAAACGATTCTGGAGTGACGTAGGTGGAATCGGAATGGAAATGCGGTAAATCCGACTTCCAGAGATCAGTGGCTGTGCTGACCGGCCTGCATACTGGTTGAGATTTGCGATCTTTAGGGCGGTCACCAGATAAATCTTGTCAACTGGCTGGATGAACGTATGAACATAAAGTGCGTTATCGGTAACCCAAGCGCGTGGTCTCGTCAAATGAACAGCGCCGCAATACACGCCTACCCGACCTATTACGACAGTCGGTCTCTCAAACATGAAAGAGTCGTGATGACCGCTGATTCCATTGCCACCGTAGACTGGATATCTGCCCTCGGGAGCCCTGTTCTTCGCGACCAATCCGTCTCCGCTCTTGACTCTGATGACTTCTCCAAGTGGCTCTCGCTTCCATCCCATCGGATTAGTGGAAGGGTCGCCGAACATGTCGAGGAAGGTGGATTGGAGGAGCGTGTCGAGCTGGGCGAGAGCCTCGCGGCGCTTGGTCCGCAAGGCGTCCGATGCATCCAGAATCCCTGCAATCCGCTTCTGCTCGGCGAGCGGCGGAAGGGGGATTAGCAGGTTGTCCAGGTGCTCGTTCTTCAGGTTGTTTATGTTGGCACCAGTCGCCAGCCGGGAAACAACGCACCGGTAGTATGGCGTCTTGAAGTAGTGGCCGAAGTAGTGGGGGTCAACATCAGGTCCAGGGCGCAACACCTTGCAGAACGCGCCAAACGCGCCGTCGAATCCTAGCCGCGCTTGCGCCGTCTTTCCGACGACCGAGATACTTCCGCTTGATGCAGCCACAACGACGTCATTCGGCGCAATTCGTTGCTTCGGAGAGATCTTGCTGTTCGGTACATATATCAAGTCCTCAAGAAGCAATCCGTGTTGTCCGATATTGTTTGCCCGCAACATAGGCGAGTAGCCACGCTTGGGGGCTGCGCTGGCGTCACTCTTGGCGTAGGTCACGCCACGAATCTGCTCGCTGATGTCGTGGACCGCTGCAACCCTCATCTCAACAGCGCCTCCAGTTCCGCGCGGTTCTTCGCGATCTCAGTCTCCAGCGCAGCCAAGCGAGCCATGATCACCTTCGGTGGGTCGTACTCCACATCCTCGAGCTGCGCCTCTTTGTAGCGGTTGATGGACAGGTCGTAGTCGTTGCTCGCGACCTCGGCCTTGGGCACCAGAAAACTCTGGTCCGTCCTGGCCCGCTTGTGCTCCGCCTCGCGGTTCTGCCAGCGGGCGAGGATATCGGCGAGGTCGCTGTTGTCCGGTTTCGGACTGCGCTTGTCGTCCAGCGAGTAGCCGTCCGCCTGCATGTCGTAGAACCAGACGTGGTCCGTGCCTCCAGAGTTGGTCTTGGTGAAGACGAGGATGGCGGTGGAGACGCCGGCGTAGGGCTTGAAGACACCGGAGGGCATGGAGACGACGGCGTCGAGCTTCTGCTCCTCGACGAGAATCCGGCGCAGGGTTCGGTGCGCCCTGCTCGACCCGAAGAGCACGCCGTCGGGCACGATGACGGCGGCGCGGCCGCCGGTCTGGAGGAGCCGCAGGAACAGGGCGAGGAACAGCAGCTCGGTCTTCTTCGTCTTGACGACCTGCTGCAGGTCCTTGGCGGTGGACTCGTAGTCGAGGCTGCCGGCAAACGGCGGATTGGCGAGGACGAGCGAGTACCGCTCGGCGTCGTCCTCGGCTGCCGTCAGGTCGGCCTGGGCCAGCGAGTCGCGGTAGCGGATGTCGGGGTTCTCGACGCCGTGCAGCAGCATGTTCATGCTGCCGATGCGGAGCATGGTGGTGTCGAAGTCGTAGCCGTGGAAGGTGCCCTCGTGGAACCGCCGGCGGGCCTTCGGGGTCTTGTAGATGCGGTCGCCGTGGTGCTCGACGAGATGCTCGGAGGCCGCGACGAGAAAGCCGGCCGTGCCGCAGGCGGGGTCGCAGATGACGTCCTTGGGGGTGGGCGCGGTCATGTCCACCATCAGCCTGATGATGTGGCGCGGGGTGCGGAACTGCCCGTTCTGGCCGGCGGTGGCGATCTTGCCGAGCATGTACTCGTAGAGGTCGCCCTTGGTGTCCCGGTCGGCCATGTCGATGTCGTCGAGCTGGTCGACCACGTTGGCCAGCACGCGGGGCGTGGGCATCATGAACAGGGCTTCCTTCATGTGATGGGTGTAGGTCGATCCCGCGTCGGAGTCCCCGGTCTGACGCAGCGACTTGATGAAGGGGAACACCCGGTCGCGCACCGTCTCGAACATCCGCTCCGGCGCCAGCTCCTTGAAGCGCGACCACCGCAGGGCGTTCTGGCGGGCGGTGAACAGCGGCCTCGCGATCGGGCGACCGGTGCGGGCGGCCTTGTGCTCGTCGCGGGTGTGCAGCTCGTCCAGGCGCTTGATGAAGAGCAGGTAGGTGAGCTGCTCAATGACGGACAGCGGGTTCGAGATGCCGCCCGACCACATGGTGTCCCAGATTCGGTCGACCTTGGACTTCAGCTCGCCGGTAATCATGATTCCATCTCTCGACCGTCTGCATCGGGTCCGCAAACCGCAAGGACCTCGGAGGGAAGCCCCTGGGCGGATGTCCGATCGCGGGTGCTCCCCAGGAGCGGAGGCCCTGGGGAGCACGATCCTATCAGGTGACTCTCGGTCCCCTGCCTGCCACGGAACGTCGGTGGGCTTGGGGGACGGGCGACGCTGAGTCCGGGCCTCGCACCGCCCGAACCCTCCCGCCAGGCGTGGTACGATGATCCGTGGTGAAGGCGACGGTTGACATTCGTGACGAGTTGCTCGTCCAAGCTCGTGCGCAGGCCGCTCGGGAACGCACTACGCTGGCCGCCATGGTGGAGGAGGGGCTGGTTCTCCGCCTGCGTTCGAAAGGACGCCGCGGCGGAGCCCTGAACCCGTTGCCGGTTTCTCCGCGCCGCAGTGGGTTGCGGCCCGGCATCGATGGCTCCTGCAATCGATCTCTGCTGGATGCGACGGACCGGTGATTCCGGATGTGAACGTGCTGGTCGCGGCATTCCGACCCGACCATGGACACCATGTCGTCGCGGCGACTTGGCTCAACGACGCCCGAACCGCCTGCGCGAGAGGAGACGGCACGCTCATTCTGCCACCCGTGGTGGTCGCCGGTTTCCTGCGAGTCGTAACGAATCACCGGGTGTTCATCGATCCCGATCCTGTCCAGGATGCCGTAGCGTTCGTCGACGCTCTGCTCGAGACCCCTGGTGCGGAAGTCTGCCCGTCCGGTGACGAGTGGCCCGTGCTGCGCAACAAGCTGCTGGAGGGGGCACTCGAGGGGAACCTCGTTACCGATGCTTGGATAGCAGCCGTCGTCCTCCACCAATCGGAGTCCCTGGCCACCTTCGACAAGGACTTCATGCAGCTATTGCCGGCCCATGCGCTAATCCTCCTTGACGGATAGCGAGGGGACATCCCGTCTGCCTGAGCCCTCCGAACCGGCGTCCGTCACGATCTGGCGGAGGGGCGGCCGCCGTCCTGGTGACCGTCTCGGCGTGGGTTGGGCGACACCGCGTTCCTCGGGTCGATCCGACGTTGCAGGCCGAGAGTGCCCCGGCCGTCAGGGTGCTGCGGCCTCGCCAATCCGGTAAAGCTTCGACCGTGTCCGGATGAACAGGCTGCCGTGGGCGATGGCGGGCGTGGCCATCGTGAACTCGCCGAGCGGGTTGCGGCCGACGACCTCGTACGTCTCCCCGGCGCTGATCACGTAGGTGTCGCCGTCCTCGCTGAGCGCGAAGATCCGGTCGTCGTAAGCCCAGGGCGAAGCGGTGAACGCCGCGCCGACCGTGATCCGTTGGCGCGAGTAGATCTCGTCGCCGGTCCGCGCGTCGTGCGCGGTGAAGAACCCGCGGTCGAGGAGCGTGTACAGCACGTCGCCGTAGAGGATCTGCGAGGGGTTGTAGGGCGCGGCCTGCGGCAGCGACCACGCGATGAACTCGTTGTCGGTCTCCGACCCGCGGAGCGAGATGTCGCCGCTGGCGCCGGGGCGGACGGCGAAGACAGGGCGGTTCTGATCGCCGAGGTACCCCGAGCCGATGTAGAGCAGGCCGAATTCGGCGAAGGGCGTGGCAACGGTGATGGACGACATGCCGGTGAGCTCCCAGAGCAGGTTGCCGTCGAGGTCGTAGGAGCGCACCCGATCCGTGCCGTTGGTGACAATCTCGGTCCTGAGCTCGTTCTCCCAGATGAAAGGGGTAGCCCAGTTGGTGCCCTCATCCCTCGGGATGCGCCAGATCTCGTTGCCGGTCTCGGCGCTGAGGGCGAGCAGGTACGACTGCCCGTCGTTGTCGTTCACGATGTAGAGGCGGCCGTCGTGGAGCACGGGCGATGCGGCAGTGCCCCACTCGAGCCGGGTGGCCGCGGGCTCGACGTCGTGCGACCAGCGCAACCGGCCGTCCGTCGTGTCGAGACAGAAGACGCCGAGGTTGCCGAAGTAGACGAACAGCGCGTCGCCGTCGGTCACCGGCGTCTCGGTCGCCAGGGTGTTCTTCATGTGGTAGCCGCCCGCCGGGGCGCCGCGATGCACCTCGCGTTCCCACCGCACGACGCCCGTGTCGACATCCAGCGCGTAGACCAGCCACCGGTGCTCCGCCGTCGAGGGGCTCCAGGTCTCGCGTCCGCGATAGAGCCCGCCCAGAGGCTCCTCAACCGGCTCGGCGCTGACGACGGTCGTCACGTAGACGGTGTCGTCCCAAACGACCGGCGAGCTCCATCCGAGGCCCGGCAGGTCGGCGGCCCAGGCGACGTTCTCCGTCGTGCTCCAACTGGTGGGCAGCCCCGGGGCCTCGGAGACGCCGCGCGCGCCCGGTCCCCGGAACTGGGGCCAACGGTCCTGGGCGCCGGCCGGTGCGCACCAGACCACGACGAGCAGCAGCGCGAGCATGTATCGACTCATCAGACTCCCTCGTCAACCCCCGACGACGCGCAGCTGCCCAGGCGACAGCGACGCCAGAGTGTTCAGAATGCCGCCCACAAGCGGTCGCAGATGACCATGCGGTTCGAAACCCCCACTGGCACGCCGCAGCAGTTCCCCGTTCGTCGTCCCCGACCAGCCTGCTGCCTGCACGGTGCTGACCTCGTGACCAGCCAGCTCGGCGGCGAGAGCACGTGGCAGATTCTCGTCAAGCAGAACGCGCACGGGCCAGAACAGAATCGCGAGCCAGATCGAGCGCGGCAACCGCCTGTTGCTTCGAGACCGACGGAAACTGATCGAGAAACTGGTCGAGGGTCTCTCCCCCTTCCAGATAGTCGAACATCGAGTGAACCGGCACCCGCGTGCCGCGGAAGACGGGCACCCCCCCCGAGATTTCCGGGTCACTGTGGACGACCGACAGTGCATCGACCATGCGGCCATCATACCGTCATCGCTCCGGTCGCGGCGCACGCCGCTCTGGCTCGTCTTCGAGGTCCGATCCCGTCCGGGTCCGCTGGTCCGGGTCTGTCGCGGCTCCCGGTGTCCTGGTGTCACCCCCAGAATCCGGCGACCCGCTCGATGACCCAGAAGCTCGCGACGGCGCCCAGGCCGTACGCGGCGGCACGGTCGAGCCGCGCGCGCCGGGCCGGCGTGCCGAGGAGCCGGTAGCCGCCCCACAACACGACGCCGCACACGGCCGCGAACGCGATCTGCCCCAGCTCGATGCCCAAGTTGAAGAGCAACAATGTCATTGGCACATCGCGGCCCGCCAGGCCGGTGTCGAGCAGAGCGCCGGCGAAGCCGAAGCCGTGCATCAGCCCGAACGCGAACGCCATCGTCCACGGCCTGGCCGAGGCGGGACGAGCATCGTCGCGTCGCAGGATCTCGAACGCCAGGTAGACGATGGACAGGGCGATGAACGCCTCGACCGGGGGGCCCGGCACGCGCACCACGTCGAGGACCGTCATGCCGAGGGTGATGGAGTGCGCGACGGTGAACGCGGTGATGGTGGCGACGAGGCGGCGCCACCCGCGGACCAGCAGGATCATGCCGGCGACGAACAGGAGGTGATCGACGCCCCCCAGGATGTGCTCGACGCCGAGCACGAGGCGGTCCCAGGTCCCCGCCGAGCCCGGACGCAGCGGGATCTCGGTCAGGGCGCCCGACGCCACGCGCGTCAACCGGTTGCCTTCCTCGTCCTCGACCCGCACCAGGACGTCGACGAACCCGCCCGCGAGGCCCGCGAGGCCCATCACCGGGGCGCCGCCGGACTCGTCGCAGGAGAACCGTTGCTCGACGACCAGACTGTCCGCCTGTCGGAAGCGGCGGTCGGGGCCCCGGGGGGCGCAGGTCGCCGGCAGCCGCACTTCGATCGGCCACGCCGTCGCGCCCGTCACCGGGATCTTCAGCACGGACACGAAGTCGCCGGGCCCCAGCGCGCGCACTTCCAGGTACGCGAGGCGCGTCTCGTGGCCGTGGGCCGGTGAGGCCAGCGACCACAGCGCTATCGCCGTCGCCACACGGGCCGCCGCCCGCATGGTTGGCCTTCGGCGACCGCGACCGTGCCGAGGATGCGGAACTCCCATCAACAGGCGGCCCTCGGCCCTCGTGGTTGCGGCTACTGACATCTCCCAAAATCCGCAGCCGCTTGCGGCGCTACATCACGGGCCGCGTCCTCGCTGCACCAGGTCGCCGATGGCGTCGAACGGCGCCACCTCGACCTCGTAGCGGGCGCGCATCTCCGCGTAGCGCTCGGCCTCGCGCGCGGCGACGTGGTCGCGGCGCCAATCTTCGAGCACGGTGTCGCGGACCTCGTCCAGCGTCCGGGGACGCCCCTCCGTGTACGTGTCCAGCCGCACGAGGTGCGCCCCGTACGCCGAGGGGACGGGCCCGAACCACGCGTGCCGCGACCCGGGTCGGGCCGCGTTCTCGAGCACGGCGGCGCGGAACGCGGTACCGAAGATCCGCTCGAGCCGGTCGGCATTCTCAAGCGCCAACGTCTTGGCCGCGTGGAAGCTGTCGTCGTCCACCGTCCCGCCGGCGACCAGCGCCTCGAGCGCGGCGCGGGCGTCCGCCTCCGCCGAATCGCCCCGGCGGTCGCGGCTGAAGAAGCGGTGGGTCAGGGTCAGCCGGGCCGGCTCGACGTAGCGATCGGCGTGCGACTCGAAGTACCGCCGGAGGTCGTCGGCACTCGGCTCGGCCGTGGCCGCGACGTCGTTCAGCGCCATCTCGAGCTTCTCCGCGAGGCGGCGGCGGACGAGGACATCGTTCTCGTCGAGATCGAGGGCCAGGGCCTCGCGGTACAGGACCTCCTCGCGCACGCGATCCACGACGAGCCGCGTCAGCTCGTCGCGGGTCGGCGGACGCCGCCACTGGGCCTGCCACAGCGCGGCCAGCGTCTCCAGCTCGTAGCGGTCGATGACGATGTGGCGGTCGTCGGTCGGCGCCCGGCCTCCCACGAGTGCGTACAGCACGAAAAGCCCGGCCCCGGCCGCGAAGAACCGTGTCAGGGGCTCACGCCAGAAGCGCCGCCACGGGGATGCGTTCATGAAGCGCCCGCCGGCAAGGCGCGACGAGGGCTGCTGTTGCGGCGCGTGCGGCCGCCGGCGCGCGACCGGAACCGCCGGGACCAGGGCTGCGGCATGGCAGCTCTCGTGCCTGCCCGTCGGGTCAGTCGTCCGGCATGTACCAGATCGGGGACGTGTAGGCGCGCTCCTGCAGCGTCGGCATCACGTCGCCGCGCGGGGGGAGGCCGGCCGCCGCGGTGTCGTAGGTCGACCAGCGCGGGGTGGGGATCTCGATCACCCGCACGTAGTAGACCGCGTGCACGTCCGGGTCGAAGTCGGGGTCCCGCCAGACGGCCTCGAGGGACGCCGCGCCGATGTCGTTGGTGTAGGTCGCCCGCATGACGTCGACGGTGTTGCCGACCGGCGGCGCCTTCCCGGTGGGGCCGACCTGCCGGCCGTCGGACAACGCGACGTCGTGGATGCGCTCGAAGGTCTCGCCGCCCGCGCTCCAGCCCTTGATGACCTGGATGCGGTCGAGGTTGGCCGCCACGGGATCCTTCGCGGCCCGGATGACGAACGTCGGCGCCTCGCCCTCGGCCCCGCGGAGCACGCCGCCCATCGGGACGCCGCCGGCATACCCCCGCGCGACCCAGTCGTCATCGTCCAGCACGTCGTCAGCGTAGTCCCAGCCCCCGAAGAAACGCACCGTGATGCGCGTCCCGGTCGTGGCGTAGGTCTCCCGGCGGCGGAACGCGGAGTAGAGCTCCTCGCGGGTGTTCGCGTTGGCCCAGGCCGCGGTGAGCCCGGCGGCGCTGCGCGCGACGAACGGCAGCCGGCTCCAGGTGTTGGTGACGAGCCTCTCCTCGAGCGTCGCGTCGACCGCGTCGCCGGACATGCTCGTCATGTTGTTCTCTTCGACCGCCGAGGTGCCGGAATGGAAGTCGGTCGCGCCGACGAAGCCGAACTGGAACGGATTGAACCCCCGCTCGGCCTGCATCCGCACCCCGTTGACGAGCGCCTCCCGCGCGTAGCTGCCGGGCACGAGCCCGTCGACGCGGACCACCCCGGCGCGGGGCCCGTCCCCTCCGATGGCGCGGTTCGCGGTGAGGAGCTCCGGGAAGAGCTCGAAATCGGCGAACTCGTCGTTCGGCGACAGCACCGGGTGCGTCTCGGACGTGCCCTTGGCCTGCGTGATCTCCACCACCGGCTCGTTGCGCAGGCGCTGCGCCGCGTAGTCGGCGGTCATCGGCGCCCCCGCGAAGTCGACCAGTGCGAACATCCTGCCGTTGCTGACGTTCGAGTTGTGGGGGATCGCCAGCGCCTCGACGCCGTTGGCGCGCTGGGTGTCCAGGAAGTCCCAGAGGTCTTCCGGATTGTCGGAATCGAGCCGCGAGAACGGGAAGGGCAGGTCGTCGGTGCCCGCGAAGATCACGTTGCGGTGCAGGTTGCCCTCGCGCGTTCCCACCGTCCACTCGTAGGCGGCGAACGTGGTGAACTCGCCCGGCGCGTAGTGGCGGACCGCCGCCGCGACGATGTCGGCCCAGACCGCTTGCCCCAGGTTCGGGTCGGGGTCGGGGCCCGCCTGCACGCGGCCGATGTTCTCCGCGTGGTCCGTCACGGCCAGGAAATCGAGCGGCGTCCGGAGCTGAATCTCGATGCCTCCCACGTGCGGGACCGCCTCTCCCTTGGCGTAGCGGTAGGCGTCGTCGGGCGTGCGCGTCGTGCCGAATATGGCGGCGTCGTTCGAGTAGCGCGTATGCAGGTGCAGATCGCCGAAGTAGACGTTCTCCGACACGGCGGTACCCTGGGCCGCGACTCCCGCCGCGAGCAGCATCACCGGCCACAGTCTCGTGACGACTCTCATCGATGCGTTCTCCCAGCGATCGGCCCCGCCGTGGATACCGAGGACGACACGTCACCCGGCGATGTCGCCGGGGCCAGCGTTACCAAGAGCTCCGAACCGCAGGCAAGACGTGATCTCAGGGACATGGTGCATTGGCCAGGCTGGCATCCACGTTGCGGGCCAGTGCGCCGGTCAGCATCCCGGCCTGCGCCACCCGCCCTCCGAGCGGCGCCGATCCTCCCCCGTCGCGCGGTTGAAGCGGGCCGCGGCGTGGGGGTAGTCCGCGCCCACGACGCCGCCGTCGCAGTCGCCGGCCGGCGGGATGACCCAGTCGCAGCCGGGCGTGTTCTCGGGGCCCCGCTCCCAGCAGGCGACGAGCTCGGCGTAGTCGGCGGCGAACGCGCCGGGGGCGTGGGGCGGCATGTGCTCGTTGGGGTCCCAGTGATCGCCGGTGTACTCCGCCAGGGTCTCCATGCCGATGCGGTGGCATCCGAGACACCGGTTGCCCTCGATGTGAATGGTGCGCATGTCCCAGTCCTGCCCCCCGACGACGTAGTAGGGCGGGTCGGGGCCCCGAAGGACCGGAACCACCGGCTGGCGCGGGTCCTCGGGCAGCCGCGCGCTGTTGATCCACGGGTTGTGGTTGAACGGGTCCGCCTGGTGGCACTTGACGCACTGGACGCCCGGCACCGTGTAGGCCTGATCGAACGCCGGATCGTTCGGCCCGGGAAGCACGCCGAGCAGGCGGTTGTTCTCGTCCACGTGCGTCCAGGGCCGGTTGTCGCCCGACTCGAAGAAGCAGGTCGCCCCGGTCCCGTAGTTGTAGCCGATCAACTGCACGGAATCGGGCATGTCGAAGTTCACCACGTCGTCCCGTCCGTCGTGACGGCAGAAGCTGAGCCACGCGACGTCCGGCCGGGGCGTGCCGTCGGCGTTCCTGCCCCCGTAGCGCTGCAGGCTCGAGCCGGGCATGCAGTCGCCGATCTGCAGGCTCGCCTTGTCGCACTCGTGCAGGCCGGGGTCCTCGAACACCTCGACGCCGTCGACGGTGATGGGAAGGAGGACCCCGGCGCCGCAGTCGACGATGGGGGCGGCGCCGAGCTCCAGCTCGCACATCGCGGCATACTCGCGGGCGCTCGACGGCATGCCGCCGCACGTCGTGCCCGGAATGCACTCGGCGGCGGGCCCCTGAGCGGCGCGCTCCCCGGTTGCGCTCATCCCGAAGCCGGCCGCTGCGCACAGGGCGGTGAGCGCGGCGCAGCAAGCAAGGCGTACTCGGAGTCCAGTCATGGTGCGGAAGTCTGCGCCGCAGGTCGTTGCGATACCGGTACTCCGCGCGAGCGCGGACTCCCAGGCGTGCCGCCAGGGCACGCCGGCCCGGTCGATGTGCTCGACCTGCCCGCCGATCTCTGACGGAATGCTCCGCCTGCTACGGCGCGACCGCGTACTTCGTGAACGCGCCGCCGGCAAAGCGCAGCGAGTTGGGCCCCTCGGCCGCGAACACGTTGCCGTCGGCGTCCACCGCGACGCCCTCGCCGGCCGCCCCCTGGTACGGCCGTGTCTCCGCGTCGAACGGCGGGATGAAGCCGATGATGCGGTCCTCGTCCACGGGCCCGATGCGCACGCCGTTCATCCAGTTCGCGTGGCTGGTCATGCTCGACTCGGAGTCGATCGAGTACAGCATGTCGTCGGCGGTGATGAAGATGCCGCTGATGCGGCCGTGCGAGTAGAGCGAGTCGAGGTAGTTGCCGTCCTGGTCGAAGATCTCGATGCGGTGGTTGCCGCGGTCCGCCACGAAGAGCCGCCCCTGCGAATCGAACTCCACCGCGTGGGGGGTGCGGAACTCGCCGTGCAGGGTGCCGATGCGTCCCCACTCCTTGATGAACGTGCCGTCGGGGGCGAACTTCAGGATGCGGCCGGTGAGGCCCGCCTCGCGTCCCGCCGCTATCGCCTGGTTGGTCGTCATGCCCTGGCCGCTGTGGCCGTCGGCGACGTAGATGCTGCCGTCCGGCCCGGTGACCACGTCGTTCGGCTGGTTGAACTGGTTGGGGCCGGTACCCGGCTGGCCCGCGGTGCCGAGGCTCATCAGGAGCTCGCCGTCGGGGCTGAACTTGTGGACCTGGTGCCCCTTGGTCCCCTCCGCGTTCCCCGCGAAGTCGGTCACCCAGACGTTGCCGTCGGCGTCCGCGTGGATCCCGTGCGGCGTGACCATGATGCCGCCGCCGAAGTTCGCCAGCACCTCTCCGGTGTTGCGGTCGAACTTGAAGATGGGGTCGACGGGGTTCGAGTCGCAGTTGATGGGCACGCCCGCGCCGAAGGTGCCGGCGCCGCAGCGCTCGTAGGCCCAGAGCTGGCCGTCGATGGGATCGATGTCGACGCCGGCGGTCGAGCCCCACTCCCGGCCCTCGGGCAGGTCGCCCCAGTTCGCGGTCACCGTCGCGGTCGGGTTCGGCAGGCCCTCACCGGTGATCGTGTTGCCGGCCGACTGCGATTCGGCGGTGGACGCCCCCAGCACGAGAGCACCGCAGACGAACAACGTTGACATCAGGCATCTTGATGACGACATGGCATTTCTCCCGTCCCAAACTCGCGTTCCCTCGCGCTCCAGTGAGCCGGGGCGACTCGGTTCCGCGCCCTGCCCACCACACCCACCCGGCAACTGGCCGGATCATAGCCCGAAACCCGCGCGCCCCAATCCGCCTGGCGGCGCCTGCTCGCCGCGCGAACCGCTGCGTCGACCCGCCCGGAGGACCGATACGAAGGGCCGCAACTCGGCGCGCGGCACCGGGATCGCGTGCACGGTCGAGCCTGCGACGCGCCCCCGCCGGCTTGACGAGGATCCCTCCGGCGGGTACGGTCAGCCGAGTCCGGCGCCCCTTTTGCCCGCCGGGCGCATCCGCGTATCGACCGCACATCCGCAGGAGCCCGCGATTCCCATGACGTTCATCCATCTCACCACCACCACGGCAGTATTGGCGCTGGGACTCCTCGCGGCAGGGTCACCCGGGGAAGCCCAGGTCCGCGACGCCGCAGCGGGGAACGCGGCCGCGGAGGCGGCCTCGCGCCAGGCGCTGCAGACGTTCATCACGCAATGGAACACGGCCGAGGACGCGCACTTGCGGCGGGCGATGCACTTCCCCTTCGTGACGGTGCCGGGCGGGGGGGCGCTGGTCGTCGACGACCGACCGCAGGACTTCTCGGCCGGCTTCGACCAGATGCGGGAGCGCGAGGGGTGGAGAAGCAGCTCGTTCGACTTCGACGAGTTCGAGGTGGTCAAGTCCTCGCCCGACAAGGTGCACGCGGAGGTCGGCTTCAGCCGCTACGGCGCCGACGGCGCCGCCTATCGCACGTCGCGGGTGTTCTACATCGTGACCCGGCGGGACGGCCGCTGGGCCATCCAGCTGCGGACCCCGGCCGCGGAGCCCGCGGACATGGGCTCCGACGAGCGGACGGAGATAGTCGCGGCCGCTCGCCGGGCGGTGCTGGACTTCTTCACCGCCTTCAACGCCGGCGACGTCGACGGCACGATCGCCACCGTCAATCACCCGCACCTGTTCATGACCCCCGACGGCGGCTTCGCGGTGGCTCGCTCGCCCGACGACGGTCCCCGCCCGGACTTCGACCGGATGCGCGCGGACGAAGACTGGCACATGAGCACCATCGACGCCCTGGAGGCGAGCATCGTCACGCGCAACAAGGTGCACTTCGAGCTGACCTTCACCCGCTGGCATCCCGACGGCACCCGCTACATGACCGTCCCCGCCCTCTGGATCGTGACCCGCGCAGGGGACGACTGGGGCATCCAGGTACGGTCGCTCATGCGGCCCACCTTCGACGCCCGCTAGCGAGCCCGCGCGGGTCGGCGAACCCTGCCCGCCTCCAGGCTGCCGAAGTCCGCCCCGCCGACCCGGGACATCTACGCGGCGGCAAGTGGCGGTGGCGTAGGCGATGACGATGATGGCCTCCCTGGGGTCCGGTCCGCCTCGACGTACGAATCCCTCTTCTGGTGCGTGCCCCAGCCGAACGGCACGTACGCGGCGCTTGCGTCGTCCCCGAGCGCCGTCGCGGGCGCGGGCAGCTCCGCAAACGGGTGCTCGAGGGAGGTAGTCATGCTTCGATACGGAGTCTTCCCTGTCGCTCTGAGCGACCCTCCCGAATGACGATGTTCACGTCGCGCCCCAGCGCCGTCAGCAAGCGTAGTAGGCGCTCCATGGAGTACTCCCGAAAGCTGCCCCGCAGCAGTCGCGACACGTCGGGCTGTGACAGTCCGAGCAGCTTAGCCGCTTCGACCTGCTTGAGGCCGCGTCGCCGGATGATCGCGTCGATCTGCGTAACGAGTTCTGCCTTCAGCATATGCGCTTCGGCGTCCTGGAGGCGCAGGTCCGCAAACACGTTGTCACTGCCGCGTTCGACGTCGTCCTCGTCGGTAGTCATCACGTCTACCCTCCACCGTAATTCGCGCCGTGGTGCCGCTGCGCTGCTTCGAGCCTCCGCCTGACGAGGTCGATCTCGTGCTTCGGCGTTGCGATGCGGCGCGTCGCCTTCTTCTGGAAGGCGTGCAGAACATAGACGGCGGATCTGAATCGGACGGCAACCACCATACGCGCGGGCGGTGATGGTCCTGGCACCCGCCCCGGGATGGAGGTCGGGATGCGGGTCGCTACTGCAACTGCGACGGCACGAATCCCGAACGGTCCACCCACTCGCCGAGGCGCATGACACGGTCGATGTCCAGGGTGTTGCGGATGTCGGCCAGCGGGTCGGCGTTCAGCACGATCAGGTCGGCGACCTTGCCCGCCTCCAGGGTGCCGAAGTCGGCCTCGCCCACCGGGGGCATCTGCGCGGCGCCGGTGGCGGTCGCGGCGACGATGGCGTCCATGGGGGTCAGGCCCGCCTCGACATACATCTCCATTTCGTGGTGCATGCCCCAGCCGAACGGCACGTTGGGCGTGCCGGCGTCGTTCCCGAGCGCGACCGCGACGCCGGCGTCGTGCATCGTCTTCACGAAGTCCAGGAGCTGCCGGAACGCGGCCTTGCGGTCTTCGAAGCCCGGGTCGTCGACGACCCCGGCGCGGCGTTCCGCGTCGTCCCAGCCGGCCAGCGCGTCCGGGTTGAACATCTCGAACGCGGCTCGCAGCTCGGGGTCGTCGAGCAGCTCCGGATGCTCGGCGAAGTGCCAGCGGTTCTGGACGAAGGACAGGGTCGGAGTGAAGTAGACGTCGTTGTCCAGGCACATCCGGATGAACTCGGCCGAGGGTTCGGGATCGTCCATGGGGACGCCGGAGCCGGGGCCGAAGGTTAGCACGGTGCTGTGCAGGAAATCCCACAGGCCGGCCTCGACGAGCTGGCGGCCGTCGGCCTCGTCGTCGATGTGGGCGATGGGGATGGCGCCGTTCGCCACCGCCTCGTCGATGATCGCCGCGCGTATCTCCGGCGGGATCTTCAGGCCCGGCTCGGCGACCTCGTTCACCCACATCTTGATGAAGTGCACGCCGAGCGCGATTTGATCGCGCACCAGCGCCCGGGCCCCTTCCTCGGTGGCGGGGGCGTTCCGGCCGGCCGCGTTGAAGCCGCCGGGGTAGGAGAACCCCATCCCCGCCGTGTAGGTCCGGGGGGCGTCGGCGCGGCCGGCGGCCCCGAGCAGGTAGGCGACCCGCTCCGGCGTGTCGCTGCCGGTGCTCCGCGCGGTGGTCACCCCGTAGTGGAGCTGCGAGCGGAACTGGCGCTCGATTTCCTCCGGTCCTTCCCGGTAGTGCACGTGCAGGTTCACCAGACCGGGGATGATCGTCTTGCCGCTCAGGTCGACTGTCTCCGCGCCCTCGGGCACCGGCGTGGCGTCGCGCGCGCCGGCGCTCTCGATGCGGCCGTCCCGAA